>JAYTOR010000058.1:0-12596 GCA_043747685.1 Actinomycetota bacterium
GTATCGGTGGCGGACTCCTTTTGGCTGGCGTCGTACGTTGCAATTGCCGTCGGTCTGTCGAGCCTGATCGTCGGTGGTTACGGTGCGCGTCGTATCGACGTCGATGGGTTGATCGATATCGGCTCGTTCGCTGTTCTCGCTGTCATCCTGGCGACGCAGATCAGTGCCGTTCGTGCCATCGTCGACAACGCCTCGCTGCCGATATCGACACGAGTGATCTGGACTGCATACCCAATTTTGGACGCCGCACTGCTCGGTGTCGTGGTCCAGGCGATGTTCAGCCGGCGGCTGCGAGGACGAAGCGGGGTGTTCCTGATCGTCGGTGTGGCGCTGTGGCTCGTCTCCGATTTCACCTCCTTGATGATCGCTGACGCGTCGGTGGTATCCAAGGGGGCGGACGTCGGCTGGATGGTTGGCGCGGTGAGCCTCGCAATAGCAGCGTGGCCGGCCAACGTTGCCGGCCCCAACCGGGAGCCGGCGTTCGCCAAACCCCGGGTCACCGACGCTCGTCTCGTCATCACCCTGATGCCCTTGGTGGTGCCTGGCGTCATCGAGGTATGGGAGTCCAGCGACGGCTACCGACCCAACCCGGTAGGGATGTTGGCAGGGACGTTTCTGCTGGTGGTGCTCGCGTTCGCGCGCTCGACTCGGCTGGTGAAGGCACGCCAGCGCCAGGAGGAGGCATTGACGCGCAGTACACGGTTCTACGCGGCGCTGGCTGAAAACTCGTCTGATGCAGTGATCGTCGTCGACAACGCTGGACGAATCCTGAACGATGCCCCCAACCTTGCGGTGATGCTCGGTCGAGCCGGTGCGGCGACGAGGGGTATGGATGTCATCGAACTGATCCGTCCACGCGACAGAGATGCGGCGCGCAGTGTCCTTGCTCGCTGGTGGTCGACGAGCGGTGTGGTCGACGAGTCCGAGGTGCGAGCGACCGAGTACAACGGTTCGGAACGGTGGTTCGGTGTCCGCGCAGCGAACCTTTCCGATGATCCGGCCGTCGGCGGGATGGTGATCAACCTGCGCGATATCACCGACCGCAAACGCGTCGAGAGGGAACTGAGCCACAGCGCCTTCCACGATTCGCTCACCGGTCTCGCCAATCGTGCGCTGTTCCACGATCGTCTCGAACAAGCACTCTTGCGCACCTCACGCACTGGCATGGGTGTCGCCGTTGTCTCCCTCGATCTCGACGGCTTCAAAACGATCAATGACGTCGGGGGCCACGACGCTGGCGACGAGGTGCTGCGAGAGGTCGCGTCTCGATTGAGTAGCGCTGTGCGCACTCTCGACACCGTCTCACGGCTCGGCGGGGACGAGTTCGCCATTTTGATCGAAGAAGCGCCGCGAGCTCGTGACGAGGCCGAACTGGTCGCCGATCGCGTGCTCCAATCGTTGACCGCCCCGTTCAGCGCAGGCTCACAACACATCGTGCTGTCGGCGAGTATCGGGATCGCCGTCGGCGACATCGCAGACACTGCCTCATCGATGATTCGCAACGCCGACATGGCAATGTACAAGGCGAAGAACACCGGCAAAGCGAAGTGGACGTCCTACGAGCCGGCGATGGCCACGGAGACACTCGACCGGATCGCGTTGGAAAACGACCTCCGTCAGGCACTCGAGCTCCAACAGTTCCGCCTCGTCTATCAACCTGTCATCGATCTACAAGCGAACGAAGTCGTCGGCTTCGAGTCACTACTGCGGTGGGATCATCCGACCCGAGGTGTCATCAACCCGGTCACCTTCGTCCCGATCGCCGAATCCAACGGCTCGATCGTGGCGATCGGTCGCTGGGTGCTGGAAGCAGCCTGCGGCACCGCAGCCAACTGGCAGCACTCCTATCCACACGCCCAGTTGACGATGGCCGTGAACCTTTCCGCCCGTCAGATCGCCACACCGGACATTGTCGAACACGTCGCAGCTGCGCTCGACAAATCGGGGTTTCCAGCTGCTTTGCTGATCCTCGAGATGACCGAAAGCGTCCTCGTCCAAGACGCCGAACTGGCGGCACGAAGATTGCACGAGTTGCGTGCGCTCGGCGTTCGGCTGGCGATCGACGATTTCGGTACCGGCTACTCGTCACTCAGCTACCTCCGCCAATTCCCCATCGACATCTTGAAGATCGACAAGTCCTTCACCGACACGATCACCGACAGGTCGAACCTTCCGCCGATCGTGCGCGGCATGCTCGACCTCGCAAAAACGATGGACATGCAGACGGTCGCTGAAGGAATCGAGCACGACATCCAAGCCGACAGCCTCCGCAATCAGCAGTGCGAATTCGGTCAAGGCTTTCTTTTCTCCGAGCCACTCAGCATCGAAGAAGCCGCTGCTCTACTCGCCCGGAGCCCGGCAACAGAACCGACTGTTCGTGGCAGACATCGATAGTCGCATTTCCGCCATTTCCGCCATTTCCGCCAATGGTAATGTCCGGGTATGGGCACCATGGTGACACGTCTGCGGCCGGACGCAGTCGAAAGGAAAAGACCGGTGCCTGTGCAGGATCAGACGCCACAGCGCCTCCGCCCGGCAGGCGATGTCGTCGTTCAGGCAAAGCTGACGGTCGGGGGGGCCGATGATCCGTTCGAACGCGAGGCGGACCGTGCAGCCGACGCGGTGATGTTGTCGATCCAACGCTCGGCCGCCGGATCCGCCGCCGAATCGATCGGGTCGCCCGCCGCGTCGCGCATCCGGCGCAGCACCAGCCCTGCGTTTTTGGCCGACCTCGGCCCTGCGCCGGTCACGGACCACACAAACGCAACGCGGATCCATCGCTCCACCAGCCCGTTGACCAGCGCCGCCAACGCGCTCGTTCTCAGGCGGGAGCCGGCTGGATCTGCTCCCGGCGGCGCGAAAGAGGACGAGATCGACCTCGATGGAGAGGACCTCGGCCCCGCAATCAAAGGCCAGCAGTCTGAGCAACTCGGTGACGATCCCGGAGCTGGTCATCATGACGAATCACGTGGTGTCGACAGCGTGCGCCGAGCAGCCGCCTCGGAGCGTGCGAGTTCGATACCCGAGCACGGCATGGCAGGTGGGGTCGTCGAGTCCAGTGTCGCTTCGTCGATCGAACGGACCCGGGGCGGCGGGCGGCCGCTGGACGACGCTGCGCGCACGTCGATGGAGGGTGCCTTCGACGCCGACTTCTCGAGCGTCCGCATCCATGAGGGTTCGAGTGACGACAGCCTGAATCGATCGCTCAACGCCAGGGCGTTCACGGTCGGCAACGACGTGTACTTCGCCAACAACCAGTTCAAACCGAGCAGTGGTGACGGCCAGCGCCTACTCGCTCACGAATTGGCCCACGTCGTCCAGCAGGGCGGCGCAACGGCTCACTCGGCGCATCGTAAATCCGTCATCCGGCGGACATTCGGACCGGCGTTGGTGACATCGAAGGCCCATCTTCGCGACTCGACCGACTGGAGCGGGTTCAAGGGTCCGCAGCTCTCACCGAACGATCCGATCCTCGTGGACAATGCCAATGCCATGGTGCAGAAGCGGTCCGTTATCTCCGATGTGACGTGGCGGCCGGCCGTCTCCGTGCCTGCAGCGCACGTCGGCGCGATCGGCGCCAACCGCCGCGGCTACATCCGCAAAGGCCGCTCGAATTCCACCGGAACGACGCTGAAGCAGACGTACGAGACGACGATTGCCGGTCTCCTGACGGCAGCCGAGCAACGGTACGCCGGCACGATGGACGGCCAGTTGGCGAAACCTGCGCATGTCGCCTTCCTGCTCAATCAGGCGCTCCGCTACGACACATGGAACGGACCAGGAGCGTCCCTCGACGGATTCATCAGCGGCTTCTCGGCCAAGCAGGACAAATTCGATCGCATCAGGGATGGAGCCATCTACGTCGCCAACTCACTCGACCACTGGCGCAGATGGCTCAATCCGACGGCACCGGCGACGGTGACGATCACCGATGTGAAGTTCATCGAGAGCGACCTGCACGAGCACGGCCTCGGTGTCATCAAGGTCAAGTTCGCCAAGCCGCTGGGACCGCTCGGCCACAAGTTCGCCACCGACACGGTGGTCGAGGCGATGATCAAGCCGGAGGACAAGAGCCTCGAAGAAGCACTCCTCGGCGACGACCCGACCAGTGCAGCCAGCAAGATCAACCAGATCGTCGGGCTCAATGATCCCAAGGAGCGGCTGACGACGATCAAGATGAGTTCCAACGCCACCTACGGCTCGTTGGTGCAACTCGTCAAGGGCATGAGTGCCGAAGACTTGAAGAAGACGGGCGGCGCGACACCCATTGAACCGGCGTTCCACGAGACGCTCGTGTTCGCCTACCTCGCCGGGCTGGACGACCTCCACCGGGAGAACGTGTTCTGGGACGATGGCAAGCCGTACCTCGTCGACGCCGACAACGTGCTCAGCCACAACCAGATGCTGAACAAGGACAACGGCAAGTTGACGCAAGGTGGATTCGGCGGCAGCTATAACGCTGCAGAGGCAAAGAAGAACAAGGCCGACATCGTCGGCGGGACGAATACCGTCAACAGCAAGATCCTCGACGCAATGATGACCGACGACATCAAGAAAATCCAGATCGTCGATGCCCTCAAGCTGGCGATCGCCGGCAAGCAAGGCAGAGTCGTCCCGATCCGGACGAACAAGTGGGCCAACATTCTGAAGGGGTATCAGACCGTCTCACAGACTGACAAGGACAACAAGCTCGACGACTGTTCGGGCACCACATTCCTCGTGCGCCTCATCAGCGGCTTCAACCAAGACATCGGTCCCGGCCTGAGCGGCGTCGCCGGCGCGAGCGGGCCGGCACCGTTCTACGACGCTGTGGCAGAGCGAGTCGAGCTCAAGAAGGATCTCGATGCGGGTGTCGTCCCGTTCTACACCTACGACTTCTCGTCCGGCCACGTCACGCACAACGGGGCACATATCTACGACGGCTTGACGGTCGACCAGGCGATGAACATCATCCTCGACAAGTTCGATCCCTCCGGCATCGCTCGCGCCTAGGCGTATTGCGAGTCGGTTCCCGAGCGATCGAAGCAGGCCGCGAATCCTCCGCGCTTGTCGACGAGCGTGGTAGATCCGGTCGATTTCGCCCGATTCATGGAACATCCGAAGGCAGCAGTAGCACGTAACCGTCTGTTCCGTGAAGACGAATCCGTTGCCCGTCACGGATCCGCTCGGTGGCGCGTTCCACGCCGACGACGGCCGGCAGGCCGTACTCCCGCGCGATGACGGCACCGTGCGTCATCATGCCGCCGACTTCGGTGACCAGGCCGGCGATCGCGACGAACAGCGGCGTCCAGCTGGGGTCCGTGTAGGCGGTGACGAGGATGTCGCCGGGTTCGAGATCGGCATCGGCGATGTCGGCGATGACGCGGGCGCGACCTTCCACCGCCCCGGCGGAGACCGCCAGTCCGACCAGCGCACCGCTGGGCACGTCGCTGCGCCGATAGGCCCCGACGACAGCTTCGCCGTCGGAGGTGAGCACCCTGGGCGGTGTCAGCGTCTGGAAGCTGCGGAAGGCGTCTTTGCGCTGGTCGACGAGCTGCTCGTCCATGATGTTCGTGCGCACGACGTCGTGGAACTCGTGGAAACGGAGGAAGAAGATGTCCTCCTTCTCATCGAGCACGCCTTCGTCGACGAGCCGTTCGGCCTCCGCCATCATCGCCCGTTTGTAGATGAAGTATCGGCTGATCATGGCGTACTTCGGGTACTCCCGGAACCCGATGAACGTTCGGACACAATCGATCTTCTGCTTGGTTTCCAGGGCTTTCCCGTCCCCGTCCGGTAGGGCCCGCAGGCGCTGCAGCACCTCCTGCTCCTTCGCCGAGGCCTCGAGGCGCCCTTGCTCGAAGCGGCGCAGTGCTTCGCCAGGCTCCATGTTCTTGACGTGGGCGAGGATGAGCGGCAGGAGCGTCGTTGGTTGTTCACTCCACCTCGGTCTGGTGATGTCGATCTCGCCGGCACAACGCATGCCGTACCGCTCGAGGAAGCCCTCGATGGCGGCGCGCGCCTCTGGCCCGCCGTCGAGTCTGTCCAATTCGTCGAGGAAGGCGTCGTCGTCGTCGACGGTGTGCAGGAAGGCGACCACCTCGGGCCGGCGGCGGATCGCGTCGGCGACGTCGAGGAGCGAAAGGCCCATCTCCGACGTGACGTTGTGGGGGACGGAATGCGTGAGGATGTCGGCCACGCTCCTGTCGCCCAACCATGTCAGCAGGTGCTCGTTGAGCCACCACGTCGCATCCATTGCCGCCGTGAAGACCTGATGGCTTCGCGGGTCGAACAGCAGCCGCCGTAGTTCTTGGATGTCGGTCAGGATGAACTCGAACAGTTCCGGTCCGGACTTGGTGCGGATGTCACGTTGGCAAGCGGCGATGGACAACTCGCTGTGTTCGATCAACTCGGTCACGATCGCAGAGTCCGCCTCGATCGGGGCGAGCAAAGCGACAACCGGCGACCCTGTCGGACCATCGTCGGGTAGCAGCGGGATGAAGTCACCACGATCGAGGACGGTCTGGAGCGCGTCCCGGACCAACGGATCGTGTTTCCCGAAGGCGTCGAGGAGGCCGACGCGGCTCGACGGCTTCGTCAAACGTATGGTGACATCGACGAACAGCCGCCCACCGGCTTCTGACATCGGGGCGGGCGTCGTCAGCTGCCATACGGACAGCCCGAGCGGCTTCATCGGGTCGGTCATCATCTGCTGGTGTCCGACCGAGACGTAGACGTGATGTGCCTCGTCGTCCACCTCGGGGATCGGGAACAGCGTCGTGATCGGGCGGCTCTGGACGATGTGGAATTCGTCGTCGACGAGGCACCACTCGATGTCCTGCGGCGAACCGAAGTGCGACTCGACCTGTCGACCCAGCGCTGCCAGTCCTGCGACTTGGCTGTCCGTCAGCGCCGGCTGCGTCAGACGTGCCGGGTCGAGCGCCTGGTGCCGGGTGCCCCCCGTCGGTACGGCGAGAATCACCAGGGCCTTGGGGGAGGGATGCTTCTCGACGATTTCGCCGGCGCGTACCTTGTATACGTCAGGGTTCACCAGACCTGACACGAGGGCCTCGCCGATGCCGACGCACGCTTCGATCGCCACGACCGTGCGGTCGCCGCTCAACGGGTCGGCCGTGAACATCACTCCTGAGGCCTGGGGAATCACCATCTGCTGCAGAACCACGGCGATGCTGACACTGCGATGGTCGATGTCGTGACGTTGGCGGTAGGCAATGGCGCGTTCGGTGAACAACGATGCCCAACACCGGCGAATCCGGTCGATGATCTCGTTGGGCCCGATCACGTTGAGGAACGTGTCGTGCTGACCGGCGAACGACGCAGTCGGTAGGTCCTCGGCTGTCGCACTCGAGCGGACCGCCCACGTCGAATGCTCACCGACCTCGTCGATGGCGTCGAGGATCGAGGAGACCAGAGCTGCGGGGATCGTCGACTGTTCGATCCTCGATCGGATCTCCCCGCTCACCGCTGCGATCGCATCGCCGTCGTCCGGTCGGATAGATGACAACCGGTCGAGCAGCGCGTCGATCGAAAGTTCCGTCATGAGGCGCCCGAACGCCTCGGTACTCACGCAGAAGCCCGGCGGCACTCTGACGCCTTCGATCTGGGTGAGCTCACCCAGATTCGCAGCATTGCCGCCGGCGAGCGCGGCATCGTCGCGGCGGAGTCGATCGAGACGAATCACGTCCATGGTCATGTTGCCTCGCTTCCCCCACACAATCGGTCGCTGGACAGTAAGCGGAGGATTATACTCCGTTTAGATGGTAGGCCAACCCTAGACTCGGATCCATTCATCGGATTCGATCCGGATGCGGAGAGCCGGATGGCTACGAGCGACAGGACTGAAGAAAGCAGGACCGGATGCGTGCCGACGCACGACGTAACCGCGAGCGGCTGCTCGACGCCGCAGTCGAGTTGATCCTCGAGGTGGGCAGCGAGCCAGCACGGGACGCGATCGCCAACCGTGCCGAGGTCGGAATCGGCACGCTCTATCGACACTTCCCAGACCAGCAGTCGCTCCTGCACGCCGTCGCCCTCCACGTGTTGGATCGCAGCGTCGCAGCCGGCGAGAGCGCGCTCGCCGACTCCGCCACCGGTGTCGAGGCGCTGCGGCGGTACATGCATCTGGCGATCGACCACGGCGTCGGGGTGCTCAACCTCATCTACCCGCTGCTGGACCACGCGAACTGGCCAGAGCAACGAGCACGCGCCGAGTCACTCCTTCACGCCATCGTCGACCGCGCCCACCGCGAGGGTCTGCTAGGACATGACGTCACCGCCAAGGACATCGGCTTCACGATCATTCGCGCCTGCCGCCCACTCGCCGTCGGCCTTCCTCCCGCCGACGAGCGGGCACTCGCACATCGCCACGTCGACATCTGTCTCGACGGGCTCGCTTCCGAGGCCCCCAGACGTCTGCCAGGTTGACGACCACATCGCCGGCCGACCAATCGGATCCCGCAAATACGGCCGGTGGAATCGTACGCAAGTACCGGGGCGGGTATGAGAGATCATCGGCATCACGCAAGGCCGGAGACGCCCGGAAACTCGGAGTTGCGTGCGAGCACCGCACGAGCTGAAGATGTTGCCGGTGTCGACCCGGCGTCGACGCCGTCACTCGGCTGATCTCACCGGCTGCTTCCAGCGGTTGAGGTACGTGACGTCCGCAGCCGATCGACGCGGGGCAGGCATGAACGTGTCACCCGTGTAGTACCCGACGGCAAGGAGGCACACCTGGGTCACGGTCGTCGGAATGCCGAGCAGCTCGGCGATCGCCGCTTCGTGCTCGAGGTGGAACGTCGTCCACGCAGAACCGATACCCCGTGCCCGTGCTGCCAGCTGGAAACTCCACACGCCAGGAAGCACCGAGCCGTAGTAGGCCGCCACCTGACCCTGGGACGAGTCGTTCGGTGGACGGTCAAGGCGCATCGCCAGCACGAACGCAGGTACGTCCGTGAAGTGATCGATGAGGAAGCTGGCGGAATCCATCACCCTTCGGCTGCGGTCGTCGGCAGGTGCCTCCGCATTCAACGCCAGATATGGACGCCCGACCGCTGCGAACCACTCACCGATCGCCGACTTCGTATCGGCATCATCGATGATCATCCAACGGTTGCGTTCGAGGTTTCCGCCCATCGGTGCGTGACCGGCCAGGTCGATGCACTCGAGGAGTTCGTTGTACGGCACGGGCCGCGTCAGATCGAGTCGTTGCCGGACCTGCTTGGTCGTCGTGAGTAGGCGATCCACCTCGTCGAGGTCGAAGTCGGTTCGCGGGTGGTGGTTCATGGCGCTCCTCGTGTCGGGAAGGCATCGTCGAGAACGTCGACTTCTCGAAATGCAGCGCAGCCGAGTGGGGCGACGCCTCGATTCGCGACCGTACGTCACGGGGCCGGCCGCCACATGGCCGGAGGGCCCAAGGCCGCGCTTCGATGCCGGACCGGCTCGCAACCTCGCCGGATCGCGCAGGCATACCTCGTGCCCGAGGCGATCGCTGCGCTTTATGTCGACCCGTCACGTGTCGAAGAATGTCGACCGCAACGCCCGGCATCTTCGAGAATCCCCGGCTCTCCGCCCGTCGCCTTCAGCTGATCGCCGGGACGACGGTTTCTATCGAGTCTGCGGCCATCGTGGCACCATCGAGGCCGGCGAAGGCGGTGGAGCGACGCGCAGCTTCGTCGCCGAAGCTCGGGTCACCGAGGATCTCCTGCACTGCAGTTCGGATCTGGATGACGTCGGGGTCCGTCGAGAGTGCTCGCCCTGCTCCCCACTGATCGATGAGTTTGGTGATGGGGACCTGGTCTGCTCCCTTTGCCGGGATGCCGACCATCGGGAGACCGTGGCTGAGCGCTCGCATCGTGGTGCCGTGACCGCCGTGGCCAACGACCATCGCTGAGCGGTCCATCAGCTGATCATGGTCTGCGAAGGGTACGAGGTAGGCGTTTGCCGGGGCGGTGAGCTCTGCCGGGTCGACGATGCCGCCCGTAGTGGCGACGACGTGCACGGGAAGCGGGCCGAGGGCATCGAGGGCACGTTGCAGCATGCCGGCGTTACGTTGCTCCGGCACGGTACTGAAGCTGAGCAGCACGATCGGGGTCTGGTCGTCGGTGCTCCACGGCAGGTCCACCTTGACGGCTCGTCGTTCGGTGGCCAACACGGGAGCGCCGTGGATGACGGGCCAGTTGGCCGTATCCGACTGTCCGTCGAATGCTCGCAGCGCGTTGACGTGGAGCACATCGCGCTCGCCCCACAGCACGTCCAGATCCGGCAGCCTGTCGAAACCGGCGCGCTGACGCGACTCGCTCTGCATGGTGAAGTTGCCCCGCCAGCTGTCGAGCATGTGGTGAAAAAAGGTGTGCAGCATCACAGCAGTCGGTCGGTTGAACCGAGGCGCGACGCTCAGTGCGGAAGCGAACATCGCATCGATCACGACGACGTCGGGGTCCGATTGCCGGGCTACCTCGACGAGTTCTTCACCGACGGCTGGAGAGCTGGTGAATCCGAAGACCGCGGCCATCGGGTGGAACGAGTAGCGGTCCAAGTCGGTGCGCGCCTGCTTGAGCGCAGTCGCTGCGAATCCCGCTGCCTCGACTCGGTGCACCATGTCAGGTCGTCCGTAGAAGTGGACTTCGTGTCCCCTCGTTTCGAGGACCCGAGTGATTCCCAGGCTCGGCGTCAGGTTTCCACCGCCGTCCCAACAGGCCCACATGATTCGTGCCATCGCCTACTTCTCCTTCGTGTGGAGCGCTCCGGTTACGAGCAACTCGGTGATCGATTGGGATGTCTTGCGGTCGAGCGCCAGGTCGCGCCGAAGCAGTTTCCAGACGTAGACGTCGGTGGCAGCGATGAGCGCAGTGAGCAAGAGGGTGCGCTTGCGCGCTGGCTGCGCGGCCAGCTGCTCGGCGAACGCCGCGTTGACCCACTCGCAATGCCTCTGGCGCCCGATCATCGTGATCTCGCTGAAACCCGGAATATGGAACTCGTCGGCGAGCATGCGAATGACGCGGTCGCCGATCTCCTCGTAGTCGTCGTACAGCCGGGCGATGATCGCTGCGATCGCCCCCGACGGTCCGACGAACCTCGGCTCGTCGGACTGGCGGAAGGTGCCGATCGCTGCCAGGATCAGTGCTTGTTTGCTGCCGAAAACGCGAAGCACCGTCTGAACGGTGACGCCGCTCATCGTCGCCACCCGGTCGAGTGTGAACTCGGCCGATCGGTCCATGAACAGATCCTGGGCGGCGTCGAGGATGCGTTGCCTGGTGTCGGCCGCCTTCGCTGTCCTCACCTCCGAGGAGTACGTCCTTTTCAAATTCATGTCAATAACATTAATCTGAAATTGGAATTCAAGTCAATGGTGTTCATGACGAACGAGGCGCCCAGAGGCCGGTTCTCGATCGGGCCGAGGAAGTTGACGACACTTGTCAACCCCGGATCGATCCACGAGGCGTCGAAGCGAACCGCTACGTCGAATGGCCCACACGCTGGTCGTCCACGACCGACGAGCGGATCGCCGACAGATACGAGCAGGTTGGCGTCTTCCACCACGGTGACGCTGCCCATCGCGTTCTCGGAGTCATGTCTGACCCGCGGCGGAGACGGTGGTCGTGGGAGCTGTGGTGCCGATGTTGACTCGGAGCAGTTTGGTTGAGTTGAGGAAGACGAGCAGGTCCGGGTCGAGGTGGATGATGGCTGCTTGGACAGGGCCGATGAGGCCGAGTAGGGCGGCGGTGATGCCGAGTACGTGGACGACGCCGACGCCGACGAACAGGTTTTCCTTGATGGTCCGGTAGGCGCGGCGGGCGATGGCTCTGGCGAATACGATCCGGGAGAGGTCGTTGGTCAGGAGCGCAATGTCGGCGGCTTCCAGAGCGGCCTGGGTGCCGCCGACACCCATGGCGATACCGACATCGGCGGTTGCGAGTGCGGGAGCGTCGTTGATGCCGTCGCCAATCATGGCGACGCGATGACCGTCTCGTTGCATGGCGTGGATGGCGTCGACTTTGTGTTCGGGGAGCAGGCCGACGAAGACTTCGTCGATGCCCAGTTCGGCTGCGATCTTGCGGGCCGAAGCAGTGTTGTCGCCGGTGAGCATCGCGACTCGGTTGGTCGTACGGAGCTGGGCGATTGCGTCGCGGGCGCCTGGGCGGGTTTGGTCGGCGAAGTTGATCGCTGCGGCGACGGTGCCGTCGATCGCTGGATCGGGGCTTGTGCGGCTTCGGCATCTTCGACCAGGATGACGATCCGGGCGAACGTGGTGTCATCGCCGGCGCGTTCTGTGTGCACGTCCAGGGCACCGGCTTGCAGGATCGTGCCGGCGAACACCATCGAGTCCTGTGTTTTGTCTTTCGGGGTCGGTTCGCCGGTGATCGAGGCTTCGTCGACTGCGCCGTTACCGCCGATGACAACCCCGTCCACCGGCAGCTGCTCGCCGGCGCGAACCAGGATCACGTCACCGAGGCGGATCGCGTCGATATCAACGAGTCGTTCCTCGTTGATGTCGCGGAGGCGGGCCGTCTTGGGCACGGAGCCGATCAGTCCTTTGATCGATGCCCGGGCTCGTTCGGTGTTGAGATCGGCGATGAACTCGGCGATGAACTCGGCGA
>JAYTOR010000059.1:0-3629 GCA_043747685.1 Actinomycetota bacterium
CGCTCGATGTCCGTATGGGCTACTCCGGAGAGGTTCAGCGCCGCCCTGTTTCCAGGGCCGAGCGTGTCGATTGGGAGACCGTGCTGTTGCAGGAAGCGGATGCGTGCAGGGTGTCGATCGGCTCCGACGGTAACGGCGTCGCCGATACTGAGTGGACCGCCAGTGAGTGTCCCGGTGACGATCGTGCCACTGCCCTTGGCGGCGAAAACTCTGTCGACCCACAGTCGCGGCCTACCTCGGTCGTCGGGAACCGGCAGTCCGCCGAGGAGTTCGTCGAGTGCCGATCGCAGTTCGTCGATGCCGAGCCCGATCGGCGCGGCAACGGGGACGATGGTGGCATCTGCAAGGAACGTGCCGGCGGTGTGGTCACCGATGTCGAGCACCGCCAGTTCGCGGTCGTCGTCGTCGCCGAGGTCGACCATCGTCAGAGCGATGACGCCGCGCTCGATCCCGAGCAGTTGCAGGATTCGCAGATGTTCCTCGGTCTGGGGCTTCCAGCCCTCGGTCGCAGCGATGACGAAGAGGCAACCGGCGACACCGCCGACGCCGGCCAGCATGTTGCCGATGAATCGCGCATGACCCGGCACGTCGATGAAACTGATCTCGCGACCGGAGGGCAGCAAGGTGTTGGCGAAGCCGAGATCGATCGTCATGCCTCTGCGCTTCTCCTCGGCGAAGCGGTCCGGGTCCGTGCCGGTGAGTGCGTGAACGAGCGACGACTTGCCGTGGTCGACGTGGCCGGCAGTGGAGATGATCGCCATCGTCAGCGTCTCGGCATCTTCATCAACTCGCCATCTTCATCAACTCGCCATCTTCATCAACTCGGCATCTTTAGCAGCCGGGCAGTGATCGCAACGCAGCGGCGACGACGACGTCGTCAGCCGGGTCGACAGTTCGCAGATCGAGCAGTGTGTGGCCGTCTCGGACCCTGGCGATGATCGGGGGAGTGCCGGCTCGCAGGGCACGCAGATGATCACCGTCGACGCCGATCCCGGCGGAGGCGATGGTGACGCCCGGCAGCGAACCGGCACCCGGCACCGAGTCCATCGGGACCACTTCACCGACTCCGACCGCTGCGCTGATGGCTGCGGCGCGGGCTGACAACTCGGCGACGGGCGTTGTCGCCATCCGCCAGAACGGCACGGTCTCGGCGACATCGCGACGCAGGTAGCTGATCGCCAACTGTTGCAGCGCGTTGAGGATCATCGTGCCGGGCCGCAGCGCGCGGGCGAGCGGATAACGGATGCATCGCTCGACGAGTTGGCGTTCGCCGGCGATGATCCCCGCCTGTGGGCCGCCGAGCAACTTGTCGGCGCTGAAGGTCACGATCGCCGCGCCGTCGTTCAGTGTCTGACGCGCAGCAGGCTCGCCCTGAATCCACGACGGTGCACCGCTCGGCAGCCACGGGCAGGTGGCATCGAGCAGCCCGGATCCGATGTCAGCAACGACGGGCACCCCGATTCCAGCGAGCTCAGCAGTCGAGACGCTCTCGACGAACCCCTCCACCCGGAAGTTCGAAGGGTGAATTTTCAAGACGAGTGCCGTGTGCGGAGTGACAGCTGCGCTGTAGTCAGACAGCCGCGTCCGGTTGGTGGTTCCGACGTCGACCAGCCGCCCGCCCGACTGCGCAAGAACCTCGGGAATGCGGAAGCCACCGCCGATTTCGACGCTTTCGCCGCGGCTGACGAGCACGTCCCGGTCACGTGCCAACGCACTCAGCACCAGCAGCACTGCAGCGGCGTTGTTGTTGACGACCAACGCCGCTTCGGCACCGATGAGTCGGGCGAACAACGCTGCAGCATGTCCGTGGCGCGATCCGCGCTTTCCGGTCGTCAGATCGAACTCGATATTGGATGCGATCCCGGCCTGTTCAAAGGCATACGGCGCACGGCCGAGGTTGGTGTGCAGCAGCACGCCGGTGGCGTTGATCACCGGCTGCAGCAATCGGCGTTCGCGAGCACGGACGAGGCCTTCGACGTCGTTCCACTGGCGGCTGGCGATCGCCTGGCGGGCGACGTCGACGAGCAGCGGATCGGGAAGCAGCGACGACGACATCGAGCGGGCGAGAGCGTCGACCGATGGCGGCCGCTCGCCCCGACGATCTCCAAGAGGAAGTGGTGTCTGTGCAGCAGACGAGGTGGCAGCAGAACGGGTAGCGGCAGACGGGGTGACTGCTGAGGCGGTGGGCGCATCCTCGATCACCGAACGGACGGTACCGCCCGCCACGGCTGTTGGGTCACTCGGGCGGGGGCTCCGTCGAGCAACGTCATCGGCCGGGACCGCCCCTTCGGCCTCGGTGGGCGGTCGGGGGACGGTCGGTAGCGTGGAGCGCAGTGCTGCTGTTCGTCTGTGTGTTCGTGATCGCCCCGCTCATCGAGCTGTACGGGATCATCCAGGTCAGCCATACGACCGGTGTGCTTGGCGCTATCGGTCTGCTGATACTCGGCGCAGTCGTCGGGTCCTGGCTCGTCAAACACGAGGGCCTGCGAGTCTTTCGCAGGTTCCTCGAACAGATCGCCGCCAACCATGTCCCGTCGAACGAGATCGCCGACGGTGTCGTCATCGCCGTCGCCGGTGGTCTGTTTATCGCCCCCGGTTTCATCTCCGACATCGTCGCCATGCTGCTGTTGATCCCGCCTGTCCGCCGGGCTGCTGGCCGCTATCTCGTCAGGCGCTATACCGCCAAAGGTGGCAGGTCACGCATCATCAGGGCGACGTACAGTGGTCCGATCGACGTCACGTCGCACGAGCCGGGCGCACCGGGCGGGTCGAACCGTCCCCGCCGTCAGATTCCGCCGCACCCGCTGTCGGGCTCAGACGATGACGAACCGGCCTGAGCCAGCTGTCGCCGCACCGATCTGCGCAGCGACGTGGCCTTCGTCTGCGAGCTGACCGAGCACTGCGTCGACACGATCCTCGTCGACACCGAAGACGAGGCCACCGCTCGTCTGCGGATCCGCCAGCAACATCACGCGTAGTTCGTCGACGTTGCCTCGGTCGATCCACGGTTCGGCGGCTTCGAGGTTGCGGATCAGCCCACCGGAGATGACGCCGCTCTGCGCCAACTCCAGTACTCCGTCGAGCAACGGGACCGAGCGTGCGTCGACGCGCACGTCGACGCCTGATTCCCGGGCCATGCGCCCGAGATGGTTGACGAGGCCGAAGCCGGTGACGTCGGTTGCGCCCGTTGCTCCGTTGGCCACGGCGACCCTGGCAGCGACAGCGTTCAGCCTGCACATCTCAGCCACAGCGCTCTCGATGACGGCGGCGCTTGCGAGTCCGCGTTTGATCGCCGTCGTCACCACGCCGACGCCGAGGGGCTTCGACAGGATCAGCGCCTGACCATCGCGCAGACCGGCGTTCGTCAGTACCCGATCGGGGGGGACGACTCCGACGACGGCGAGGCCGAGCTTCGGCTCCGGGTCAGTCACCGTATGCCCGCCGACGATGGCAAAACCGGCGCCGACGGCAACGTCCTGCAGACCCTGGAAGGCCTCTTCGAGCATCGACAACGGCAGATCCTCGTTGTTCCAGCAGGCCAACGTCAGGGCGAACAGCGGTGTGCCGCCCATCGCATACACATCGCTGACTGCATTGGTGGCGGCCACCCGTCCCCATGACCGCGGATC
>JAYTOR010000060.1:0-2201 GCA_043747685.1 Actinomycetota bacterium
CGACTGCGTCCTGCCACGGGCGGGCGTCGATGATTGTCAGTCCGAGCGCAGCAGCTTGCGACATCAGCCAATGACCGTATCGAGCGCTCACCTCGGCACGGACTCGCTGTGACCCGGCGGCCGGCTCGCGACGGCGGAAGTTCGCCTCGATCTGGTCGACGCTCGGCTCGTTGATCCACAGGCGGCTCACGCGATCGTCGTCAAACGCGGGGTCGAGGCTCGGCAACAGGTAGTCACCGTCGATGATCACCGCCACGTCGGTGTCGAGATGGTTGTCGATCACCGCCCGAATTGCTGGCCATAGCGCAGCTGCCACCAGTCGTTGGTGCTCGACAACCTGTTCGACGTCTTAGCCGCCGACCTCGTCGGGGTGCTGCTGCCAGTAGTGCAACTTCGGGAAGGCATGAGCATCGGTCACTGCTCGAATCGCCACCTCGAGATCGCCACCTCGAGATCGTCGACCTCGAGCACCGGGATCTCGAAGTGGCGACAAGCGGATAGGCGATCGAACGCTTACCGCACCCGGACGCGCCGCCGACGAGCAGCACGGTCCAAAGCGGTGAAAACTTTACGGCCCACTCTCTCACGCCACGATGAAGTCGAGATGCGAGGAGAACGGCGCACCGGCGAGCGCCGGAAAGATGTCGACGCCGACGGGCGTTGGACTCGAGCTGCTACTGCCAGGTGCTACCCGGGCGCCCTTTCGCCAAGATCTGCTCGACTTCCCCTGACCGGTCCTGCTCGACACTGTGTACCCCGGTCCCCGAGCCATTGCGACCGCCGGATCGCACCGTCCGACTACAGCTTGGCGAGGGCAGCGGTAGCGAGCGATCGGAGCAGGGGACCGTCGATCGATGGGTCGTCGGGACCAGCGTCCTGATGGTGGTCGAGACTGATGCCGAGTACGACCGTTCCCTTCAACACGATGATGCCGTTCGGACCAGTGGTGAGAAAGGCGTCGTCGCCGACGCCGCCAACCTGTTGCGCTCCGGATGCACCTGATTTCAGTAGGTCGAACGCATCCTTCGTCATCGCCGACTGCGTGCCGATGACCAGGGTCGCGGAGCCTGCGGTGTACGTGCAGGTCCCAGCGCTGGTGTCGGCGTTGCCGCTGTCGCTGGCAGCGCCCAACGCCGTCGTCGCTTGATCGGTCGTGATCAACGAACATGCGTCGACAGCAGGTGCGGACGAGGTGGTCGTGACAGGAGGGAGTGACGCCAGAGGAGCATCTCCGGGGAACCTGCGGATCGGGATGTCCATCAGCTTCATCGAGTCGGTACTCGTTCCGTAACCGACGACGAAGACACGGTCACCGGCGGCGACCTGCACGGCTATCGGGGCGATGACCGGGGTGTGCGAGCAGTCGGTATCGAGGCCGTCGAAGAAGGCGATCTGCAACGATCCCGGATCTGCGACATAGTCGAGGTAGCCACCGACGGGTGTCGTGGTTTGCCCCGCGTTCGGCGCATCGGGAAGCTCGAGCGCAAAGCATCCCTTGCCCGGCTGACCGACGTTGAAGCTCTGGCCCGCATCGACGACCTGCAGGGGACCGCCGACGGCGACGATCAGCGCCTTGCCGGTCGGTGCCGCCGCGAGTGCGCCAGGATCCCGATCGTGAACGCTGGTAGCAGACGGGGTCTCGTCGAACGTCTCAGCGGAACCGCCCCCCGCCGAGCCGCTCGAATACGTGAACATCGTGTATCTACCGGGCGTCGTACCATTGATGTTCTGTAGGGCGATCGGGTCGACCTGGCCCTTTACGAAAAGTTCGAGACTGCCGACCTTGGACGGATCGGCGCTCTTGTACTCGCTGACGCGTGTGAAGGCGAGCGCAGCGAAGTCAGGAGTGCCGATGCCCTCCTGCGGATTCGGGTGGGCGTCGCCGGCGAAGTAGCCGTCGATGGCAATGCCCTGTGGATGGTCGGCAGGAGCGTAAAGATTGACGACCCGCACCTTCACGGGACCGGCATCGATTGACGAAGTCGCCGTGCCTGATGCTGTCGCCGCTGTGGCCGTAACCGACGTGGCGTCAGTTGTGTCCAACGTCCCGTCTGCAGCCGCCGCACTCCCTGCAGGCGCAGTCCCTGTTCGTGCGGCGGTCGCAGGCGTTGCATCCGTTCCGGCGGCGGTGCCTCGACTCGTCGCCGTCCTCGCCGCCGACGTCAGCGAAGAGCCGCCGCAACCGGCACACAGCAGCACCG
>JAYTOR010000061.1:0-7480 GCA_043747685.1 Actinomycetota bacterium
GACGTCACGACGTCACGTGGCGGATCGCGGTGGACAACTCGCTGGCGACGTCGATCGACCGATGCCTGCTGTTGTCGACGACGACCGTTCCGCCGACGACGACATGGCGGACATCAGCGGCGGTGGCCGCAAAGAGCACGGCGGCGAGGGCATCATCCTCGTTCGTGCCGCTGAGCCGCACGCTGTCGAGGCCGACGGTGATGAAATCGGCGAGCGCACCGACCTCGATGCGCCCGGCGTCGTGCCATCCGAGACAGGCGTGGCCGTTGACCGTCGCCATCATCGCCAGCGACCCGACGTCGTGATTGCCGCGACGATTGGAGACGAGCCGTTCGTTCAGCTCGACGGCGCGGGCCTCTTCGAAATGGTCGATGGCTGCGTGGCTGTCGGATCCCAGCGAGAGGACAGCACCGCCGGCGCGCAGGGTGACCGACGGGCCGATGCCATCTGCGAGGTCGCGTTCGGTGGTCGGGCAGAAACAGCATGTGCACCGCGCTGCTCCGTAGGCGGCGACATCCGCTGACGTCAGATGCGTCGCGTGAACGGCGGTGAAGCGCTCGTTGAGGACGTCGTGCTCCGCAAGCAGGCGCGTCGGGGTGACGCCATAGCGGGCGAGGCATTGGGCGTTCTCCGCCAACTGCTCGGAGAGATGCGCGTGCACCACCGCATGGCGTGCCGCCGCCCACTCGGAGACATCCTCCATCGCTGCCGGATAGACACTGCGCACGGAGTGGATCGCCGCGCCGATCTTCACCGACGCCGACTCGTCGAGGCCCGACACCCTCTCGACCCAGTGCTTGCGACCGCCATCGCTGAATCGCTGCTGCGTCTCGTTGAGCGCAACTTCGGCTCCATCGTCGGCGAGCCCGCCACGCAGGTAGATCGTGTCCAGGAGCGTAATGCGGATACCGACGTCCTTCGCCGCGGCGATGAGCGCCAGCCCCATTGCATTCGAGTCGCTGTACGGCACGCCATCAGGACCGTGATGCAGGTAGTGGAACTCACCGACGCTCGTCATGCCGGCAAGCACCATCTCACCATACGTCGCCCGTGCGAGCGCGTAGTACGTGTCAGGGTCGAGTCGCTCGACCACCGAGTACATCTGTTCGCGCCATGTCCAGAACGATCCGCTGCCGCTGTGGGTCCGGCCGCGCAGCGCTCGATGGAACGCATGGCTGTGGGCGTTGGCCAGGCCAGGCATCGTCAGCCCTCGTAACACCATCGCGCCGCCGGGGACCTCGGCCACATCGGTCCGCACACCGGTGATCCTGTCACCGGCGACCTCGATCACCGCGCGTCGATGGATCCCTGCTGAACCGCTTTCCGGACTACTCGAGGCTGCGTTGAGCCATGCGAGTTCGGCGAAGTAGACGCTCGTGTCAGGCACGGTCAGAGACTCTCACGAACCACACTCGGCTGTCACGAACCGACGCGCTCGACGAACGCCGTGATCCGATCGATGAAGGCGGCGCGGTGGAACCGTTCGAACTGCTCCCATGTCGTCAACGTGGTCGGGTCGACGACCCTGTCGAGGAACAGCGTTCCGTCGAGGTGATCGCATTCGTGCTGGAATGTTCCTGCTGTCAGGCCGCGCCTGACCTCGTCGTGTTCATTGCCCTCGCGGTCGAGATAGCGCACCCGGACGTTGACATGCCGAAAGACATTGCCACGCATGTTCGGTACCGAAAGGCAGCCCTCGTTGATCTCGACCGTTTCATCGTCGAGCGGTTCGATGACCGGGTTGACGATCACCGTCAACGGGATCTTCGGTTTGTATGGATAGCGAGGGTTGTCGTTGACCTCGATAACGGCGATCCGAACCGATTCGTAGACCTGATTGGCGGCGATCCCGGCACCGTTGGCGTCGCGCATCGTTTCGATCATGTCGTCGATCAACGTCTGGATGACCGGCGAAGCAAGCCGCTCTGCCGTCAACACCTGCGTCGGTGCCCGCAACACCGGATGTCCGACCGTGGCGATCTTGCGAATCGTCATGCCACACATCCACTGCATGCCACAACCCGGCCACGTTCGTTCACAACACCCACCTCACGTGGCTCAACTGCACAAACGCTCGGGCGAGGGTGCTGCGAAAGGCTCGGGCGAGGGTGCCGCGAAAGGCTCGGGCGAGGGTGCTGCGAAAGGTTCGGGCGAGGGTGCCGCGCGACGTTCATCGAGAGATCAGCCTTCGGTCATCGGGATACGGACGTTGCGCTCGGCGGCGACGTCGACAGCACGGTCGTAGCCGGCGTCGACGTGGCGGATCACACCCATGCCGGGGTCTGCAGTCAACACGCGTTCGAGTTTCTGCGCCGCCAAGGCGGTGCCGTCGGCGACGCAGACCTGGCCGGCATGGATCGAGCGGCCGATGCCGACGCCACCGCCGTGGTGGATCGACACCCAGGATGCACCGGAAGCCGTATTGACCAGCGCGTTGAGCAGCGGCCAGTCGGCAATCGCGTCAGAACCGTCGAGCATCGCCTCGGTCTCCCGGTACGGCGAGGCGACGGAGCCGGAGTCGAGGTGATCGCGGCCGATGACGATCGGCGCCGTGAGCTCACCGGACCTGACCATCTCGTTGAATCGGAGGCCGAGGCGGTGGCGCTCGCCGTAACCGAGCCAGCAGATGCGCGCCGGCAGCCCTTGGAAGGCGACGCGTTCCTGGGCGAGTTGGATCCATCTCGCAAGTCCTTCGTTCTCCGGGAATTCCTCCAACACCGCCTTGTCGGTCGCAGCGATATCGGCGGGATCGCCCGACAAAGCGACCCAGCGGAACGGTCCCAGGCCCTCGCAGAACAGCGGACGAATATAGGCCGGAAGGAAACCGGGGTAATCGAACGCCCGCTCGTACCCGCCGAGTTTTGCCTCTGCCCGCAGGCTGTTGCCGTAGTCGAAGACCTCGGCACCACCGTCCATGAACCCGACCATCGCCTCGACGTGCTGGGCCATCGCCAGTCGTGCTCTGCGGATGAAGACCTCTGGGGCTTCGCGGCGCAATTGGGCTGCGGCATCCATCGACATGTCGGCCGGAATGTAGCTCAGTGGATCGTGGGCGCTCGTCTGATCAGTGACGATGTCCGCCTCGAATCCGTCGGCCAACAGCTTCGGCAAGATCTCGGCGGCGTTGCCGACAAGGCCGACGGACAGGCCCTTGCGATCGGCCTTCGCAGCGCGGCAGCGCCGCAGCGCGTCCTCGTACGAATCGGCGACCTCGTCGAGGTAGCGGGTCTCGATGCGACGCTGGACGCGAGTCGGGTCGATGTCGATGCACAGTGCAACGCCGTCGTTCATCGTGACCGCCAACGGCTGCGCCCCGCCCATGCCGCCAAGGCCTGCGGTGACGGTGATCGTGCCGGCAAGTGTCCCGTCGAACCGCCGTTTGGCGATCGCCGCGAAGCACTCGTAGGTGCCCTGGAGAATTCCCTGCGTGCCGATGTAGATCCACGAACCGGCCGTCATCTGGCCGTACATCGTCAGTCCGAGGTCCTCGAGGCGGCGGAACTCGTCCCACGTCGCCCATTCCGGGACGAGGTTGGAGTTGGCGATCAGCACCCTCGGAGCCCACTCGTGGGTGCGGAACACGCCGACCGGTTTGCCGGACTGCACGAGCATCGTCTCATCGTCGGCGAGTGTCGTCAGCGTGCGCAGCATGGCGTCATAGGCGTCCCACGAACGCGCCGCCCGACCGGTGCCGCCGTAGACGACGAGGTCGTCCGGCCGTTCAGCGACTGCCGGGTCGAGGTTGTTCTGCAGCATCCGAAAGGCGGCCTCCTGGCCCCATCCGCGACATGTCAGCGTGGTGCCGGTAGGTGCGCGGACGGGTCGGGGACCAGACATGGGATCTTCCTGACTGCTGGAGAGCAACGAGAGCGTTTGTGGAGGGTGGATCGGGCGGATGGGAATGAGCGCCGGGCTAGTCGAGGGGGCCGATCGCCTCGTTGACGGCGGCGACAACGGCTCCGGAGGCGATCAGTGCTTCAGCGGCAAGGAGGTCTGGCGACAGCCAGCGATCGGGGCCGGGCCCGGCGACCGCCGTGCGGACGACGCCGAGCGCCGCGCCCGTCGCCGGACCGGGCAGCAATGGACCGCGCAGGTCGATCGCGTGGCTTGCGCAGACGAGTTCGACGGCGAGTACGCGGCGGAGGTTGGCGACGCTGAGTCGCAGTTTCCGGGCAGCACTCCAGGCCATCGAGACGTGATCCTCCTGCATGGCACTCGTCGGCAGCGAATCAACGCTCGCCGGGACGGCCAACCGCTTGTTCTCGGTTGCCATCGCCGCCTGGGTGTAGTGGGCGATCATCATGCCGGAGTTGACTCCGGCGTCGGGACTGAGGAACGGCGGCAGTCCATGGGATCGGGTGACGTCGAGCATGCGGTCTGTGCGGCGTTCGGCAATCGCGCACAGTTCGGACGAGGCGATCGCCAGGAAATCACAGACGAACCCGAGCGGCGCGCCATGGAAGTTGCCGCACGATTCGACACGTCCGTCAGGGAGCACCATCGGGTTGTCGATCGCCGAGAGCAGTTCCCGTTCGGCAACGAGCACGGCGTGATCGATCGTGTCGCGTGCAGCCCCGTGCACCTGCGGAGTGCAGCGAAGCGAGTAGGCGTCCTGCACACGTCCGTCGCCGTGGCGGTGGCTGCCGACGATCGGCGAATTGGCCAATACTCTGCGGATGTTCGAGGCACTCACTGCCTGGCCGATCTGCGGGCGCAAGGCCTGCAGATCAGCGGCGAAGGGGCGATCGGTCCCGAGCAACCCCTCGACGGTCATTGCCGCAGTGATGTCGGCAACCTTGGACAGTTCGGTGAGATCGTCGAGCGCCATGATCAGCATGCCGAGGATGCCGTCGGTCCCGTTGATCAGTGCAAGGCCCTCCTTGGCGCGCAACGTCATCGGCGACAGCCCGGCGGCGCACAACGCCACGGCGGAGGAGACGATGTTCCCGTCGCTATCGAAGACGTCCCCCTCGCCGATCAGCGCCATTGCGCAATGGGCAAGCGGTGCGAGATCTCCGCTGGCGCCGAGTGATCCGAACTCCCGCACGAGCGGCGTAATGCCGGCATTGAGGATCGCCAACATCGCATCGACGATCTGCGGCCGTACGCCTGATCGGGCCATCGACAGGCTCCGGGCGCGCAGGAACATCGTTGCTCTGGCGACTTCGAACTCGACCGGGGCTCCCATGCCGGCGGCGTGAGAACGCACGAGCGCGACTTGCAACTCGCCCGTGCGTTCCGGCGGGATCACGGTGTTGGCGAGTGAGCCGAAACCCGTTGTGATGCCGTAGACAGGTGTCTCGCTGGCAACGAACCCGTCGATCAGCGAAGCACTGTGCTCCATCGCCCCCCGTGCCTGCTCTCCGAGGACAGCGACCCGGTGACGGCGCGCAACGGCAACGACGTCGCCACGCGTGACGTTCGTCCCGGCGACCACGATGGGTTCCGGCATCTGCTCATTCATGGCGACTCTTCACAACCAGCCAGCAATTCTTGGATCGATCAACCCAGGAATAACTCTGCCACATCCGTTGACCGCTCGACTTCATCTGCATCGGCCACGAACAGCGGTCTGAAGCTCGCACTCTTGTCCTGATTGCCGACGACTCGCTCGCTATGATGTTACGGTTCGGTAACAGATGAAACACTACTGACCAGAAACGGAGCGGCCATGAAGCAGACATCACGCAACCGATTCGGTGCCTTTTCCGTGGTGGCCGTACTCGGCCTCGGCGGACTGCTCCCAAGCTGTGTGCCGCGACCACCGCGAGCCCGCAGTTCGGTGGTTCCGACGACCTCGACGATTGTACAGTTGGTGAACCAGCAACGAGCCGCAGCCGGAGTCGGGGCCGTCACCGAATCCAGCGCGCTGGACTCTGCTGCGCTCACGCAGTCCTACAATCAGGCCATCGCGCAACTGATGTCCCACACGGGTCCAGACGGATCGAACGCCGGCCAAAGAATCACCAACGCCGGCTACTCGTGGTCGACGTGGGGCGAGAATGTCGCCGCCGGACAACCGAACGTCAATGCCGTCATGACCGCATGGATGAACAGCCCTCCGCATCGTGCCAACATCCTGTCGCCAGCATTCACGAACATCGGCCTCGCCTCGTTGATCGGCAGCAACGGCGTGGTCTATTGGACCATGGAGCTCGCAGGCGCCAGCAGATAGTCGCTCTAGGACTGACGGATAGTCGCTCTGGAACTGGCGAATCGTCGCTCTGGGACTAGCGGATGGTCGGCTCTATGATCGGCGGTCGTGATGATGACCGGTGACCAGAAGCCCGGAACCTCGACGACAGGGACATCGCGCATCGCCACGGTCGAGGCGTGGCCCGTCAACGTGCCACTCGATTATCCGTATCTCTTCGCCATCGGCACGTACCGCGGCCTCAGCCATACGATCGTCCGCCTGACGACCGATGACGGTCTCGTCGGCCTCGGCGAGGCGTTCTCGTGGCGCGACGCAGCGATTGTCCAGACGATCGCCGACCAGGTCATCGGCCAGAATTGCGACGAACTCAGACATGACCTCGCCACCGCGATCGCTGCGCCGCTTAATGCCTACGCACAATTCGATGGCGTCACGACGGAGCGCGCGTGGGCTGCCGTCGAAGTCGCACTCTGGGACATCGCCGGCAAGGCCGCAGGCAAGCCACTCCACGAACTGTTCGGCGGCGCGGTACGTACGGCGATGCCGGTCACCGAATACTTCGGATTCCGGCTCGGCGTCGACGAGAACCCGCGCCAGATCGCCGAGTCCTGCAGCCGGATGGTTTCCGAGTACGACTCGCCGGCGTTCGAGGGCAAAGTCGCCACGATGCCCCCTGCAGACGAACTGCAGATGCTCCGTCTCGTCCGCGACGCCGTCGGACCCGAGCGCGAGATCCGCCTCGACGGCAACCTCGGATGGAAACTGTCGACGGCGATCGAACTGCTGCCCGCACTCTGGGACATCGGCATCACCGGCATCGAGGAGCCCGTTGGGACATGGGAGGAGATGGCTGAACTGCGCAGACACACGACGATGCCGTTTTCGGCACACGAGCCGGACTTCGAGGCACAGGCCCGCCTCGGCGTGCCGGACACGTTCGTGCTGTCGGTGCTCTCGTGCGGTGGGTTCGCCAAGACGTTGGCGACGATCGAGCGCTGCAGGCAGGCGGGTATCGGCTTCTGGTTCTACTCCGGTGAGATGGGCATCGCCACCGCCGCCTGTCTCCAGGTCGCAGCAGCGGTCGAACATGTCGGACGCAGCCAGTCGTTGCTCCGCTGGCATGGCGACGACGTCATCGCTGGTGGACCCGCACGTCCACACGCCGGCCTGGTGCAGGTACCGGACGGTCCAGGTCTCGGGGTCGAGATCGACGAGGTCGCCTTGCAACGATGCGTCCAACGTTTCGCAGACGAGGGCGAGTACGTCATCTACGACGCGCCGCCGATCCCGCGCTACTGATGGGTTCTACGATTCACCAGTCGG
>JAYTOR010000062.1:0-43525 GCA_043747685.1 Actinomycetota bacterium
TCGCCTACCGGCAACGTGGTCTTCTCGCCGGCGTCGATCCTGCTGGCGATGGCGATGGTCAGAGCAGGCGCAGTAGGCCAGACCCAGACGGAGATGAATTCCGCCCTGCACATCGCCGATCCGTCGACGATCGACCATTCGATCAACGCGTTGCTGACCGTGCTGGCGAGCCGCAACGGCCATCGCCAGTCCGGCAACCGCGACGGCGACATCGAGCTCGATATCGCCAACTCGATCTGGGCACAGAACGATGAGCAGTGGGAGCAGGCGTTCCTCGACGTGCTCGCCAGCCAGTACGCCGCCGGCGTGTTGTTGGTCGACTACCGGCACGACGCCAGCGCCGCCGAATCAGCGATCAACGCCTGGGTTTCGGAGCAGACGAAGAAGCGCATACCCGAATTGCTCACACCCGGCCTGTTGACGCCAACGACGAGGATGGTGCTCGTCAACACCATCTACCTGAAGGCGCCGTGGGCATCGGCATTCACCAAATCGTCGACCGCCCCAGCCCCCTTCACACGCGCAGACGGCTCGTCGGTTCAGGTCGACATGATGCATCGGCAGGGCTTCATGGCGTATGTACAAGGTGCCGATTTCAAGGCCGTCACACTGCCGTACGTCGGTAACGAGTTGGAAATGGCGCTGATCGTTCCCGACGCCGGAAAGCTGTTCAGCGTGTTCGCCGACGTATCCAACACGCTGGCGACCTTGACCGCGGCCGGCACGTCGATGGTGAATCTGGCGATGCCGAAATTTGACTTCGGAACGAAGACCGGACTGGCACCGACATTGTCAGCGTTGGGGATGCCGACGGCATTCACGGACCACGCCGACTTCAGCGGGATGACGAAGACGGAACCACTGGTCATCTCCGCCGTGATCCACCAGGCAAACATCACCGTCGACGAAGAGGGCACCGTCGCAGCCGCTGCGACCGCCGCAGTGATGACAGCAGGCGCTGCAGCAGCCGAACCGGTCGACCTGACGATCGACCGGCCATTCATTTTCGCGATCCGCGATGCCAAGAACGGCGCCGTATTGTTCCTCGGCACGATCAACGACCCGACGGACCACAGCGGAGCGGCCACCGTCTGACGGCAGCTGCCGATTACTTGCAATCCAATCGAGTAGTAGCTCGCCCCTGTCGCGAAGGAAATACTCGTTCGGCGAGCGAGGGAACGAGCGGCCGATGAAAGGTCGAAGTGCTGTCTGATCAGCGGAGGACGGGGGCGGGCTCCAAGGCGGCGATAAGGCGTTCGGCGAAGATCTCGCTGTGGGCCTGCAGCTTCGAGCGGTTGAGCGCCAAGCCGCCGATGACAGCAGCTCCACGGGATTCGACGGCGCGTGTCATCTTGTCCAGGGAGTGCTTCGGGTCGAGGGCGAATGTGCAGAACACCGCTGCCTGCTTGCCGCCGATCGCCGGGAGCGCACCGATAGTGCCGAGGCCGAAGGGGCCTTGGCCGACGAAGAACAGACCGTGGACCCATGTGCCGACGATGACGATGTCTGCGGCCTGCAATTCGGCGTGATTTGGGTTCTTCAGCCTCGAGATGCCGGTGATCCCCCAGCCCTCTTGCTGCAGATTGTTGGCGATCAGCTCGCCAGCCTTCTGCGTGTGGCCGGTCAGACTCTCGATCAGCAGCGCAGCTCTCATGCCTTCGATTGTGCCACAACCAGCCGGGATTCCGGGACAGCGTGCCGTCCGACCCTCAGACTTTGGTGAGTGGGCTCCACGCAAGCGAGAGGATCTTCGTGCCGACGTCACGGAAACGGATCGTTGCCTCTGCCTTGTCGCCGTCGCCGCGCAGGTCGATGATCACGCCTTCGCCGAACGTGTTGTGCACGACGTCGTCACCGAGCTTGAAACCCTGCTGGAACGAGTTCGTCGCCGACGGTGCGGTCGGCGATCGGCGGCCGGCAGCGATCGCTGCGTCGACGACGCGTTCGCGGTGTGCCTCGACCGCGGCACGGTCTTCGTCCTCGTTCTTCCAGCGCGAGCCCTGTCGTGCACGTGCTCCCCAATCGTCGCGCTCTGCTCGATAGCTCGAACGTCCGGACGTGCGCGGGCTGCCGGTCGATTCGATCAGGTCCTCTGGAATCTCCTCGACGAAGCGCGACGGCGGGTTGTAGCTGGTGGTGCCGAACAGGCTGCGGCTCCAGGCGTGGGAGATGAACAGCTTCTCGCGGGCGCGAGTGATACCAACATAGGCGAGGCGGCGTTCCTCCTCGAGTTCGGCTGGCTCTGTCAACGCGCGAATGTGCGGGAACACGCCCTCTTCGACGCCGACGAGGAAGACGACCGGGAATTCCAACCCCTTGGCGGCGTGCAACGTCATCAACATCACCCGCGATTCGTCACCGTCGATGTCGTCGGTGTCGGCGACCAGTGAGACCTGTTCGAGGAAGGCAGCAACGGTCTCGAATTCGCGCGCTGAACCTATCAGTTCACCGAGATTTTCCAAACGTCCGGCGGCTTCGACGGAGTTGTCGGCTTCGAGTTCGCCGTAGTAGCCGCTCTGATCGAGGGCCGCCTGCAGGACCTCGCCGGGACCGAGCGGGACGAGTTCGGCGAGCGCGTCGATCACCTTGAGGAAGGCGGTGATGCCTCGTGCTGCGCTGCCGCTGACACCGGCGTCCTCGGCGAAACGGAGCGCCGTCATGAACGGCTGACCCTGTTTCGTCGCCCACGCGTCGAGCCGCTGCATGCTCGTCTCGCCGACACCGCGTTTTGGTTCGTTGAGCACCCGTTTGACGCTGACCTCGTCGGCCGGATTGACGGTGGCCCGCAGATAGGCGATGGCGTCCTTGATCTCACGACGGTCGTAGAAGCGTGTTCCGCCGACGACCTTGTACGGCACGCCGGAGCGGATCAGTGCATCCTCGATCGCCCGGCTCTGGGCGTTGGTGCGGTAGAAGACGGCCATCTCCGACCAACGCATGGCGTCGCTGTCGTGGAGTTCGTACATCTTGCGCGACACCCATCGAGCCTCGTCGGATTCGTCGACAGCGTGATAGCGGGTGATGCGATCACCGCTGCCCTTGTCGGTCCACAGTTCCTTCTTCTTGCGCGTCGCGTTGTTGTCGATGACGGCATTGGCGGCACTGAGAATCGTCTGCGTCGACCGGTAGTTCTGATCGAGGACGATCGCTGTTGCATCAGGAAAGGCGTCTTCGAACTGCAGGATGTTGCGAATATCAGCGCCGCGAAATCGGTACACCGAGTTGTGGACGACGATGCCGTTGGCCACGTAGTTGTGCAGTCGATCGACGGTCAGGTCGTACACGGGACCCTCGTATTCGGACATCGAAACGGCGTCGATCGCCCGCTCGTGAAACCCATCCGGTCCATCGACGAGCACCACCATGCCCGGGTGGAGATGGCTCATCGGCGTCAAGTCGTAGAGGTTCGTCTCCACCTGCATCCGCCGATGTATCCGCAGCCCGCTGGCATCAGCGACGGCGTGAGCCAATTCGAGGGCATCGGCGTAGTCCATCCGACAGCTCTCGAACCGCATGCCCGCGGATCTGGAGGTGCGAACTTCGATGCCCGCCGCAACCAGTCGTTCGACGACATCGAGTCGGTTCGAGTTCCAATGCACCCTGTGATAGCCGATGTCGGCGCACTGATCGCTGAACATCGTCAAGTTCAAGGTCTGGCGTCTTGCACCGTTCTGCGGACGGTGATGTGGGAATTCGATGTCAAGCATCAGGTCTGCCATCAACTGCTTGGCTCTGGACGCAGTATCGATCGAGGCGAACAGCTTCTGTAGGAGCGCGTCGTCCATCGACAGTTCACGGCCGATCGCATGGAAGCAGGTGGTCGGCAGGCCGTATTCAGCCGAGTAGAACGTCTCCCAATACGACGCATCCGCAGTGCTGTCACACACTCGGAGGACCCACAGCGCGTCAGCGTGCTCCTGGTCGGACCTGACGAAGAAGCCGGTCTGGCTTCGGCCCTGACCGTCGACACGCGCACCCTTCGTCTGGCCGATCCGCCATCCGCGATCGGCGCGGTACATCAGGTAGACGATCCGACGATCTACCAATGGAACGAATCGAGTCGGTACGAGGTGACCCGTTGTACCGCTGATCGAAGCGTCACCGGCCGTCACAGTGACGAGCACATCGCGTGCTGTCCCCTCCTTCTTGAAGGAGACGACCCCTGCCTGGTGCGCGCAGTGCCCACCCGTGCCGATGACGACATCGCCGACGCTGATGTGCTCGATCAGTTTTGAACCGTCGGGGGTTGATATCACGGTGCCCGGAGGCAGGCACTGGTCGCTGTCGCCGACGACGGTCACGTTTCTGTGCTGGCCGCCGAGCATCAGCACGATCTCGTTCTGGGCGCTGTTGGTGTCCTGGTATTCGTCGACGAGGATGTATTCGAAGCGCTGCTGATAGTGAGCAAGCACGTCAGGATGCTCGCGGAAGAGCCGGACGGTGACTCCGAGAAGATCGTCGAAGTCCATCGCCCCGGCCTTGTGCAGGCGGGCCTGGTAGTCGACGAAGACCTGGGCGATCTTGCGTTCGAAGACGTTGCCGGCACGTTCTTCTGCCTGGGCGGCGGAGATCAGATCGTTCTTCCACTGGCTGATCTGCGCGTGGACGGCACGGGTCGCAAAACGCTTGGGATCGAGTCCGAGGTCGCGGATCACGTAGCCAGTCAGTCGCTGGGCGTCGGATTGGTCGTAGATGCTGAACGTCTTCGGGTAGCCGAGGGCATCGGCGTCCCGGCGCAGGATCCGCACACAGGCCGAGTGGAACGTACTGACCCACATCTTGCGCGCCACGGGCCCGATCAGTGCCGCCACCCGGGAACGCATCTCTTCAGCGGCCTTGTTGGTGAAGGTGATGGCGAGGATGGCCATCGGGTTGACGTGCAGTTCGGTGACGAGGTGGGCGATGCGGTGCGTCAGCACGCGCGTCTTGCCGGATCCCGCGCCTGCAATCACGAGCAGCGGGCCGTCGTCGTGGACAACGGCGTCGAGTTGATCGGGGTTCAATCCACTGGTGAGTTCGCTGGCGAAGTGCGAGCCTTCTGGGGAATCGTGCGTCGGGGAGACCATGTCGATCTCCAGTGTACGAAATGGGTGTCTCGAAGTTCCGGCTCCCCTGACGGGCGGATGTGGGCACGCACACAGGGATCGAGCGGTGGCGTCAGTGTGCAATGTCGATCAGCAGGACTGATCATGATGGTCAGCAATATTCGCTGTTTCTGATCACACTTCGCCCGTACCGTAGTCGAAATGGGCGACGAGACACGGACAACCTCGGCCAGGCGTCGACGGTGATCGAGCCGGCGGAACTGCCCATCGGCTCCGTGTCGGGGAACGAGCGCCGGGTCTCGCGCATGGCGTCCGAGGGCACCCACGCAGGATCGTTGCGTTCGAGCGACTGGCTGCTGGTGCTGATCCCCGGGCTGATCTGGGGCGCCTCGTTCCTGCTGATCTCCGAAGGACTCGAAGCGTTCGCTCCCGGAGCGGTGACCTTCATGCGCATCACCTTTGGGGCGGTCACGCTGTGGTTGCTCCCCGCATCTCGCATCAAGGTCGAGCGCGCCGACTGGCCGCGCGTCGTCGTCCTCGGGGTCACGTGGCTGGCATTCCCGATGACGCTGTTCCCGCTCGCCCAGCGGCACATTTCCTCGAGCCTTGCCGGCATGCTCAACGGGGCGATCCCGGTCTTCGTGACGATCGTGGCGGCAATGCTGCTGCGGCGTTGGCCCGGGCGTTGGCAGATGGCGGGGATCGTCGTCGGGACCCTCGGGCTCGTGCTGATGGGGGTTCGCTCGTTGAACGAGGGTGGCTCGACGGCGCTTGGCGTCGTGCTGATTCTCGTCGCCGTGTCGTCGTACGGCATTGCCGTCAACGTCAGCGTGCCATTGACCCAGAAGTACGGAGCGATCCCGGTGTTCTGGCGGGCGCAGGTGGTGTCGGTGATCCTCACTGCTCCATTCGGTGCCTTCGGATTGGCGCATTCCCACTGGGCGACGCGCCCATTCCTGGCAATTCTGCTCCTCGGCATCCTCGGCACGGCAGTGGCATTCGTGATGATGACAACGTTGGCGGCACGCGTCGGTGCGACTCGCGCCTCGATCCTCACGTATCTCGAAGCCGTCGTTGCGCTCATCCTCGGCGTGTCGATTCGCAACGACTCCGTTGCGGCGCTCGAGATCGTCGGTTGTTTCGTGGTGCTCCTCGGTGCCTGGTGCACGAGCAGGGTAGAGATTCCGCAAGGTCACTAGATTCTGCTGCATGAAGCGCCACCTCGTCGTCATCACCGGCGTCGCGGCCGTCCTCACCACGATTGCAGCTGGATGCACCACCTACACGCCGCAAGCACAGCCCGACCAGCCGACGCAGCCGAAGGTCGTCGTACCGCGCGACGTGGTGTTCGCCGAACTCGGACAAGAACGCGAGGACGTTCCGCTGAACCTCTATCAGGTGCAGATCCACAATGACACCGATGCCGAAATCGACGTCGCTAGCACGTCGATGACATGGTCGGGCTTCCACACATCTGCGCCAAACACGAAGGGCACGAAGATCGCCCCGAGAGCGGTCGTGGACCAGCCCGTCCCGTTCTCAGGAGCGTCCTGTGTCGGCGACGGTACGAGCGCCTCGATGCCTTCGATCGACAGTGGCACCGCCGTCATCACGTTCGCCAACGGAACGAAATCGACGGTCCCGGTCGTCGACGCCAACGGCATCCTCAGCAAGTTGTATCTCAGCGACTGCGAACGTCAGAACATCGACAAGGCCGTCACGATCACGCTGACAGGATTCCGGGATGTCACGAATGACGGTCTGCCGCGTGCAGAAGCGACGATTCATCTGCGGCGGGGTGCCTCCACCGGCACGATCCGGCTCCTGGACACCAAGGGAACGGTCATCTTCACGCTGTCACCGCTGTCGCCGACCAACTCCCCGTTCCTGACGATGTCCAGCGGTCGAACAGGCGCCGATCTGCCCGTTTTGGTCACCGAGGCGCGGTGCGAGGACCATGCCTTCGCCGAGACGAAGCAGCCGTTCCTCTTCGTCGTCTCGATCGACACCGGCGACGGCGTCGAACACGGCTACAACCTCGTGCCGGACGTCTCGGTGCAGCCGCACCTGTTCAACATGGCGATCGCCGCCTGCAAGATCAAGAACGCCACCGCCACCTCTGCGCCGTGAGGGCCGGCTGAAGGGCAGCTTCGAAGTTCTCTGGACCTGTCCGCCTTCTTCATAGAACCTCCCCGAATTTCTCGATAGCCGACGGCGCTATGAAAGAGCGCGGATGTTGCACTGCCAGCGGTGCACCAGTGGACTCAGTTTCCGGATAAGCGGTTTACTGTGAGCGTCGATGGAGATGCATTTTGCGACCGTGTGGGAATCAATCGCCGACGTCATCGGGGACAGTGAAGCGCTGATTCACGGTGAGAACCGCAGAACGTGGAACGAGTTCGACGATCGGGCGGCTCGACTCGCAACGGTGATGGGGGCCGCCGGTCTCGGCCACGACTCGAAGGTCGGCCTCTACCTCTACAACGGCAACGAGTACTCGGAGGCGCAGTTCGCCGCCCTGAAGATGCGCGGCGTTCCGATCAACGTCAACTACCGATACCTCGACGAAGAGCTGTGGTACCTGCTCGACAACTGCGATGCAGAAGCGCTCGTCTACCACTCCAGCCTCGGCAACCATGTCGCCAGAGTGCTGGCGCGGCTGCCGAAGATCAAGCTGCTCGTCGAGGTCGACGACGGCCCATCGGTCGGCGGGACCTCCCTCGATGTCGCCTCGGCACTGCGCTACGAGGACGTTATTGCCGGCAACGAACCTGCACAACGGATCACCCGCCACGAGGACGACAACTACATGCTGTACACCGGCGGCACGACCGGCATGCCGAAGGGGGTGATCTATGCGGTCGGCGGCATGACGGAAACGCTCGCCTCCGGTGTCTATCCGCTCCTCGGCCTACCGTTTTCGAAGAACGCCGCCGATCTCGCAACGTTGGTGAAACGGACGACCGATGCCGGAAGTCGGATGATCTCGATCCCCGGATGCCCGTTGATGCACGGAACGGGCGTGTGGCTCGGGGAGATGGCACCGCACCTCGTCGGTGGGTCGGTGATCACGTTGTCGGAGCGCAGTTTCAGCGCCGACGAGATGTTCAGCGTCGCCCAGCGGGAGAAGGCGACGAACGTCGTCATCGTCGGCGACTCGTTCTGCAAACCGCTGATCCGGGCGATCGACGAGGCGAACCAGGCAGGCAAACCGTATGACACATCCTCGCTCAAGGTCGTCATCTCCAGCGGCGTGATGTGGACCGCCGAGGTCAAAGAAGCGCTCCTCGACCGTGTCCCCCATCTGATGCTGGCCGACTTCGTCGGTTCGTCGGAAGGGTCGATGGGCGTCAACCTGACGACACGCGGACTGCCCGTCGAAACCGCCAAATTCGCCGCCTCCACCGAAACCAGGGTCTTCACGGTCGACGACCGGATCGTCGAACCAGGGTCAGGCGAGATCGGCATGATCGCCGCTGGCGGCAACGTCCCCCTCGGGTACTACAAGGACGGGGCCAAGTCGGCGAAGACGTTCCGTGTCATCGACGGCGAACGTTATTCGTTCCCCGGCGACATGGCGACCGTCAATGCCGACGGATCGATCATGCTGATCGGCCGAGGCTCGAACGTCATCAACACCGCCGGCGAGAAGGTCTTCCCCGAGGAGGTCGAGGAGGCGGTCAAACGGGTCGAGGGTGTCCGCGACTGTCTGGTGATCGGTGTCGACGACGACAAGTTCGGTCAGGCGGTGACTGCTGTTGCCTCCCGCGAGGAGGACGCCGAGGTCGACGAGCGGACGGTCATCGCCGCCGTCAAGAAGGAACTCGCCGGCCACAAGGCACCGAAGCGCGTCGTCTTCGTCGACGACGTGCCCCGTGCCCCGAACGGCAAAGCTGACTACAGGGCCGCCAAGCAATACGCAATGGATGCCCTGGCCATCCGGCAGTGAAGCAACCGAAACCCGCAGTGTTTCAACGATTGACTACTGGAGATCCCAATGGTCGTTGATCTGCCACGGGCCTCCCCACGCGCCGCCGACCTGCCATCCGGCGGTGTAGCCGTTACGGTCTTTGCTGGTGAAGACCACGTCGACGATGTCGCTGGCCCGGCTCGCCGGCCAGACCGGTGCACTGAGATTGACACCCGTCCCGCTGATCGCCTGCCACGGCGCCCAGGGTGCCGCTGGGCTCCAGCCGCTCGTGTAGGCCCGACCATCGATGCCGACGGTGAAGATGTCGAGTGTGTTCGGCGCCCGTGAGATCACCGTGACGAACCCCGTCGCCGACGTCAGGCCCCCGCCGATATGCCACCATCCGTGCCAACCGTCGGCGAAGCCTGGCTCCCACGCAGCGCTCATCGTCCGCCCCTGCGCGTCGGCGACAAAGATGTCGAGCTGATCCAGACCACGGCTCACCGCACCGATATACGTTCCCGGTTTGGCGACGAGGTTGCCGACGCGCCACCAACCGCGCCAGCCATCAGCCTGCGTCCACGCAGCCGTCCACACACCGCCATCGGAGCCGACAGTGAAGATGTCGAGGCACCCCGAACGTCGCGAGACGGCCGTGACGTGACCACCAGCAGCCGAGCGCCCGCTGAGAACCTCGTGCGGCGCGTTCCAGTAACCGGAGAAGGTGCTGGTGAGGATGCGCCCGCTGGTGGTCGTGAAGAAGACGTCGATCCGGCCACTCTCGCAGGACACAGCGTGGACCGGAGCGCCCGGAGCGCCGATCGTCTGGCTGTTGAGCGGCCACCACATCGACCAGCCACCTTCGGTCGCCGGCTGCGACGGCTGCGACGGCTGCGACGGCTGCGATGCCTGGGACGACACGACGGCGCCGTCTGCGTCGATCCTGAAGGCGCGTACGTCGTCGCCGCTGCCGAACCCCGTCACCCACGCTGCCGGCTCCGAATATCCGTATCCGATGGTGTCCCAACCGCGCCAGCCCGTGTTCGGCAGCCATCGAGCGGTCATCGGGCGGCCGTCGTTCGCTGTTCCGAGGACGCGCAGGTCATCGGGCGCTGCCGATATCACGGTCAATGGTCCGGTCGCCTCTGCGTACCACGGGTGGGCTTCCCACGTCATGCCCCAACGCGACGCATCCGGCGGGACGGCCCCACCAATGGCCAGCCGATTGTCGACCAGGCCGCGCAACTGCGCGGCATCACCGAGTATCTCAGCGTACTTCGTCGGGTCGGCCTCGACGTCTTCGTCCTGCGCTGTGGAAATCGGGCGCCCGAACAGTTCGCATTCCTTGCGCCACATCTGCGCACGCAGCATCGTGATGGCGTCGGCACTCTGCCAACGCTGGCTGTTGCGATCGACCCCCGCGTAGACGTCGTCGGCGCGCATATAGCCGTAGCCCATACTGATCCTCACCATTCCCGGATCGATCGTGAACATGTCGTGCAGGCCGATACTCGGGGCGATGATCGTGAAACCGCCGGTGTATCCGCACGGCGGCTGGATCTCGGCGGACACCATCTCGTCGAGATGGATGCCGAGTATCGCTCTCGCAGCGATCTCGCCGGCCGTGGCAGTGTCGAACGACTGTCCAGGTGGCATCGGCTGGTCTGGTGTCGCCGCGTCGAGTGTCGGCGGTGAGGCGAGCACTCCGTAGATCATCGTCGCCCCGAGGTCGACCGCCGCCTGGACGGGTAGCGAGTCGCGATGACCACCGTCGACATAGTTCCCGTCGCCGATCTTCACCGGCGGGAAGACCATGGCGATCGACGACGATGCCGCCGCCGCAGTGGTCAACGAGACCGTCAACGGAATCTTGGCGACGCCTGCCAGTGCCGTAGCAAGTTGTGCCTGCAGCGCCGCCAACTCTCCGCGCTTTCGATTGATCTGCGCTGCGAGCGCACCCTTGGCACCCGGTGCAGCGCTCCGTAGTTCGGCCTGGTCATCGGCGATCTCGGCACGCATGCCTGCAATCTGCGCACGCAGATCGACGATTGCGGCGGTCGGCCGGCCCTGCACCATCTGTACCGGCGTCGCCTGGTCACGTTCGACGACCGTCCCGGTTTCGGTGACGAACCGTAGATTTCCGTTCTCCAGGCAGACGATTGCGAGACGGAGCTTGCGGTTCGTCGCCGCCCAGGCATCGACCAGCGCGATGTCGATGACCGCAGGAGTGCCATTCATCCGGTCGATGATCGGCTGCAACGTGAAGATCGAACGGGCCCTGCTGAACTCGTCGATCGCTTTGAGTACCGCTTGGCCGTCGGTGACCAGCCAGCCGATCTGGTCGAGGAAGGCGAAGAGCGCCATCGGGCTCTGGGCCCACTGCGGATCTGCTGGCGCGGAGATCGACGGCAGGTTCTGCGTCATCAATGCCCGCTGGAAGCGGATGTCGATCCGGCTCATCCACGCGGCCGCCTCCCACATGTCGCTGCCCCAACGGAGCGACCTCCAAATCCTGATGAGACCCGGAAGACCCTGGCCGGGGTTGCCTTCACCCTCTGCCAGTTTCAGGGCGTTGATCGATCCGACCGAGGTGCCGATGAGGATGTCGGGGACGACGCCACGTTCCCAGAGCAGTTGCACTGCTCCGACCTCGAAATCGCCGCGGGCACCACCGCCCGAGAGCACTACTGCTGTGACCATGACTGCTTCCTTTCACTCTGGTCGCTCACGGGCAATCCGATGGACGCGCCGGCGTGACCTTCAACGATTTGGTGATGTGGCTCGTTTCGACATGCGGTCCGCGCGCATCGGCCGGATCGTCGACATGCAGTGACACACCGATCTCGAGACCGAGCACGAAAGGTGCGCCTGCTCCGCCCGGCTTCAGCGACGCAGTACCCGAGTAGGTTCCGTCGATCTTCAGACCGCCTGACCACGTCGAGTGTTCTTCACCTGCCATCGTGCCGCTGCCGTCCGCGCCGACGGTCGCGTTGTAGAAGACGTTGTGCGAAAGGTTGTCGGGCACGGTGAAGTCGACGACGATGTGCCACGGACCCTGCTCGGATTCGCAACTCACGGCGAGGTACCGCGAGATCAGCCCAGCGGCGCTCGTCGTCGAGTCGTCGATGACCCAGCCGTGGCCGATCGGACCCGGGATGGTGGTCGTCGTCCGGATGGTCGTCGTCGGGATGGTGGTCGTCGTCGGGATGGTCGTCGTCGTCGGGATGGTGGTGGCAGCCGCGGTCGTGACAGGCACGGTGGCGACTGCAGTGATCGCAGAGACAGCGGTCGCGACGACCGCGGTCGTCGGCGGTGTCGACGTGGATGCGTTGCTGGCGCACGAAGCGGCGGCCGTCGCCACGACGAAAGAAGCAATCGTCATCAGTACCGTGCATCGTGACCTTCTCGATGTGTGCATCTCTTCAGCATCTGCTTTTGTACGCACCGAGCGCTACCGGGAGAATCCCTAGTTCTCTCACCTGCCGATGGCGATGGCAGGCACGCAGCCGCTCCGGCATATTTTCAAGTAGAGCTGTTGGTTCGCTTAGGCTGTCGCCCATCGGTCAAACGTTCGACAGCGACCCCGGGGATGGGCCGGCCCGTCTCGCCGACGGCATCCGTGAAGCGATCGAAATCGTTGCGTTGGACCGGACCGGCGAAGTCAGAGTCGTGTCGGCAGCACTGTCTGCGCTCGGTACGGGGTCGCAGATTCTGTTGTCGGCCGAACTGGCCGGTCTGATCAGCGTGACCGGAGACCGGGTCGAACTGGTCGAACCATCGGTTCGCCAGACCCTTGTCGACGGCCTCGCCCCTGCACGCCGTCGTCAGCTGCATCGGATGCTCGCCGACGTACTGACGCACCACCGACATCACACACAACGAGCGGAACATCTCGCCTCGGCGGCGGTCGGGCCCGACCATGAGGCGGCATCGGCCTTGGCGATCGTTGCGGCCGAAGCGACCGAGCGTGGCGACGCTGCGGGCGCCGGAGCGCTGTTCTTGCGCGCCGCCGATCTTTTCCCTGATCCGGAAGATCGCGCCAGACACCTGTACTACGCCGCCGACGGATTTTGGAACGCCGGCGACTATGCCACCGCCAGAGCGGCATTCGACGGGGCGTACGTCGGATCGACAGAGCCCGTACTGCGTGCGGACGTCGCGCTACAACTCGGACAGTTGGACATGTATCAACGCGGTCCGAGATTCAGCCGCGACCTGTTCACGTCGGCGGCCGCCGCTGTTGAACCGCACGACATCGATCGCGCAGCGATGCTGCTCGTTCATGCGGCAAGTACGGTGATGCTGTCGTCGGACGTCATCGGCGCGCTCGTGCTCGCCAGACGGGCATGCGCGCTCGCCGAGTCGGGCGACGGCGCAAGCATCATCCCAGCATCACTGATGCTCGCCTTCCTCAGCTTGCAGCACGGCGACAGGGCGGACTTCGACCGTCTGTTTCCACCGCTCGGCCGAATCGCTGACGAACTGAAAGACTCCGACCTGCCGGAGATCGATCTGTTCCTGCAACTCGTCGGCATGATCCACATCTACACGGAGCGGTGGGACGCCGGCCGCGTCTACCTCAGTGCCGTCGGCCACCGAGCTGGACGTCGCGCCCGATTCGCCACCGCCGCACTGGCCAGCGCAACATTGGCGGAGCTGTGCTGGCGGTCAGGGCAGTGGGACGAGGCGTGGTCGCTCGCGACGGGCGACCTGGTCCAGGAAGTCACGCTGACAGGCGCACGTCTGTGGCTCCTCGCCTTCACCGCCCACCTCGAAGCCGGGTTCGGCCGTGCTGACGACTGCAGGCATCGAGCACAGGCGGCGCTCGCCGAGTCGGAGCCGATGGGCTTCGGAACGGCCATCGTCTGGGCGAGTCACGCACTCGGTCTCTTGGAATTGGGGCTCGGCCATCCTGTCGCTGCTGCCGCGCACCTCGATCACGTCGACGCCATTGCCACGGCCTACGAAATGATCGAGCCGAACGTGTTGTGGTGGCAGGCCGATCACGTCGAGGCGCTGTTCCGATCGGGCCGTGCGCGTGAAGCCGCACGAGCGCTCGCCCGTTTCGAGGCGGGCGGGGCGATGTCGCAACAGCGTTGGGCGCCGGCAGCGGCAGCACGGTGCCGCGGGATGATGGCCGATTCGATCGACGACGCCGAAAACTTCTTTGCGACGGCACTGCTCCACCACGAACGGCTCGTTGCACCGTTCGAACTCGGGCGCACGCTGCTGTGCCGAGCGGAACGCAGGGTGTCGGCTGGAGCCGATCGCGACCCGACGCCTGACCTCGACGAGGCCGCGGCGATCTTCGCATCGCTCGGAGCGATGTCGTGGTTCGCGCAGGCCGACGCCCTGCGGCAGACGATCGTCGCACGAGGCGACCAGCAGATGGCAGACGTCCTGACGCCGGCCGAATGGCGGGTTGCCGAAGCTGTCGCCACCGGGATGACGAACCGCGAGGTCGCTGCGCACCTCTACGTCAGTGAGAAAACGGTCGAGTTCCACCTGCACAACGTCTATCGGAAACTCGATGTCCACTCCCGGACGCAACTCGTCAGACGCCTGCCGCAACGCTGAGTCAGCTCGACAGATCAGGACCGCCTGCTGTCACCTGGCCGTCACACGTGAAGTCGTTGGTGGAAAAATTCGAGGACGCGTTGCACGGACGGCTCGTCGCGCTGCTCTGTCAGTACAGAATGGTCGGTGCGCTTCGTGCTCGGCAGTTCGACGGAGATGAAACGCTCACCGAGCAGTTTCGAGAGTGTTTCGAACCGTGTTCCCGTCGCCTTGTCATGGTCGAAACGCAGACCGAACACATCGCAGCCTGCCTCCGCTCTGGCCTTGACGACTGCGAGATCGGCTGGACTGAGGTTGAGATCAGCGGCGCGTTCTCTACCCAGCGGAAACGGCATCGAGGGCTGGCTGAGTACCGGCGCAATCGTCGTCGCGTCGAGCATCAGCCCGAGCGCGAATCCGCCGCTGAAACACATACCAAGGGCACCGATGCCCGGTCCACCACACTCGGCATGCAGCTGCTTTCCAAGCGCCCGCAGCCAACCGACGACCGGCGATGTCTGTCGCAAGGCGAAGGTCGTGAATTCCTTCGAGACGCAAACATGACCGAACGATCTCAGGGTGTAGAGACCGGTGGGTTGCTTGCCAGGCGTCCCGAAAAGGTTGGGCATCGCCACGCGGAAGCCGGCCTCGACGACGTCATTGGCGAAGCGGGCGACAAGCGGCGTGATGCCGGGGATCTCGTGGACGACCAGCACGCCGGGACCCTGGCCGCGCCAGTAGACCTCGTGCTCGAAACCCTCGGCGGCGAACCTCGAAGTCGTCCAACCAGCCAGCAGTCCATCGCTCATCGAGGCACCATAGCCGCGCCTGTCAGTGCAGGCGGTTGAGGGCGTCGAGCGCGGCGACGGCGAGCATTTCCGTGCCCTCTTTGAAGGCGTCGAGGTCGTGGGCACCATCGTCACCCATCGCCCCGTGCAGGTATCGGTTGTAGACACCTTCGCCGATTACGGCTAGACGCCAACTGGAGAACGCAACGTAGTAGTCGATGTCCGACAAGTCGCGAGCGGTGCGGGCGGCGTAACGTTCGAGCAACGATGCGTAGGTCGCAAAGCCGGCATCGCCACCGGATGGATCGTTGTGTCGACGGCTCGTCTGACCGGGGTCTGTCCAATAGACGCCGAGGTAGCCGACATCGGCGAGCGGATCGCCGAGGGTGCACAGTTCCCAGTCGAGCACGGCGGCGACGCGCCCGGTCGAGACATCGGTCAGGCAGTTACCGAACCGGTAGTCGCCGTGGGCGATGGCGACGCTCTGCTGGATCGGAATGCGTTCGTGGAGGCGTCGTGCGACCTCGTCGATCGCCGGCAGTTCCCGCGTCTTCGAGTTCTCCCACTGGGTCGACCAGCGCTTCAGTTGGCGCAGGATGTAGCCCTCGCGTTTGGCCAGATCACCGAGACCGACGGCATCGATGTCGACGTCGTGGAGGTCGGCGAGCACGTCGATCAGGTGCTCGCTCGCCGGGACGCGGAGTTCCGGCGCAAGCTGATCGACCTTCAGCGGCGAGTCGAGGACGACCCCGGCGACATAACTCATGACATAGAACGGTGCTCCGTTGACCAGCTCATCAGTACACAGCCCGAGTGCCGCCGCGACAGGGACGTTGCTGCCGCGCCCGACGGCGTCGATGATGCGGAACTCGCGAGCCATGTCGTGTGCCGTCGCCAAGACGTGGCCCATCGGCGGACGCCGCAGCACATACTGCCTGCCCGCAGCATCGGTCACCAAGAACGTCAGGTTCGAACGACCACCGGCGATCAGGTCGAACTGGAACGGGCCCTCAACACCATCGATGTAGGCACTCAACCACGCCGAGACAGGCTCGACATCAATTCCACGGATCACACGTCGACCGTAGCTGCCAACGGTTGCGAGGGCGGTACCGGCGACCCGTCACGGGCGGGCGATGCCGACGACGCTTCCCCAGTTGACCGAGCCGGTGCGCACTGTCTGGCCGGTGTTCGGGGCGTCGACGTACTGGCCGCCACCGACGTACATCGATACGTGACTGATCGGCGAGTAGTAGAAGATGAGATCGCCCGGCTGGATGTCGGCTTGGGCGACATGCGGAAGCGAAGCATATTGCTGGGCTGATTGGTGCGGAATCGACTTGCCGGCCTGGGCCCATGCCCAACTCGTCAGGCCCGAGCAGTCGAAACCGACCCCTGGGCTGGACATCGCGTACTGGTACGGCACTCCGACCTGGCTGAGTGCTGCGGTCACGGCACCACCGGCACCGGGTGAGGGTGCCGGCACGGCGTGGCCAGCGCCGGGGTTGGCGGTGCCGCCGCCCGATCCAGCGGACGCACCGCCGCCGGACGTTCCCTTCGATGGGCTGGCAGGTGCCGACGATCCCCCGCTCTTGGTCGTGGTGGTGCCTGATGATGAACCCGAACTCCCTGAGGAGCCGGACGAACCAGACGAACCGGACGACCCCGCGTTACCGGACGAAGCACCCGTGGAACCGGAGTTGGAATTGCCGGACGATGCGGCCTTGGCGGACGATGCGGCCTTGGCTTGCGCCGCTGCTGCCTGCGATTGCTGCAGGGCAGCTTGCTGAGCAGCTTCAGCCTCGGCAACCTGATCCTTGCCGAACTGCGCTTCTGTCGCATTATGCAACTGCTGCAGTGCTGTCGACTTGTCGGCCAACTGCGCCTTCTTGCTGGTGACCAACGCCGACTTCTGCTCGGCGATCAGTTGCTGTTTGGCGAGCGTGGCCCGCTGCTTGTTCAGTTCATCGACACCGGCACCGAGCTCGTCGATCGAGTCCTGACCGTCGGAAACCGCGAGCCTGGTGTACTGGTCGCGCTCGACTGTCGACGTCAACTTCGAGGGATCACCGAGCAACGCACCGAGGCTGCCGCCAGAGTCGCCGGTGGCGAAGGTGTTGAGCGCCAAGTCGCTGACATGCTGCTGGACGATGCCGAGTTGCTGTTGCAGATCAGCGATCTTTGCCTGTGTCGCGGCGACATCGGCCTTTGCCTGGACTGCGTCTTGCTGTGCGGCGAGCAGATCGTCGTCGAGCTGTGAACTCTGCTGATCGAGTTGTGCCAGCTGAGCGGCGATCTGCTTGAGTTTTGCCTGGTCAGAAGCCGTATCAGCAGACGCGGAACGACCGATTGGAACGACGAACACCGCAACAGCGACGAGGGCGGCAAGAAGCGATCGGCGCGCAGACATGATGACAGAAGTATAGCAAGTGTGTCGGAACGGTTGCGATGATTGCGACTTGTGTTACGAACGTCGGACCACCGCAGGCGCCGCTCAACGTTCTCTGGACCGTTATGCACCGCCGGCGGTGCATCAGTGGACTCAGTTTGCGTTACGGGCGGCCGATACCGACGACGGTGCCCCAACTGACGGGCCTGGTGCGGACCGTGAGGCCGGTTGCCGGAGCCTCGACCATCGTTCCATTGCCGACATATATCGCCACGTGGTGGATCGGGTTGTAGAAGAACAGCAGATCACCCGGCTGAATATCAGCCTGCGAAACGCGTGGGAGCATGCTGTATTGCTCGCGTGACTGGTGCGGCAGGGACACGCCCGCCTGCGACCATGCCCACATCGTCAGGCCGGAACAGTCGAACGAATGTCCCGGTGAGGCGGTTGCGAACACGTAGGGAACGCCGAGCTGGCCGAGCGCTGCCTGTACTGCGGCGGCTGCGCCCGAAGCGGGGGGCGGCGGTGCAGCCGCCGGAGCAGGGTCCGGAGCGGGGTTGGACGGCGCTCCGCCACCGCTGTTGCCGGTGCCTCCCGTGTCTCCGGTTGCTCCTGCTCCGCTACTGGCAACTGAGCCCCCGCTCTTGCCAGCCGTCGGTGCCGGAGCCGGATTGTTCGACGAACCGCGGTTTCCGGACGACTGGTTGGCGGCGCTGGCCTTTGCGGCTGCTGCGGCGGATGCCGCCGCAGCAGCGGCCTGGTCGGAGGCGGCCCGGGCGGCTGCAGCCTTGGACGCATTGGCCCGGTCCGTGGCGGCTTGAGCCTGGGCGGCAGCAGCATCGGCTGCTGCCTGCTTGGCCTGTTGCGCCTCGAGTGCGGCCTCCTGTGCGGCCTGCGCCTCGGCCACTTGGTCCTTGCCGTACTGTGCCACCGTTGCGGCCTGCAACTGAGTCATGTCGGCGGTGCGCTTCGTCAGGTCGTTCTGTTTGGAGGTGGCGATGGACGCCTTCGTCTGTGCGACTTTCTGCTGTTGGGCAAGCGTCGCCTTCTGCTTGTTCAGTTCGTCGACGCCTGCACTGAGTTGGTCGACGGAATCCTGGCCACCGGAAAAGGCGACCTTCGTCGCCTCGTCGCGCTCGACAGCATTGGTCAGTTTGCTGGGATCACCGAGCAACGCGCCGAGACCGCCACCGGAATCACCGCTCGCGAATTGCTGCAATGCCAATTCGCTGACCTGCGTCTGCACGATGCCGAGCTGCTGCTGCAGTTGCACGACCTTGGCTTCTGTGGCCGTAACATCCGCTTGCGCTTGCGTAGCACCGGCTTGCGCTTCGAGCAGCTGCTCATCGAGCAGCGAAGCCTGCGTTTGCATCTGCGCGAGTTGCGCGGCGATGCGGTCGAGCTTCTGTTTGTCGGAGGTGGAGTCGGCAGAGGCGCTACGGGCGATCGGTGAGATGACCGAGGCGACGACAATAGCAATGGCGATCAGGGGGCGTCGGCTCATGATGACGGGAGTCTAACGAATATTACGAAATCGTGTCAATCAGCCGGTTGTTTGTTACAGGATTCTTGCAAACGTCATCCGCCTACCGAAAACTAGCGGGCGGTCACTCCCACTCGATCGTGCCGGGCGGCTTCGAGGTGACGTCGTAGACCACCCGGTTGACACCGCTGACCTCGTTGATGATCCGACTGGAGAGCCGGTCGAGGAGGTCGTACGGCAGACGCGCCCAATCAGCAGTCATCGCATCCTCACTGGTCACCGCTCTGATGATGATCGGCCGCGCGTAGGTGCGCTCGTCACCCATCACTCCGACGGAGCGGATATCGGCGAGCACAGCGAATGACTGCCAGATCTCGCGCTCGAGGCCGGCGAGTTTGATCTCTTCGCGCACGATGGCGTCGGCTTCTTGGAGAATGAACACCTTGTCGGGCGTCACCTCGCCGATGATCCGCACACCGAGGCCCGGCCCGGGGAATGGCTGACGCCAGACGACGTCATCCGGCAGTCCGAGTTCGGATCCGAGCGCCCGAACCTCGTCCTTGAACAGGTCGCGCAACGGCTCGATCAGTTTCAGCGTCATGTCGTCCGGCAGTCCGCCGACGTTGTGGTGGCTCTTGATGACCGCCGTCGTGCCGTTCGTTCCTCCGCTCTCGATGACGTCGGGATACAACGTCCCCTGGACGAGGAATTCGGCGTCTGTCAGTCCACCGGTGTTCTCTTCGAAGATACGGATGAACAGTTCGCCGATCACCTTGCGTTTTGCCTCCGGCTCGGTGACACCGGCCAATGCTGCGAAGAAGCGGTCACCGGCATCGATATGGATCAACTCCATATTCATGTCACGTCGGAACGTTTCGACGACCTGCGCGCTCTCGTTCTTACGCATCAGCCCGGTGTCGACGTAGACGCAGGTGAGCTGATGGCCGATCGCCTTGTGTACCAAAGCAGCTGCAACGGACGAGTCGACCCCACCTGACAGCGCACAAATGACACGGCCGCCAGCTACCTTCGTCCGGACGAGTTCGACTTCGGTATCGATGATCGAGGCCATCTGCCAGTTCTGCCGGCAGCCTGCGAGGTCGACGAGGAAGCGTCCGAGGACGGCCATGCCGTACGGCGAATGGACGACCTCGGGATGGAACTGCACGCCCCAGATCCGTCGGGCCGGGCTCTCGAGCACGGCGACGGGCGCCTCGCGCGTCGATGCCGTTGCGACAAAGCCCTCCGGCGCAACGGTGATGCCGTCGAAGTGGCTCATCCACACGTCGTGATCCACCGGCATCTCGGCGGTGAGCAGACCGGACTCGGCTGCCGCGTCGGTGTGCAAGACGGTGCGGCCATACTCGCCGTTGCCGGTACGACTGACGACGCCGCCGAGTTGTTGGGCGATGAGCTGCGCTCCGTAGCAGATCCCGAGAATCGGAATGCCGAGGTCATAGATCGCCGGGTCGAGCAACGGTGCGCCGTCGACATGGACGCTGGCCGGTCCACCCGAGAGAATCAGCGCCTGCGGAGCGTGCGCCTGTACCTCGGCAGCGGTGATCGAGTGCTGAACGATTTCCGAATGGACGTGCAATTCGCGGACCCGACGGGCGATGAGCTGGGCGTATTGAGCCCCGAAATCGACAACCAGGACGTTGTCGTACTGAGGGTCGTGATCAGCGAGTTCTGAAGATGTGGCCATGACCTATTCGACTGTATCCCGCGGTACCGTGCTGGGTGATGTGGTCGGATCTGGTCGTCATTCGCCGGTTCGCTCGACGCATGTCGGCAACGCTCGGCGTTGCTGCCGGCACGCTGATGTTCGCCGTGACGTTCGCTGCGGTTCTTCTCGCCGGCGGGCCCCGTTCGCTCGCATCTCCCGCTGCTCCGCCAGTCGCCGTTATGGCCGCTGTTGCTGCGGCGACACCGACGGCGACTCCTCCGCCGGTGACCAATCCGAACACCGACGAGACCGTCGAAGGCACCTTCGCCAATGGCTTGACCTTCGACCAATGCGTCGGGCAGGCCGTGCAACTCCCGGGGTGCGGAACTGCGCCGACTCAAGCGGGCGATCGCGGCGGTTGGCTGCAGACGGCTGTGTTCATCGTCATGACCGGTGGCATGTTGCTGATCGCCTGGCGGATCGGGCGCGCAGTCCGCCAGCGCGACCGCGTCGCCAACAACTGAAGTCTCGACAGCGGGCTTGCGATCGCTGACCCGACGCTGCGGCAGCGCCCCTCCGCTGCCGCATGGACACCCTCCGAGCCCACGGCGTGGGTGTCAGCAATCGTCGGGCCAACACATTCGGTCACCGTCGAGGAGGCGGCGAATGGATCTGCCAGCACGCTCGTTGTCGGCTTGAATTCCGATCTGTGATGGGAGCGTCCGGAGCCTTTGCCGTCTTCTCGACGAGAACCGTGTACCAACCACCTTGCTCGCTTGTGAATCGAATGTCAAGACTTGTTCTCGGCGAATTTCTGCGCTATAGGTGCTCGATCATGACGGGAGCCCCCGAAAGGCTCCGACGAGTTCGTCAGTCGCAGGTCCGGTTGCATAGGCGGCAATTTCTGTCAGCGGGACAGCGCGCTCCACAACGAGCGGGCCTTCGTGCACCATCTCGTTCCACACATCGACCCACGTCCCGGCCGGCAGATAGACCGTCGTGGAGGAGCAGCCCGGCTCACAGATCGGGGCGACGAGCAGGCTGTCGCCGAGATGGTATTCGAAACGATGCTCCCAGACCTTCGCGTCGTCGGGATGATCGAAATACAGCGGACGCATCATCGGTATCCGCCGCTGCACGCACCGTGTCGCCTGCTCGGTCAGATACGGCTGCAGGCGTTCTCGCAGATGGGCGAAGCGGCGATAGACCGTCAACGCGCGCTCGTCATCGTGGCGTTCTGCGAGGTTCCACGGTGTGCGGTCCTGGTTCGGCGCGCGACCGTGGTTGAACTCACTGTGGTACTGCATGATCGGACAGAGCGCAGCCATTGCCGAGGCCCTCGCCCACAACTCGACGGACGGGATTTCGCCGGAGAAGCCTGCAATGTCCCACCCCCAGAACAGGACACCGCTGGTGGCCGCCGTCAGGCCTGCGGTGACCGAGGCACGGAACGCCTCCCATGTCGACGATTCATCGCCTGCCCAGTGGCACGGCACGGTCGCTGCGCCCGTAAATCCGGACCGGCTGAAGGTGACGCCGTCTGTGCCGGTCTCGCGGAGCAATTGATGGTACGAGTTGGCGTACTGCAACGCCGACAGGTTGTTGCTGACGGCTCCTGTCGTCCCATCGAAGTACTGCAGCTCGTCGCCCCATGCATGTTCGCCACCGTCCGTCTTGAAGCCGTCGACACCCATCTCGGTCAGCAGATAGCGGCGCTTGTCGAGCCACCATGTGCGTGCCGCAGGATTCGTCCAATCAGGCAGGAGTGCTCCGTGGAACCACCAACCACGGTTGTGGAACGGTTCGCCATCGCCGTCACGAACACAGAGTCCTTGCTCGACCATCGCTGTCGCATCGAGTGCGACCTGACCTTCGGAGCCGCGGTCCGTCGGCAGCAAGGGAATCTGCCAGAGCAGCACTCTGACACCGACGTCGTGCAGCCACTCGATCATGCCGACCGGATCCGGCCACGCACCATCAGCAGGAAACGTCAGATCGGCGAGGACCAATGGAGCGCCATCCGCGCGTTCGGCGTACTGCGCGTCGCGAAAGACGGTGAAGGTCGACTCGTCGCTCCACGCCTCGATCACCAGCACGCCGACCGGAACGTCGAGTTCCAGGCTGCGCCCGACTTCGAGTTCGACACGCGCCTGCGTGTTCCATTCGTTCGCGCTCATCCACGGCCGGAACACCCAGTCGGGTGGCTGAACGGGTTGTCCTGTTTCGCCGAGATGTGCAGCGACGACCTCTGCTGGTGAGCCGTCGTACAGCCGCAGTTCGACGGACGGCTCGCGCGCCTGCAGTGCGACCTCGATCAAGAGCACATCAGGATCTGACGCACCGACGTCGAACCACGTTCGTCGCGACGTCCGTACGTGAAACCCCCAACCCTCAGCCCCATTTCCGCTGCCGGCGACGATGGCGAACGGCGATGGCAGGTACGTGCGGTTTCCCTGCTGTTGATACTGCTCGAACACCACGGAGTCGAGGCACTGCCCGCGTTGATCGATGTGATCGAAGCGCTCACCGAATCCGACGACGTGTTCGCCAGGTGCAAGGCGGAGGGCGACGCGCGCCCGCACAGGACCGTCGACACCGACGAGCCACTGCGTCAGTCCGGAGATCAGCCGATCCCCAGCGCCGACCACCGACAACAATCCGCCCACGGACGACCAGGCAACCGACGAGCATTCGAACCACCTGGTCTCCACGACATCGTGCGGATCACCGACCAAGGCGACAAAACGGTAGGTGATCCGGCCGCTCGGCGCAGGTGGCAGTGCTGCACGCCAGACCACGTCGTCCCCGATGTTCGGCAGTGCGCGGCTCGCCTCCATCAGGTGGCCTTCTGCCTCGGTGCCCGGCGCATACAGATCCTCGAGACCGACTCGTTCCAGTTCGTAGGACCCCGACGTCACGTCTGCGCGCACTTCGACGACGATCGAGGTCACCGACCGATCGGCGAGCACCCGCACCTCCCACGGTTCGCCGACGAGTGGGTCGACTGGGAACCGTTGATCCGGTTCGATGCGGTACGGGTGGCCACCGAGGGGGCGGTGGGTGATGGTCATCAACTGTCCTCGTGGTCGAGCACGCCGAGCGCTTCGGCAAGCGTGATGTACATTGCATGGGACCACAGGAGCGGCGTGGCGATCGGTCCCCATTGCTTTTCCCACCGTTCGATGCATTCCGGGTGCAGCGCCAGGAGTGGCACCTGCTCGGGCAGCAGACCGTCCGACGTCGCCTGGTCGTGCATCCATTCGAGCCGCCGCAGCGCTTCGTCACGCCGGCCGGTCCTCGTCTCGTGCCATCCGACGAAGCCGGCGAGCACAACCCAGCGGCCACCGCCGTAGTAGGTGTCCTCGACAAAGCGGTGCACACCGTCTGGGGCGAGGTCATTGCGGATTTTGCGGTACGTCGCCGCACCGAGGGGTGAGTCGACGGGGACGACGTCGAACGGAGTCATGCAGGCGATGAGGCTCGCGTCGACATCGGTCCTGCCGATCGACTTGACGAGATGGCCGCTGTGGACGCCGGCGGTCATCAACAGTTCGGCGAGTTCGTCGGCCTGCGACTCACAGACCTTGGCCAGGTCGTGATCGAGGAGGCCGCTCTGCAGTGCGGCGTGCATACCTGCAAGCAGGGAGCCGAGCGTCGAAGGGTGGATGTCGTCGGAGCGTTCCTCCCACCAGTCGAAACAGGGTTGACGCCAGAAGCGGCAGATGTACCGGGTGCTCAATTCAACCCCGTACCCGTACTGATCGAGCGGGAGACCGTGTCGTGCGGCATGGGCCACGAGCGCCCATATCCAGGTGCCATAACCGTCGAGTTGGAAGTCCCACCATGCTGCGCCGGTGTCATGACCATCGAGCGTGAAACGCGTTGGGAGAAACTCTGTTGAACCAAGTGATTCACCACTATCGGCGCGTTCGATGAGCGTCTTGATCTGATCGCTCCGCGATGCAAGTACGCGTGCACACCAGCCGAAGAAACGATCGGCGCTGTCCACGTTTCCAGCGCGACTCATCGCGTCGGCGATGAACGCTCCGTCGCGCAACCACGAGTAGCCGTAGACCGGGAACACCGGCGAGGCCGGATAGGCCCCGCCGGCATCCTGATGGGAGGAGATCAACGAGACGCTGCGGCGGGCGAGATCCCGCAGTGCGCTCGTCGGGATCACTTCAGCAGCGCGTTGACTTCGCCGACTGCGCCACTGAGTGCGGCCTTTGTCGCAGCCCCGCCGACGATGCTCTCCAGCGCCTTGGTGACGATGTCCTGCATTTCCGACTGACGCTCGATGACGGGCGGCAGCACGACGTGGTCCAGCGAGTCGAAGACGGCCTTGCGATTCGCCGGCGGCGTGACCTTCAGATAGTCCGCGAACGCCGCAGCGTCCTGTACAGCCGGCAGCTCCCAACTGCTCGCCAAGCGGGTGTCGACTGTCGTCTTCGAACCGGTCAGGAAGGTGATCCACTTGGCAGCTTCGGCGGCGTGCTTCGTGCCCTTCGAGGCCACAGCAGCGTTCATGAATACCGCGCTGCCCTTGGCGGTATTGCCCGGCTCGACCACCACGTCGTAGTCGACGCCGGCGGTGTTGAGGCCCGAGAACTGCCAGATGCCGTTGTGCCACATCGCCAGCTTGCCGCTCTTGAACAGCGCCGTGTCGTAGTCGGGCGTTCCGCCGATGTCGGCGAGCGTCGCCATCGTCTTGCCGGGCTTCTTTGTGATCCACTCGGCGGCCACGACACCAGCGTCGCTGTCGAATGCCGCCTTGGCGTCTGGACCGAAGAACGATCCGCCGTTCTGGGCGAGCGCCTTGTAGAACTCGAAGTAGGTGATCGGCTGGAACTCACCGAAGATGCCGTTGGCGGTGAGTTTCTCCGCTGCCGCCTGCTCGTCCTTCCACGTCCAGTTGGCCGTCGGGTAGGCGACACCGGCGGCGTCGAAGACCTTCTTGTTGTAGATCATGACGACATCGGAGAACGTCGCCGGCAGACCGTATTGCTTGCCGCCATCGGCGAAACCCTTGAACGCCAGCGGATAGTAACGGGCGGGATCGATCGTCCCATCCGTGGTGTACGGCGTGATGTCGAGCAGGGCGCCGCTGCGTGCGTAGTTGACGAAGTTCTCGTAGTTCAACTCGAACGTGTCAGGGGCTGCGTTTCCGGCGACCTGCGTCTGCAGGCTCGTGAAGTAGTCGGCGTAGGCGGCAGTCGCGACCTTGATCTTGATGTTCGGGTTCGCCGATTGGAATGCCTGGACAATCGCATCGAGGTCCTTGAGATGATCTGGCGCCGCCGAGAACGTGAAGTAGTTCAGCGTCACGGCATCGCCGGATGCCGCAGCCGCAGTCGTCGCCGCTCCAGCAGTCGTCGCCGCTCCAGCAGTCGTCGCCGAGCCTGCGGCGGTTGTGGCGGTCGACGATGTTTTCGCCGAACTGCCACATGCTGCAAGGAACAGCGTTGCGCCACCGAGCTCGATGAAGCGTCGGCGGTTGAAGATGTTGTCTGGTGTTGTCATTGGTATTTCCCCCAAGGTGATAGGTGTGGATGAGAAGCTCCGAGTGGGCGATGTCCTGCTCGGTGTGGAGAATGTGACGACTAGCCCTTACTGGCGTTGAAGGCGACGCTGCGGACGACCCAGCGTTGGGTGAAGACGTAGAAGATGACGATTGGTGCAATCGTCAACACCGATCCGGCCATCAGAACGTTCCAACTCGTCTGGTAGCGACCCTGCAGCAACGACAGGCCGACCGGCAGCGTCATGTGCTCCTGGCTGCCCCGTGTGATGACGAGCGGCCAGAGGAAGGCGTTCCAACTCGACATGAAGGCGAACACCGAGAACGTCGCCAATGACGGCGCGGTGAGCGGCAGCAGGATCTTGAAGAAGATGCGGATGTGGCCGGCACCGTCGATGTGTGCTGCCTCGTCCAGATCTTTCGGTAGGGCCATGAACGCCTGGCGCATCAAGAATGTGCCGAAGCTCGACACGATGGTCGGGAGCAGCAGACCGGCATAGCTGTTGACGAGGTGGAGGTTGCGCATCTCGATGAACAGCGGGACGATCACGACCTGCAGCGGGATCATCATCGTCGCCAGATACAGGCCGAACAACAGGTTGCGGCCCTTGAATTCGATGCGGGCGAAGCAGTACGCAGCTGTCGAAGCGAGGAACAGCTGCAGGAATGTCGACAGCAGCGAAACGACGAGGCTGTTGCCCATGAAGCGCCAGAACGGAAAGGCGTTGACGACTCGTGTGTAGTTGGTGCCGGTTGCCGGGTTCGGCAGGATCGACGGGGGAATCTGTTGGATATCCCTGTCCGTCTTCAACGAGGCGTTGATCATCCACAGGAACGGACCGATCATCACGATCGCTCCGACAACGAGGATCAGGTACCGCCCAGCGAGACGCGTTCGGATCTTCCTGCCGCGCATTACCGGCCGCTTCGGGAGCGTGCCGTCTGCTTCGTGCTGTTCGGTCGATCCGCGCAGTGCGACGGGTCGCTCGACGATGGTCTCAGCCATAGAAGACCCACCGCTTCTGCATCCGCAGTTGCACCGCTGTGACGATGAGGATGATGGCGAACAGCACGATGCTCATTGCCGACGCGTAGCCGGCCCTGCCATAGTCGAATGTGTTCTTGACGACCTGTTCCATGACAACGGACGTCGACCCGCCTGGGCCACCGTTCGGCGTCATCACCCACACCTGGTCGAACACCTGGAACCCGTTGATCAGGCTGATGACGAGCACAAAAAACATCGACGGCGTGAGCAGAGGCAATGTCACCAGCCGGAACTGGCGCCACGCACCGGCACCGTCGAGTCTCGCTGCCTCGTACAGCGTCTCGGGAATCGACTGCAGTCCTGCGAGCAGGATGACCATCACGAAGCCGAAGTCCTTCCATGCCGACGCAAGAATGACCGATGGCATCGCCCAGGTGCTGTCCGTCCACCAGCCGGGACCATGGATCCCGACCTTTCGCAGCAAGAAGTTGACAAGGCCGTCCTTCGGGTTGAGCAGCCATCGCCAGAGCAGCGAAACGACGACCCAACTGGTGATCACCGGCAGGAAGTACATCGCTCGGAAAAGGGACACGAGCTTGACTCTGGTGTTCAGCAGTACCGCCATCGCCAAGCCCCCGAGGGTGACGAGGGGGATATAGCCGACAAGGTAGTAGAGCGTGTTGAACAGTCCTCGGTGGAACTTCTCGTCGTGCCACAATTCGCGAAAGTTGGCCAGTCCGACGAACCTCGCGGGCCGGATCAGGTTCCAGTCCTGCAAGCTCACCCAGGCGGTACCGACCATCGGCCCGAGCGAGAAGGCGACCAAAGCGATGAAGCTCGGTGCGAGGAAGATGCAGACGACGCCGAACTTCTTCCAGCCACTCATCCCGACCATGAGGCGAATCCGATCTCAGCATGTCCGGCGGCGGCAGCTGCCGCCGCTGCTGGCGCCTGGAAGCCCGCGTCGAGGCGTCCACGAATCTGCTCGATCATCGGGTGTTCGTGCAGTGGCGTCACGAACGGTGCCCGCAGCACGAGTGAGGCAGCGCCGAGGGCCCACTTGTCGTCGTCCCAGCGTTCGACGTGCACGGACGCGGCGTCGCGCATCGGCGGGAAGCTATCGCCGCTGAAGGCGTGGTGGAACGACTCCGAGAGGTACGGCCATGCGCGCGTGCCTTCGCCGCCAATGACGATCGCCTGTGGGTTGAGTACGACGGCGACCGAGGCCAGCGCCCTACCGAGGATCGTTCCAGCGTCCCGGTAGATCTCGAGCGCACCCGTGTGCCCGGAACCCGCCTTCGTCGCCAGTTCGGCGGCTCCGCCGGATGCATCGATGATGCGTCGCTTGCGTGCCGTAGCGACCAGAGCCCGGTCGGACGTGAGCATTTCGAGGCACCCTCGCTTGCCGCACTCGCACAGTGGACCATCGCGGTCGACACAGACGTGGCCGAACTCCCCCGCGGCGCCGCGCGCCCCACGGTAGAGCTCGCCGGCGATGACGATTCCCATGCCGACGCCGTGACCGATCGTGACTGTCAGAAAATTCGAGAATCCTCTACCGACGCCGTACAGGCTCTCGGCGATGGCAAGCGTGTTGACGTCGTTATCGACGAGGACAGGTGTGCCGAGCGCCCTCGTCAGATGTTCACCGAGCGGCAGGTGCCGCCAGCCGAGCAACGGTGCCTGCACGACACCGGTCCCGTACGGATCCTCGAAACCAGGAACGCCGAGTCCGACACCGAGGAGCAGATGCTCGCTCTCGGCTGCCCTGACATCGGATTCCAACACCTCGGCCAGCGTCATGAACGGATTCGCAGCCATCGCCTCGAATGGGACCGTGCGGCTCGTCAGAACAGTGCCGTCGAGGTTGGCGCAGACGATCGCCAGGTGATCCTCTGCGACCTTGGCACCGATCGCCACGGCCGCAGAGCCGAGCAATGCGAGCAGCTCGGCTGGCCTTCCGCCGTTGCTGGCGACCGTGTTGACCGGACGGACGATACCGGAGGCGATCAGCCCGCGGGCCAACGCGGTGACGGTGCCGGGCCGAACGCCGAGCCTGCGGGCGATTTCCGCTCTGGACATCGGGCCGTGCTGACCTATGAGGCTGAGTACGGCACTGCGATTGACGTCGCGTAGCTCAGCGCCTGATGCTCCCTGCCGCATGATCACCCCACGGATCTCGTCGTCGACTTTGTTCAGTGACTAAATATAGTGACTGACAACATCGTCCGTCAAGAGAATTTCGGGAAACTCATCAGCCAAAATGTTTTCCGCCTGGGTCCGATAAGACGGAGGTTGCGTCCTCTCTGCGTGCCGCGTCGGCGAGCGGATTCAGAGCGATTGCAGTTCGCTGTCGATCCATCGGTGCCAAACGAGTCATGATTGTCGTCGTCACCCCGAATTTCCTGCTGGCTGCACTCCCCCCTCGAGAGGCATCAGAAATGACCACACGCGTCACCGTCGCGCTGGCGACTATCGCCATTGCACTCTTGGCACTCCTCGTGCCCACCTCTCCCGCCCACGCCGTCGGCCCTGATCCGGCCACCGACCTGATGACGATCACGCGCCTCGAATCGACAACGATGGCAGAGTTCCAACATGCCAGGGTGGCTGCCGAACCGGCGTGGCTCGATTGGACGAACGACGGTTGTTCGACGCCGTCCCCGATCGGTTTGGGCGATACAGGGCGCAGCTTCAACTTCCGTGCCGCCTGCCAGCGACACGACTTCGGCTACCGCAACCTGAAGTCCTACGACCATCGGTTCGGGACGCACCGGTGGAACGCCGCCAACCGCTTACGCATCGACACGATGTTGCTCGCCGACATGCGAGCCGACTGCGCACCACGGTCGATCCTGCAGCGCTACAACTGCCGCGCCTGGGCCGACGTCTACTACCGCGCCGTCCGCATCGCCGGAGGCCCCTGACCCCGATTGACGTTGGACGTCGTGAGCCGGCGACATGCGTTCAACCTGGAACATCCGTCAGCTGGCGAAGAGCACGTCGAGCAGGTTGACGAGGATGCGTGCGGTTGCGCCCCAGACCGTTTCATCGTCGAGTTCGAAGAACTGCAGTCGACGGGTGTAGGTGTGGTCGCCCCAGTGCTCCTCCCGATGCGTGTCAGCTCGTTGCAGTTCGACGAGCGGGACGTAGAAGATGCGCTCGACTTCGGCAGCAGAGGCGACCAGTTGCGGTCGTCGGTCGAGACGGGCGACGACGGGAACGATGTAGCTGTTGGAAACGAACGTACTGAGGTGATCGAGTTCGCCGATGAATGAGACCAGCGTCGGGTCGAGGTCGACTTCCTCGTACGCTTCGCGGAGCGCCGCCTCGGCGACCGATTCGCCTGGGTCCAACCGCCCCCCGGGGAAGCTCACTTCGCCGCGATGGTGACGCAGATCCCACGACCTGCGGGTCAGCAGGATCTCCGCACCGTGGTCGCCGTCGACCACGGCAACGAGCACCGCAGACGATTTCGACCCGACGACCGCCTCTTGGACGCGCCCCGGCCCGCCGCCCGTCCGCATCGCCTGCTCCACTTGGGCGACGTCGAACTGTCGGCTCGATCCGACCCACAACGGTGCGGCCCCGACTGACCAGCCGTCTGGGCGCGGAATGACCTGTCGTCCTCCGGCTCGCCATCGCCGCATCGGCGAGTCGTTGTCAGTAGCTGACGATGAGCTCAGGGCTCGTACGTCCAACCGGTCGAGACCATCTGCTTCAATACGTCGGCGAGGCCGGCGGTCTTGAGATTGGCGAGCGTCTTGCCGGGCGCTTCGTCGCCGTGCTCCCACGACTCCCACGCTGCGACCAACTTGACGAGATCGGGTTCCGGACGTTCGAACGACATAATGTCGAGGCTAACGGCGAGGTCCGACCGCTTACGTCTGGTCTTTCGAGTGCTGGCGGGCGCGTTTGATGTTCCGAGCCAGGTTGACCGTAGTGGCGGCGCCGCGTCCCGCCATCCTGCCGACCTCGACGTGCCGGCCGCCCTCCATGCTGACCGGTGCGCGCTTTGGCTTCTTGGTGTAGTCGCTGCGCCAGGCAACAAAGGCGACAACGAAGGCCATCAGCAACGTGACGCTGCGGCTGGAACTGTCGAAGAGGCGCCCGAAGAAAATCCCGGCGATGAGCATGCCGAGGGCGATCGCCCAGTCGAAGAAGCGGTGCAACCAGCGCGGCACGCTGTGGAACGCCGACCACGGGCCATCGACCACCGCGGCGTTCAGGGCGATGAGGCCTCCAGAGATGCACGGCACCGCCGGATTCGGCGAATGCGCACCGGCGAACACTAGGCAGACTGCGAGCACATACTCGACGAGTTGATGCATCCAGAACGGCCGTTTCATCCCCGCCTACGGTACCGCCGCCGGGAAACGCATGCGTCGTCGCCGGAACTGAGTCCACTGGTGCACCGCCGGCGGTGCAAAACGGTCCACAGAACCTCGGCGGCGGGCGCCGAAAAAGCAGACGGCCCGGGCTGCGCACGAATGCGCGGCCCGGGCCGTTCAGCAGTCCTTGGAGGGGACGGGTTACATCATGCCGCCCATGCCACCCATACCGCCCATGCCACCCATACCGCCGCCGCCGGCCATGGCGGCCGACTTCTTCTCGGGCTTGTCGGCCACGAGCACTTCGGTGGTGAGTACGAGTGCGGCGATCGACGCAGCGTTCTGCAACGCGGCGCGGGTCACCTTCGCCGGGTCGATGATGCCAGCCTTGAGTAGGTCGACCATCTCGCCGGTTGCGGCGTTGAGGCCGATCCCACCGGTAGCGGCCTCGATCGCGGCGATGACGACGCCGCCTTCGAGTCCGGCATTATCGGCAATCGCCCGAGCCGGAGCATCGAGTGCTTCGAGCACGGTACGAGCACCGGCAGCCTCATCACCCTCAAGGGTGGCGAGCACTGCGGCAACCGAAGCTTTGGCGCGGATCAACGCGGTGCCGCCGCCGGCGACCACGCCTTCCTCGATCGCTGCCCGAGTAGCCGACACGGCATCTTCGATGCGGTGCTTCTTCTCTTTGAGCTCGACTTCGGTGGCTGCGCCGACCTTGATGACAGCGACGCCACCGGCCAGCTTGGCGAGACGCTCCTGCAGCTTCTCGCGGTCCCAGTCGGAATCGGTGTTCTCGATCTCGGCCTTGATCTGGTTGATGCGACCCCGCACATCGTCCTTCTCGCCATTACCGTCGACGATCGTCGTGTTGTCCTTGGTGATGATGATGCGCTTGGCGCGGCCGAGCAGATCCAAGGTCACGTTCTCCAGTTTGAGGCCGACCTCTTCCGAGATGACCTGGCCACCGGTGAGTACGGCGATGTCCTGCAGCGTTGCCTTGCGGCGATCGCCGAAGCCAGGAGCCTTGACGGCAGCCGAGCTGAACGTGCCGCGGATCTTGTTGACGACCAGCGTCGCCAATGCTTCGCCATCGACATCCTCGGCAATGATGACGAGCTGACGGCCCGTCTTCATGACTGCCTCGAGTGCCGGCAACAGCATCTGTACGGACGAGATCTTGGCCCCGTAGAGCAGGATGTAACCATCTTCGATGATGACTTCCTGGCGCTCTGCGTCGGTCACGAAGTACGGCGACAGGTAGCCCTTGTCGAACTGCATGCCCTCGGTGAACTCGAGCTCGGTGCCGAACGTGTTCGACTCTTCGACGGTGACGACACCGTCCTTACCGACCTTGTCGATGGCGTCGGCGATGACCTTGCCCACCGAAGCGTCCGCTGCCGAGATGGTGGCGACGTTGGCGATGTCGGTCTTGTCGTCGACTTCCTTGGCCTGGCTCTTGATCGACTCGACAGCGGCTGCGACAGCCTTCTCGATGCCCTTCTTGAGGCCGAGGGGATTGGCGCCGGCGGCGACGTTGCGCAGGCCGAGCTGGACGAGGGCCTGGGCGAGCACGGTTGCCGTCGTCGTACCGTCACCGGCGATGTCGTTGGTCTTGGTCGCTACTTCTTTGACGAGCTGGGCGCCCATGTTCTCGAACGGATCGTCGAGCTCGATCTCCTTGGCGATGGACACACCATCGTTGGTGATCGTCGGAGCACCGAACTTCTTGTCGAGGACGACGTTGCGACCTTTCGGCCCGAGCGTGACCTTGACCGTATTGGCCAATTTGTTCACGCCGGCTTCGAGTGCGCGACGAGCTTCCTCATCGAATTTCAGCATCTTTGCCATGTGGTTATGGCCTCACTTTTCGACGATGCCGAGAACGTCGCGGCTGTTGAGGATCAGGACATCCTCGCCGTCGATCGTGATCTCGGTGCCGCCGTACTTGCTGTAGACGACGGTCTGGCCGACTTCGATCCCCAACGGGATGATGTCACCGGTCTGCTCGCTGCGCTTGCCGGGGCCGACGGCGAGGACGGTGCCCTGCTGCGGCTTTTCCTTGGCGGTGTCGGGGATGACGAGACCGGAAGCTGTGCGCTCCTCGGCTTCGTTGGGCTTGACGACGATACGGTCATCGAGGGGCTTGAGAGCCATGGTGTTTGAGCCTCCACTACGTGCCTGCGCGGGTTGCGGTTAGCACTCGGATATTGAGAGTGCTAATGCTAGGCGCGTCCGCCGCTGGTTAGCAACCGGAACCTTCGACTGCTAACCGGGCTTTCGAGTGTGGTCGTCCGGCGTTCCGGCCGGTGCCGCAACGATGACGTCGCGGGCACCGATCAGGGCCGGATCAGCCGCATGACGCGCCAGCGCAGGCCGTCGGCCATCGCCAGCAGGAACCCAGGCCGGTTCGCCGGTGATTCCTGCCAGCGCCCGCACCCGTGTCGTGATGTGAAAAGCGGCCTGCCTGCTCAGACGAGGAGGGTTTTGATGATGGTGAGGAGTTCCGACATCGGGAGGCCGATGATGCCGCTGACGCTGCCATGCACCCATTCGACGAGCCTCGCTCCAGCGCCTTGCAGCGCGTAGGCGCCTGCTTTGCCGAATGGCTCCCCGGTCGACAGGTACCAGTCGATCGTCGCCTCGTCGAGCGCTGCGAAATGAACCTCGGAGGTCGATGTCGTCGCCGCTTCGACCGCTGACCCGTCAGCTCGCACGAGTCGAATCGCCACGGCTGTGTGGACGAAGTGGGTTCGGCCGGACAACATCAGCAGCATGCGGCGCGCATCTTCGACGTCTTCTGGTTTGGCGAGGATCGTGCCGTCGACGTCGACCGTTGTGTCGGCGGCAATGACCAGTTCGCCCGGGCCACCGATCGCTGCCGCCTTGATCGCCGCAACCCGCTGTACATAGGGAAGTGGCGACTCGCCATCGTGGACCGACTCGTCGGCGTCAGCCGGGCGGACATCGAACTCGACACCCCACTTCGAGAGCAACTCTCGCCGCCGAGGAGAGGCAGACGCCAGTACGAGCCGGATCCCGTCGGGAATCAATGAATCGATCACACGGTCAGTATTCCCGACACGGCAGTCGAATCAACGCCGGAAAGCGGGTCCCTGCCGTTGCGCACATCTACGAACCTGTGTACGATACATATCATGTGGGAGGTCTCGTTCACGATCGATACGGAGGCCACTCCCGGCCTACGAGATCGTCGAACTGCTCGGCGCAATGGAGAGCGCTGTTGCGGCTGTGGCCTTGGCGACGGCTCGTGTCGAAGCTGAGCAGTTGTGGGCGATCGAGGGCGCCGTGTCGATGAAAGCCTTCATCCGGCATCGCTGCCGGATGAACGGCACCGACGCTGGACTGTTGTTGCAGCACGGAAGATCCCTCCGCCGTTACGAAGCGATTGCCGACGCGTCGATGTCCTCGGTGCTGTCACGTGGGCACGTACGATCGATTCAGAATCATCGCCCGAAGGTGATCGCCGAGTATCTCGATGAGTGCCAATACACCGTGGTCGTGGAGATTGCTGCGTTGCCGGTCGATGAGGCCGAGGTGTACATGGCCGTGTGGAAGGAACGTACCGAGGCCGTCAACGACGTCCCGGAACCCGCCGAGAAACCACGGTCATTGTCGCATCACCGTCTCCCCGACGGGTCATCGATGGGAACGTTCTCACTCGATCAATCGGGCGCCGAGGCGATGGATCGGGTGCTCGCCATAGCGATGAAGTTCGACGGTGCCGGCGACGACCGGCCCATTCCGTAACGACGTGCGGACGCCCTTGTGGATGTGCTGGATCATTTCAACAAACACCACGACGGCGACGGGACCAGCCGTCATCGTCCACACATCGAGATCATCCTCGAACTCGCACCCGCCGGAACCGAGCGCTACACCGATGCCCAGAGACAGCCGGTGAATCCGCACAACGCCCATGCATGGATGTGCGATGCCACCTGGCAACGAGTCATCCGTCGCGGGAATCACATCATCAACTACGGCAAAGCCGCACGCACTTTCCCGTACCCCGCATGGCGGGCGATCGCCCTGCGCGACCGCGGCTACCGCTTTCCCGGATGCTCCCGGCCGATCAGGTACTGCGACGCACACCACATCGAACACGTCTGCGCCGACGACAGCCCGACGGACTACGCGAACGGTGTCATGTTGTGCAACCGTCACCATCACATCGTCCACAAGGACCGATGGCGAATCAGACTGCTCGACGACGCCCACATCGAATTCAACGGACCGAACGGTCGCGCAGAATCAACGAAGCCCCACCGACGAGCGTAGGCGGCCGAGTGCCGACCGTCTCGTGTTCAACAGTCAGATATTCGTCGCCACACATCGCCCCGGCGCCGCGTCAGCGGAGGATCTCGAACAGCAGTACCCAGGCGTCGACGATGCCGCTCGGGTTCAGCCGCCGCTGAGAGCCACTACTGCGCCGTCATCTGGAATTTCGAGGTCGTCGAGACGGTCGAGATAGCCCTCTGGCAGCACGACTTTGATCGGGCCGTTGGTGTGGCCGCGACGGATGCGTTGACCGCCGGGTGGCAGCTCCATCGACTGATCGATCATCGCCAGCAGGTCGTCGAGCTCGCCGAGGCTGTCGACCATCGAGAAACGCCGGCGCATCTCGCCGCCGACCGGATATCCGGTGAGGTACCAGCTGGCATGCTTGCGAAATTCACGGATTCCGAACGGGCCGGTGTGTTCGACGAGGAGGCGCGCATGTTCGGCGATGACCAGCGCAACCTCGCCGAGGCGAGGCGGCGACGGCAGTTCTTTACCCTCGAACGCCGCAACGAGATCGCCGAACAGCCAGGGCCGCCCGAGGCATCCTCGCCCGATGACGACACCGTCGCAGCCGGTTTCGGCAACCATCGCCAGTGCGTCGGCGGCTTCCCAGATGTCGCCGTTGCCGAGCACCGGGATCGACGTCACTGCCTGCTTGAGCTCGGCGATGCGCGACCAATCGGCTTCGCCGGCGTAGTGCTGCTGGGCGGTCCGAGCGTGCAGCGCGATCGCCGCAACACCTTCCTCTTCGGCGATGCGACCCGTGTCGAGGAACGTTTCGAGGTCGTCGGAGATACCGATCCGGAACTTCGCAGTGACAGGTATGCCGTGGGGTGAGGCGGCGCTGACCGCGGCGCGCAGGATCGCCCGCAGCAGGTTGCGCTTCAGCGGAACGGCAGCACCCCCGCCACGGCGGGTCACCTTCTGCGCTGGACAGCCGAAATTGAGGTCGATGTGATCGACGATCCCGCCGTCGACGACCTTGCGAACGGCGTCGCCGAGCACGGTCGGATCGCTGCCATAGATCTGCAGGCTGCGCGGAGATTCGTCCGTCGAGAACGAAACCATCCGCTGCGTCTTGGCGTTGCCGTGCACGAGTGCGTTGGCCATAACCATCTCGTTGACGTACAGCAGCCCAGGGCCGTAGCGGCGACACAGGGAACGGAACGGAGCATTCGTCACGCCCGCCATCGGCGCGAGCACAACAGGAGCAGCCAGCTCGAAGTTCCCGATCCGCAGTGCCATGTCGGCAAGGCTACGACGAGCCCGTCACGAAACGAAAGAGAGGGCGGAGCAAGCGAGCGAAGCGAGCCGCCCGAGCGGCGGAGAGCGGAAAGAACGGTTCGTAGGTAGGACGCCAACGAAACCGTGGACACATGCCGGCCCGTAGAGACGTGAGGTACTTTTCGAAGGCGCTCGTTCGTGCGTAGGGTGAGGGGGTGATCTCCTCGTGAGCATGACGATCGTCGCGACTGCGCAGTTGGTGCCGGCGCGGTGGCAGATGACCGTGTCGCTCGGCTCGCACATCGTGCTCGCCTGCTTCGGTGTGGCCTTCCCGGCGATGATCTGGGTGATGCACGGTCGCGGCCTCAAGGGTGACGAGGTGGCGCTCAGCCTGGCAAAACGGTGGTCGAAGGTTGCCGCCGTCCTGTTCGCCGTCGGGGCAGTCAGCGGGACGATTCTCAGCCTCGAAATGGGGCTGCTGTGGCCAGAATTCATGCGCACATTCGGTGACGTCATCGGTCTGCCGTTCGCCCTCGAAGGCATTGCCTTCTTCGTCGAGGCGATCTTCATCGGCATCTATCTCTACGGCTGGAACCGGTTACCGGGACGGTTCCACCGCATGCTGCTCATCCCGATCTCGATCTCCGGCGTCTTCGGCACGTTCTGCATATTGGCGGTCAATGCCTGGATGAACGCCCCCACCGGGTTCACGCTGAACACGAACAGTGCCGGCAAGCTCGTCACCAGCAACGTCGATCCGCTGGCGGCGATGTTCAACAGGGCGCTGTGGTCCGAGTTCGTCCACATGTTCATCGGCGCCTACGTACTCGTCGGATTCTGCGTGGCCGCCGTCTACGCAGCCGGATTGCTGAAGGGGCGCGATGACCATCATCACCGGATCGGCTTCATCGTCCCGTTCGCCTTCGCCAGTATCGCAGCCGTCATCCAACCGTTCAGCGGCCACATCGCCGGACTCCGACTGGCAACCGAACAGCCCTCGAAGCTGGCGGCAATGGAACTGGCGACCGACACGGAGAAGCCGGCTCCGTTGACGATCGGCGGCATCATCATCGACGGCAAGGTCCACTACGCGATCAAGATCCCCGACCTCGGTTCACTCATCGCCCGTGGCGGCACCGATCGCCCGATCATCGGCCTGAACGACGTTCCCGCTGACGCCAGACCGAACGACCAACTCGCCAATACCGTCCATTTCAGCTTCCAGGCAATGGTCGGTATCGGCACGATGCTGGCGCTGCTCGCCGTTGCCTTCTGGTTGTTCCGGAGGCGGAAGCAGGATTGGCTGCGATCGAGGTTGTTCCTCAAGATCGCCGTCGTCGCCGGACCGGCGGCGATTGCTGCCCTGGAATTCGGCTGGATCACCACGGAGGTCGGTCGCCAGCCGTGGATCGCCTATGGCGTCATGCGCATCGACGAGGCGGTCACCCAGAGCAGCGGCGTGTGGGTGAGCCTCATCGTGCTCGTCATCGTCTATGCGGCGATGGGTCTCGGCTCGCTCGGCGTACTTCGATCGATGTCGCGTCGTTGGAGAGCGGGTGAGTCCGACGACCTTCCGACTCCATACGGACCTGGCGCGCCCGAGTTGGAAGAAGCGGGAGCCGGCAGTTCGTCATGACGCTCGCCAGCACCGTTGCCGTGATCATGTTCCTCGGTGTCATCGCCTACGCCGTATTCGCCGGCGCCGACTTCGGGTCGGGCGTCTGGGACCTGACGGCCGGCGACGACAAGCAGGGCGCGCCGATGCGCACGCTGATCGACCACTCGATCGGGCCGGTGTGGGAAGCCAACCATGTCTGGCTGATCTTCGTCCTCGTGTATCTGTGGACCGGATTCCCGACGGCATTCGCAACGATTTGCGAGGTCCTCTTCCTCCCGTTGACGCTCGCCGGATTCGGGATCGTGCTGCGCGGCAGCGCCTTTGCGTTCCGCAAGTTCGCTCCGAGCCTGGCCCAGGCTCGCCTGTTCGGGGCGATGTTCGCCGTGTCGTCGGTGGTGACGCCGTTCATCCTCGGCGGTGTCGCCGGAGCGATCGCCTCCGGCCGCGTCACACTGAACCGACCGGCGAGTTCATGGACCGCGTGGACACATCCGACGTCACTCGTCGGCGGCACGCTGGCAGTGCTGACCTGCGCCTTTCTCGCCGCGGTCTTCCTGACCGCCGAGGCCGCAAAACAGCACAAAGTCGATCTGTTCGAGGCCTGCAGGAAACGGGCGATCATCAGCGGCATCGTCACTGGCGTCGCTGCGCTACTCGGCATCTGGCCACTGGACCGCGACGCCCCGACGCTGTTCCACGGCCTCAACCATAGGGCGCTTCCCCTGATCCTCGTTTCCGGGGCAGGCGGTGCCGGAACGGTCTGGCTGTTGATCCAGCGCAAAGCACGGCTCGCCAGAATCACCGCCGTGATCGCCGTCGCTTCGGTCGTCGCCGGTTGGGGCGTGGCCCAGTGGCCGTGGATCCTGGTGGACGAATTGAAGATCAGCGATGCCGCCGGCGCCCATCAGACGCTGTGGGGATTGGTGTTCGTCTTCATGCTGGCGGCCGTCACAGTCGTGCCGTCGCTCGCCTACTTACTATGGTTTACCCAGCGTCGGGAGCCCAGTGTTTCCTGAGGGCCCGGAAACACTGTACGAACCGAGTGGTTCGTGGCTCCGTATACCGACACGAATATGTACCAACGGGAGAGCACATGAAGAAGTCAAGATCACTGTTCATCGGGATGGCAGCTGCGGCGTGCACGCTGGCGGCATGCGGGAGTTCGTCGTCGGTGTCTTCGTCAGCATCGAAGGCTGCCACCGCCACCGTCGCAGCCGGCGGCGCTGCAGCTGATGACACCTCCGCAGATGCCGGCACGACAGCCGGCGCTACGGGGACGACCAAGGCGGCGGCGACCGGCGGAGGGAACGGCAGCAAGTTCTGCGCATTGTCGGCGCAGTTCCAGGCGAAATACTCCAATGGCGGCGCATTCGGCAACCTGTCGACCGACAAACCAGCCGACATGAAGGCGTTCTTCACGACATTCGACACCGACATCACCAATTGGGAGGCCGCTGCACCTGCTGACATCAAGCCGGCAATCGCCGCTCAGACGAAGTCGATCGTGGCCATCGAGGCACTGCTGAAGAAGTACGACTACGACTTCACCAAGGCTGCTGCCGATCCGAACTTCGCACTCGCTGCTGACGCCGCAGCGGGTACGGCCGCTGCCGGTGCGGTGAGTGCTGACGAGCAGATCACGACGTACATGAAGGACAAGTGCGGGCTCACCGACACGTCCGGAGACAGCTCGTCGACCACGACCGGCTGACCGGCTGATCACCATCCGGCCAACGCATCCGATCACCACATCCGAGCCGCACTCCGACAAACGGAGTGCGGCTCGTTTCGCGAAAAGCGCGGGCTACGCCCGATTGCTCACTCCATGAACTGATCGATCGTCCTCACTGCAGCTGCCCTGGCCGCAGATTCGAACGCGGCGGGTCCTCATTGTCGACCCGAACCACTCCGGGTACCTGATCACGCCTCGTCGTCTTTCAGCGACTCAGACTGCAGGTACAGCAGCCGCTTCTGCCTGCGGCCTGCGCAGGACATCGACATCGATACCGCCGTTCGCCGTCCGCAATGCCGAATCCAGGTGCCCGAGGCGGCGGGTCAAGGCGTCGTGCGGGGCGATCAACGACAGGTGCCAGCCAGCGAAGGCTCCTTCGCCCATCAACGACTTCCAGCGGTCGTAGAGGTCGCGTAGATCGCCACCGGCGACACGCTCGCCGTACGGCGGATTGGTGATCAGCCAGCCAACCGGCGCAAGAGCAACGATCTCTGAAAGCGTTGCGTGGGTGAACACCGGGGCGACGCCGGCGCGAACGGCGTTGGAACGAGATGCCGTGATCGCACCCTCGTCACGGTCGGACCCGAGGATCACCGGCATCTTGTCGATCACATCGGCGTCGGCACCGGCAACGACTCGCGTCCATGCAGCGGCGTCGAATTGCGGCCAGCGCTGAAAAGCGAACGGCCTGTTACGACCAGGAGCCATCCGTCTGGCGATCATCGCCGCTTCGATCGGGATCGTGCCGGAACCGCAGAACGGATCGAGCAGCGGGCGGCGGCGGTCCCACTCAGACGCCAAGATCAGCGCAGCAGCCAACGTCTCGCGAATCGGTGCCTTCGCTGTCGCCTGGCGATAACCGCGCTTGTGCAGCGCCTCACCGGAGCTGTCGATGCTGACCGTCACCTCGTCTCGGATGATGCGGACGCTGACGACCTGCCCTGGGCCGACGGTCCCGACACCGAGCGCATCGAGGACACGCTCCTGCACCGCACCCGTGTGGTAGAGCTTCGACTGGCTCGACGACACGGTGACATCGACCTGCGTGTCCTCCAACAGCCACGGATGCCAGTCGATCTTGGCCAATCCTTCCGCCAGCGTGACGAAACCGTCCGCTGGGAAACGGGCGACCCGAACGAGGACGCGCGTGGCCGTGCGCAGCCGCAGGTTGGCGGTCATCAACTGCGCCATCGTCATCGAGGCGTTGACGCCACCGTGAGTCGGGTTGCCGGTGACGCCGATCTTGGCCAATTCGCCGACGGTGATCGCTTCGAGGCCTGGTGCGCAGACCGTGAACGTGGGAAAGCGGTTCATCCTGCGCCGAGCAACGGCAGCCGCAGGTTCGGTAAGGCCGGCGCGCTGAGCGACGTCGGACCGTCGCTGCGCAGCCGGTACCAACCGGCGGAAGCGATCATCGCCGCATTGTCGGTGCACATCGCCATCGTCGGAAGGAAGCTGCGAATCCCGGCGTCGTGACCCGCCTGCTGGAAGGCCGTCCGCAACTGCGAATTCGCCGACACGCCGCCGCCGAGGACGATGCCTCTCGCTCCGATCTGGTCAGCGGCCCGGACCGTCTTGGCGACGAGTACGTCGACGACGGCCTGCTGGAACGAGGCGGCAACATCGGCGGTCGAGGCGTCGGGATGCCGACGGATGTGGTTGACCACCGACGTCTTCAGCCCGCTGAACGAGAAGTTGAGCCCGTCGTGGAGCATCGCCCTTGGGAAGCTGATCGCCGTCGGATCGCCGGCCGTCGCCTCGTGATCGATCAGCGGTCCGCCCGGATAGCCGAGGCCGAGGAAGCGGGCGACCTTGTCGAAGGCCTCGCCCGCAGCGTCGTCGACCGTCTGTCCGAGGAGCCGGTACTGGCCATGATCGACCATCTCGACGAGCATCGTGTGGCCGCCGGAAACGAGCAGCACGACGAGCGGCAATTCGAGCGACGGGTCCTCGATGAACGCCGCATACAGGTGCGCCTCGAGATGGTTGACGCCGACGAACGGCTTGTTCCAGGCGACACTCAGCGCCTTCGCCGCTGACACGCCGACGAGCAGCGCGCCGATCAGTCCCGGCCCGATCGTGACGGCAATGGCGTCGATGCGCGATTCGTCGATCCCCGCCTCGACTATCGCCCTGGCGATCACCGGATTGAGCGTTTCGAGATGCGCCCGGCTGGCGATTTCCGGGACGACACCGCCGTACTGCGCATGCAGATCGATCTGACTGGAGACGACGGAGGACAGCACGTCGTTGCCACCCATCACGAGCGAGGCAGCTGTCTCGTCACAACTCGTCTCGATCCCCAACACGACCGTGTCGGGCCCGACGACCGGACGCTCGCGCAACTCCGATGCCAGGAGAGAGGTGCGGAAGGTGTGGGTCATCGCCGGAAGTCAGTGATCGATCGGCCGATCGTCGCGAGTTGTGCAGCGTATGCCGGAGTGTTGACGTCATGACACCACATCACGATCGCGTCGACCGAGTTCTCGTAGTAGCGCTTGCGGATACCGGCCGGAACGAACCCGAAGCTGCGGTACAACTCCTGCGCCCCCGTGTTGGAAACGCGGACCTCGAGCGACATCGAGCCACAGTCCCGCTTCGTCGCCGCAAGGCATAGTGCGAGCATCAACCGACGCCCGATGCCGTGGCGCTGGTATCGCGGATCGACCGCCACGTTGGAGACATGTGCTTCCTCGGTGATCAGGATCAAGCCGGCGTAGCCGACGACAACACCGTCGAGTTTGGCGACGACGTAGTGGCGAGTACCGGCACGCATTTGTGCGAGTTCGTCGTGAAAGACGCCGACGGACCACGGTTTCGGATACACCTGCGCCTCGATCGCCAGGATGTGGCGCACGTGCCGCTTGCGCATCGGTTCGATGGTGATCTCGCCAGATTCCATCGGACGACTCTGGGCGCGGTCGAGGAAACGTTCGACGATACTCACGGGCTTCTCACCGCCGGCTCAG
>JAYTOR010000063.1:0-36877 GCA_043747685.1 Actinomycetota bacterium
CTGCATTCTGACGCGCTCGTCATCGCAAAGGCCACATTGCCGGATCTCGAGGACTTCGCAGCCGACCGACGCCAAGCCGGGCCGCTCGAAGTGACTCCATCAGATCTCGCAGCGTTCAACGCTTCGAGAAATACGCTGATCAACCGAGTCAAACTCGGCATCGGTGGCGCTGTCGGTGTTGGACTCGTCACCAGTATGTTTGCTCAGAAGGCCTCAGCGGCTGACGGCGGCATCGACGTGATGATGCTACAGACAGCCGTTTCGTTGGAACTTCTCGCTGTCGCCACCTACGGCGCTGCGTTGACATTGCCGTTCATCAAGGACGGCAACCCGGTCATCGTCAAGTTTGCCCAGACGACAATGGACCAGCACGACCAGCACCGCCAGGCATTCTCTGCCCAGACAAAGGCGCTCGGCGGAACCGATCAGACGAAAACGAACCCGAAGTACACGCCGGTCGTTGAAGCCGCCAAGCCGACACTGAAGACTGCCGCCGACGTCGTCAAGCTCGCCGCAACATTGGAGCAGGTCGCGACCGAGACCTATCTGAACGACCTGAACATGTTCACCGACAAAACCTCACGTGTTTTGATGGCCAGCGTGATGGGCGTCGAGTGCCAGCACCTGGCAACGCTGCGGGCCGTCGGAGCACTGCTCGGCAGTCCTGATCTGATCAAGATCCCGCTCGGTGCCGACATCACGAAGCTGCCGGCAGCTGCCGGCAGCATTGCCTTCCCCGACGCGTTCGAGGGTGTCACCATGGCCAGCCCGCCAGAAGAAGGAGCCGTCAAATGAGCACCCAGATCAACGAAAAGTCCGTTCTGACCCGTCGCACGATTCTGGCCGGTGCCGGCGCCATCGGCGCCAGCCTGGTCGCCGCAGCCTGTGGACAGACCAAGAACATCACGACCACTGGCGGTGCACCAGCTCCAGCGAATGTGCCAGCTGGCCCTGCAGCCGTTCCGGCCAAGGTTCCGGCCGCTGCTCCCGCTGCCGCTCCCGTCGTTGCCAGAGCACCATCAGCCGATGACGTCAAGATCGCCCAGCTTGCTGCCGGTCTGGAAGTCCTCGCTGTGGGCACGTACAAAGCTGCGCTCGACGCAGCGGGTGCGGGCAAGCTCGGCGCTGTCCCGGCTGCCGTCGGCGAGTTCGTCACGACGGCGATGAAGCAGCACCAAGCTCAACTCGACGCATGGAACAAGGTATTGACCAGCAACGGCGCTACGGCAGTGACCGTTCCGAACGCGACGCTGAAGCCGACCGTCGACGCAGCCTTCGCCGGCGTCAAGGATGTCGGTGGCGCAGCAATGTTGGCGCTCATGCTCGAGGAGATCGCTGCGGCGACGTACCTCAGCGCGCAGTCCGTACTCACCGACAAGGACGCCATCAAGCTGGCCGGCTCGATTCAGATCATCGACGCCCAGCACGCTGCAATCCTGCTGTACGTCCTCGGCAACTACCCGGTCCCCGATGTTTTCGCCAAAGTCGAGATGGCTGTTGCCCCCGGACAAGCACCGATCGCAGTGCCGGCGACGTCAGCCCCGGCGGCGACGACCGGCGGCGCTGTCGCCACAATGCCGCCCACGCAGTAGCGGTTGGAGTTCCGCCGGCAAGTAACGGCGGTTGATCGAGAAGCCCGCTGAGCATGTGCTCAGCGGGCTTTTTGCTGTTCGGATGCTTGGTGGCGTAGTTGCGGACCGTCATGGTGTCAGGCCGGCTCTGGGATCGAGCACCGTCAGGCAGGACTCTTCGACATCTTCAGGTGCACGATGATCCGCTGCGTCGTCTGACCTTGGGGATTGCAGGCGAAGAGCGTGGCAGTGTGCTCCGCTATCTGGTCGAGCACCTGGATGTCTGTCGGCAAGACGATCTCCGTGCCTGTCACGGTGTAGGAAAACGTCCCCGCCGCAACGGTCATCGTCACGACATCCCCCATCGCCAGCTTGTCGAGGTCTCGAAACGGATGTGTGTGGCTCACCCGGTGGCCGCCGATGACAGAGTTCCCGATTTCCCCGGGCAACGCCGTTCCAGGCCAATGGCCCGGCCCCCGATTGAGGTTGGTGAGGGTGACGCCGTCGCCGAGCGGCGTGTCGATGTTGATCGATGGAATCTGGATCGTCCCGAGCCGTACGTACGGCTCGTCGCCTTCCTTCGGCACCGATTGAGCCCCCGGGGGCAGGCTGTGCCCAAGTGCCGCAGTCGAAGGCGCAGTTGCCGGGGAGTCGACTGCGGTCGTTTCGGGAACTGCAGACGGCGACGCCGCCGAGGTCGACAACGGAGCAGTGGACACCGGTGGTGCATCGGTGGTCGACGTTGGCTGCATGGTCGAACCCAGATCGATGCGTGGATCGTCCTCCGTCGATTGAGCGGCGGCAGAACCCTGCGAGCTGCATGCCGCCAACAGGACCGAAGAGGTCAGTCCCAGTCCAAGGAGTTTGCGCCGTGATATCTCCACACACACATTCTGTCGCGTCAGCATCGAGAATCATTGCGCTCACGGCGTTTTGCCAGTCCATCGCCGAACTACCTGCCGCGAGGCTGACATCCACCCGCTGCTTGCGGGGCGAGAGGGGCACCATTGATGACGGTGCACTCACCGATGCCGATCTGATGTTGCTGTGTCACGGCCATCACCGAGAGCCACCGGTTCGGGTGAAAGATCGCAATGCAGCCAGACGGCACCATCACCGCGTCACTCGCCGATTAGTTCGGTGAGGTCTCGGCGATGGCCCCGTCAGCGTCCGACGTAGGCCGCGAGGTGCTGGCCGGTGAGCTTGGATCGGCTGGCGAGGAGGTCCGCAGGGGTGCCCTCGACGACGGCTTGCCGCCGTCGTGGCCGGCACCCGGCCGACGACGATGATCCAATCGGCGTGCGCCATCACCGCCTGGTGGTGCTCGATGACGATGACCGACTTGCCGACTCGCCGGGGCGGTGGAGTCCTCGCCGTTCATGCGCTGTCCGGGCAACGGGTTCAATGAACGACGGATATCGACGGCTGCGCTGCCCGACGCCGATGTCGGCGTGTCCTTCGACCCCGATGCCGGCAAGGTTGCCAACGAGGTCGCGCGGCGCCGTCAGTACATAGGGGAGCGGAACAGGATGACATTGATGGCGGACGCACACTTGGCGATACTGCCCGAAAGCGGCGCCTCCCGTATCGTCCTGGCGCGTTGTCGGCGCCTTGTCCGAGGTTGAGGTGGCGAGCATCGCAAGGGATGCGAAATTCACCACCTGAAACGTCCGATGTCGCCCCGGCGATCGAATGTCCTCTGGTCCGACGGGTGGGCCAGGCAGGGATCGAACCCGCGACCCAGGGATTATGAGTCCCATTTTTCTCGTATCGCCCCGTGCCACCCCGTGACGTTCACTGTCTATTTGTGCAGCTCAGAGCATGTATCACGTGTCGGTTCGTGTCGCCCGATGCCGCCTCGTATCACCTCGTTTCAGATTTTCTGTGATCACGGCACGCTCGCAATCGCCCGAAGCAGCGCGTCTCCGATAGCCGTCGATCGACGGTGGGCGCGCTCGAGCACGGTCCCCCGGCGTGCAAATCGGCACGGCAGAAGTAGGCGGCATCTGATCCCTCCCGGTCGTACCGGGCCTCAGCATGAGTCACGATGATGAGTCCGATACGACCACCGTTGGGGTGAGTCAGCCCATAACGTTAATAACCACTACAAAGGTGACTTCTGTTGTGTTTATTGCTATTGGCCCCTACAGTTGCGGCATGAGGACGTCCGAGGTCGACCGGCTGATTACCAGTGTCATTGACAAGGACGATCTGTTGACCACTGGTGAGGCTGCGGCGATCCTCGGCAGCACACGCCAACACGTCGTCAATCTGATCAATCGCGGCGACATCACTTCCACGCTCGTCGGCAGTCACCATCGCGTCCGTCGTTCCGACGTCGAGCAGATCAAGCAAGGTTCGATTCGGCTCACTCGAGATCAACGCCGGAGCCTGTGGCTTGGACATGCGATCGCCGGGAAGATCGTCACGGACCCGGAGATGGCGATCTCACTCGCTCGACTCAACATCGACACGATGGTGTCGACGCAGCGGGGCGCCGGGCGTCGCTGGCTCCTCCGTTGGCAAGACCTGCTCAATGGACCCGTCGAGGAGATCCTGTCGACGCTGACGTCGAACAGCACCTCGGCGCGTGAGCTCCGCCAGAACAACCCATTCGCCGGCCTGCTCGATGAGGCCACCCGACACCAAGTCATCTCCGCCACAGGGCGGAGGCGACAATGAAGCGGTCCCAACTCGCCCACATTCTCCGCGCTGCGTGCCGAATCACGGGCGATCCGGAGATCCTGGTCATCGGGAGCCAATCAATCCTTGGCAAGTACAGCCACGTAGCGCTTCCGGCCGAGGCGTGGATGTCGATCGAGGCGGATATCTCCTTCTTCAACGATCCTGACGAAGTCAAGGCCGACATGGTCGACGGTGCGATTGGCGAGGCGTCGCCGTTCCACGACTCGTTCGGGGTCTACGGCCAAGGGGTCACGCTGGCAACAGCCACGCTGCCGAACGGATGGCAGGACCGACTCGTTCTATTCGATCACGGCGACGTCGGCGACAGCCGAGCGATGTGTCTCGATCCGCACGACCTCGTCCTATCCAAGCTCGTCGCCAACCGACAGAAGGACATCGAGTTCGCCCAGGCTGTCATCGCTGCACATCTGGTCGAAGTCGACCGGCTCCTCGATCTCTCTCAAGGCCTTCCGACCCCCGAAGGCGTCCGCCGGCGTGTGCGAGCAACCATCACCAGAATGTCGAAACCGCCAACGGCGCCGTAGCCGAGGGACTGCCCGAGCCATCGATCCAGGAACTGGATCACCCGTGTAACCGGCGGTACAGGGCGGTCTGAATAGCACGTTGATGATTCGGTCTTGTGACGCCTGGTGTCGGCTCCGGCGGGCTGGCGGCGATATCGATGATCGACCAACGTCTCTGCGGGTTACGGTCTGGTCGTGAGTGATAACGATCGGTGCCTCGAGCCTGGTGTTGGCGGCGTAGCGTTGCAGTGTGCGAGTCGGCTGGTACCTGTCGTTGTTCGACCGTGAGACGGAGACGTTGGCCGAGCCGGAGATCCGCTTCAGGCCACCGAGCGACGAGGCCGTGACGAACCTCTTCGGCTATCCCGACGACAGCCGCGGCGAGTTCCCGCTCACCCCGGTGACAGTCGGCCAGATCGAGGAGTGGACCGGCCGCTCGATCGACATCGTCAAGTTCGACGCTTTTGTTGGTCAAGCGCAAGTCGAGGACGACGAGCCCGACTGACCGAGCGTGTCGGGCCCGTACCGCATGGTTGCCGTTTCTGCGTTGGTCGGACGTTCTGTGATCATTCTGTGATCACGGCAGCGTTTTTCGCCGATCTGATCGAGTGAACTTAGACAAAAGACCAGGTCCGACGGGTGGGCCAGGCAGGGATCGAACCCGCGACCCAGGGATTATGAGTCCCCTGCTCTAACCAACTGAGCTACTGGCCCACATTCGGCCCACCGACGCCTGGGTGGCGACGGCGGACCTTCAGCTCCGGGAGCAGGGCTCGAACCTGCGACACGCGGATTAACAGTCCGCTGCTCTGCCAACTGAGCTACCCCGGAATGGCTTGACGAGGATATCAGCGACCGATGGCGACACCCTCAACATTTTTCCTACTCGCCTTCCATGAACTCTTTCAGCTTGTGGCTGCGCTGCGGATGGCGGAGTTTGGCGAGTGTTTTGGCTTCGATCTGACGCACTCGTTCCCGCGTCACACCGAACGCTTTGCCGACTTCTTCGAGCGTCTTCGGCTGACCGTCTTCGAGGCCGAAGCGCATCTTGACGACTTCCTGCTCGCGTTCTGACAACTCGGCGAGGGCCGTCTCGACCGCCTGCGTCAGCATGATCCGAGTCGCCGCATCAGAGGGCGCCTCGGCGCTGAGATCCTCGATCACGTCGCCAAGGCTTGCGCTGTCCTCTTCCCCGAGCGGAGAATCCAACGACAGAGGGTCCTGGGCGATACGGAGGATCTCACGAATGCGTTCCAACGGCAGACCGCAGCGCTCGCCGAGTTCTTCGAGCGTCGGTTCGCGCTCGAGTTCCTGATGCATCTGGCGTTGCATACGAATGACCCGGTTCATGCTCTCGACCATGTGCACCGGGATGCGGATAGTACGCGCCTGGTCGGCAATCGCCCGGGTGATCGCCTGGCGAATCCACCACGTGGCATACGTGGAGAACTTGAAGCCCTTGGTGTGATCGAACTTGTCGACGGCCCGCATCAGCCCGAGGTTGCCCTCCTGGATGAGGTCGAGTAACTGCATACCGCGCCCGGCATATCGCTTGGCAATCGATACCACGAGGCGCAGGTTTGCCCGAATCAGATCGGACTTCGCCTGCTGGCCACGTGTCACGGTTCGCAACAATTGGCGTTCCTCGGCGATCGTCGAACCGCCGGCATCGATCCTCGCGGCCGCTGCGTTGCCATCTTCGATCGCTTGAGCGAGACGGCGTTCGTCGTCGACATTGAGCAGGTTGACCCTGCCGATTTCCTTGAGATACATCCGTACGGTGTCGGATGTCGAGCTCGGCTCGTGGCGTTCGGACATCCGCTCGGCACGGCGTCGACGACGGGTGGCGACGACACCATCTTCGGGATCGACGACTTCGGCGACGGCCACCGGTTCGGTCGAAGCGACCACCGCAGGGACGTCGAGCTCGATATCACCGACATCGAGATGGCGGCCATTGCCCAGCTCGTCCAGCCGCTCGAGCACGTCGAGACCTGCGAGTTCATCGAGGCCGTCGAGTCCGGACATGGGGGTTGGATCGTCGTCGACGGTCTCGTCGATCACGATGCCGACGGTCGTCAGCTCGGCGTGAACGACGACGAGGACGTCGCCGGTCAACTCGACGTGGCGGAGCACGTGCGCAACCTGATCCGCGTGGACTTCACCGTTGACTCTGCCCTTTTCGACGAGGGCAGACCACTCAACGGTGTCGACGCCGGCGACCGGCGGGATTGTCGTGGCTTGGTCCCTCACGTGCCTTCCTCGTCTCGATCGTCAAGCCACTGTAGCAATCGGTCGACGGTCGAGGGGTCCGCGGACGGATCGTCCATCGCCTCGACGAGCAATCGAGTCTCCTGGATCTCCAGCGAGCGTGATGGGTCGAGCAGGACAGCCAGCTCGCGACGTACGGCCGCACGGATCAGGTTTCTCGCCTCGATTTCGGGGTCTTGTTCGACATCGGTGATCGCCGCCCGCTCGAGCAGTTCGCGAATCTCCGGATCGGCGGTCTCGAGGGCGATTTCGAGGTTGCCCTCGGCCTGGGCGATGACGCGCAGGGCGCGGAGATGCAACTCCTCGACGAACAGCCGCTCCACCATGTACGGGGCTGTGTCCTGCCATCGCTGTAACAGCAGGGCGATCACCACGAACTCCGACGACTCACGCGTCGCCCGCCTGCGTGGCGGTGCCAAGGTGGGCAGTCGACCACCCTTGCGCTCTGCCATCTTGATCAGATCGTTGACCGGCAGCCCGGTGTGCGAAGCGACCTGACCGGCATACAGCTTGCGGACGTTGACGTCGGGGTGTTCGTTGACGACGGCCATCGCCGTTTCCGCAAGCCGCGACTGTCGCTCCGGGGAGTTCGGGCGAGGCCCGGACATCACCCGGTTCAGGCGAAACCCGAGGTACGGTCGCGGATTGTTGACGGCCTCGGTCAACGCCGCCGAGTTGCTGTTCGCCAGGTCTCCGGGATCACGCCCGTCGGGGAACTGAGCGACCGACACCTCGACCTCGTACTTCTTCTCCCATTCGTAGAATCGCTCAGCGGCACCCTGGCCTGCGGAGTCGGCATCGAACGCCAGCACAACCCTGCTGGCATAGCGTTTCAACAGGCGCACATGCTCTTCGGTCAGCGCGGTGCCACACGTTGCGACAGCACGTTTGATGCCACTGCGGTGAAAGCCGATGACGTCCGTATAGCCCTCGCAAATGACGACCTGGTTCTTGGCGACGATCTCGTGCTTGGCCCAGTTGAGTCCGTACAGGGTCTTCGATTTGGCGTAGATCGGCGACTCGTGGGAGTTCTTGTATTTCGCTGGATCCAACGAGCCTGGGAGGACGCGGCCGCCGAGAGCCACCGGCTCGCCTTCTGCTGTGAGGATCGGAAAGAGCACCCGCCCACGGAACGCGTCCTGCAGCTTGCTGCGCCGATTGATGAACGCCAGACCGGTCTCCGTGAGGACGTCGGACGGCAGCCCGGAAGCTCTGGCGAAAACGTCCCAGTCGTCAGGTGCCCAGCCGATCTGAAAGCTCCTGGCGGTGTCGCCGTCGAGACCACGGGCTCGCAGATAGTCACGTGCGGCGCGTGCGTCCGGCGACTTCAGCAGCCGTTCGTGGTACCAGTCGACCGCCGTCTTCATCGCCTCGATCAGGCGCTTGCGGCGCTGGCGGTCTCGGCTCTCGCCGCCACTCGTGTAGGTGAGCTGGATGCCGGCCTTGGCGGCGAGTTTCTCCACGGAGGCGACGAAATCGACGTGGTCGATTTCCTGGATGAATCGGAACGCATCGCCACCCTCTCCGCATCCGAAGCACTTGTAGCGGCCCGTCTCGTCACGAACGTTGAACGACCCGGACTTCTCCGCATGGAACGGGCACAGGCCGACCCAGTTGCGCCCGACACGGCGCAGGGCAACGTACGGTTGAATCACATCGACGATCGACGTCGCCGACCGCACCTTCTCGATGTCCTCCTCGGTGATCGCCATACGGCCGAGGTTACCCGTCCGTCCCCGGCTGGCTTCCGCTGGTTTCATCGCCCTCAACGGCATCGACGCGAATGAGTCCTGGGGTCGGCGGGGCGTCGGTCGCCACCGAAGCGGTGATCGCAACGACGAGCACGGTGACAATGATGCCGAGTGAAATCGGTGTCGAGATGTTCAGCCAACGGGAGACGATCATTTTCACACCGACGAATGCGAGGATCACCGCCAGACCCTGTTGCAGATAGTCGAAGCGGTTACGGAGGTCGGCGAACAGGAAGTACAGCGCGCGCAGTCCGAGGATCGCAAAGGCGTTGGACGTCAAGACGATGAACTGGTCACGGGCTACACCGAGAACCGCTGGTACCGAGTCGACGGCGAACAGTACGTCCGTCGTCTCGATCAACACGAGCACAGCGAACAACGGCGTCGCCAGGCGCTTTCCGTCGACGTGGGTGAACAGTTTCTGGCCGTCGCTCTGGGTCGTCGACGGAATGATGCGCCGCACCATGCGCAGCACGCGGCTGCCCTCAGCATCGACCTCCGCGTCCTCGTCGTGTCGAAGCAATTGGATGGCGCTGTAGAGCAGGAACGTTCCGAAGACGGTGAGGAACCAGTCGAAGCGGTTCACGAGAGCGATGCCGCAGAAGACGAAGATCGCCCGCAGGATCACTGCCCCGAAGATCCCCCAGAACAACACGCGGTGCTGGTACTCACGTTTGACGGCGAAATAGGTCAACAGCAGCGCCCAGACGAAGACGTTGTCGATGCTCAGCGACAATTCGATGAGGTAGCCGGAGAAGTACTCCGTGGCGGCTGATCCGCCGTAGATCCTCAGCACAACGAGGCCGAAGATCACGCCGACTGCGAGCCAGCCACACGTCTCGAGGATCGCCCGCTTCGTCGACGGCACCTCCGGCTTACGGTGCAGCACGAGGATGTCGAACATGAGTAACACGATGACGACACCCATGACGATTGCCCAGGACCACCAGTGATCGTCGACGTCGACAAAATGATCTCGGGACGGTTCGCTGCTCGGGATGGTGGCGAAGCTCAACAAGGTCGACATGCGTTGCGCGCCACGCTAACGACGGATGCCGAAACGCCGACTCTCGCTGTTCATCGCCCGGCGCAGAGTCGGCGTGTCTGCCCGACTACTTCGTGACGGTCTTGGCTCCGCCCTTGGAGGTCAGCACGGCCTGCGCCGCAGCCAGCCGGGCGATGGGCACACGGAACGGTGAGCACGACACGTAGTCGAGGCCGACCCGGTAGAACAGGTCAATCGACTCAGGGTCACCGCCGTGCTCGCCGCAGACGCCGATCTTCAGACCCTTCTTGACGCTGCGCCCGCGGGTCGTGCCCATCTGCACGAGTTCGCCGACACCAGCCTGGTCGATCGTCTCGAACGGGTTGCGCTTGAGCAGGCCCGCTTCGAGATAGGCGGGCATCATGCGACTCTCGACGTCATCGCGGCTGAAGCCGAACGTCATCTGCGTGAGGTCGTTCGTGCCGAAGCTGAAGAAGTCCGCCTCTTCGGCGATGTCCGCGGCACGCAGCGCCGCTCGGGGGGTTTCGATCATCGTGCCGATCGTGACATCAACGGCCTGACCCTTCTTCAGCATCTTGGTGGCTGCGGCGATCGAGTCTTCGACCCAGCCGCGAGCAAGGTGCATTTCCTCACGCGTGACCGTCAACGGGATCATCACTTCGACGATCGGATTCTTACCCTTGCTGCGCAGTTCGGCGGCGGCCTGCATCAATGCCGTCACCTGCATTGCGTAGAGACCGGGCTTGACGACACCGAGACGAACTCCACGGGTTCCGAGCATCGGGTTGACTTCTGCCCAACTCTCGGCAGCAGCGAGAAGCTGACCCTCCTCCTCGGTGAGGCCTTCTGTCGCCTTCTTGATGACGAGCTCGTCAACGCGCGGCAGGAATTCGTGCAGCGGCGGGTCGAGCAGACGAACGGTCACCGGCAGGCCATCCATTGCTTCGAGAATCTCGATGAAGTCAGCCTTCTGGACCTGGCGCAGTTCTTCGAGCGCAGCGGTCTCGTCTGCCGGGGTGCTCGCGAGGATCATCCGGCGCACGACCGGAAGACGGTCAGGAGCGAGGAACATATGCTCGGTACGACACAGCCCAATGCCCTCCGCACCGAACGTGCGCGCCTGGGTGGCATCCTCGCCGGTGTCGGCATTCGCCCTGACTTTGAGCTTGCCCTTACGGACCTGGTCGGCCCACGTGAGGATCGTGAAGAACTCGGGCGGCGGTTCAGCAGCTGCGAGTAGCAACTCACCGAGCATGACCTCGCCGGTCGTACCGTCGAGCGAAATCGTGTCGCCCTCGTTGACGACGATCGTGCCGACGGAGAAGCGCCGACCGTCGATCTTCACCGCTTCGGCACCGACGATCGCCGGGGTGCCCCATCCGCGCGCAACGACAGCAGCGTGACTGACGAGGCCGCCACGGGCGGTCAGGATGCCCTGGGCGACCATCATGCCGTGGACGTCTTCAGGGCTCGTCTCGCTGCGAACGAGAATGACCTTTTCACCGCGCTCGGTTGCTTCGACGGCTGAATCAGCGGTGAAATACACCTTGCCGACAGCGGCACCTGGCGACGCTGCGAGGCCCTTGGTCAGCACCGTTGCGGAGCCGGCGAACTGCGGGTGCAACACTTGATCGAGATGCTCACCGGCGACACGCATGAGTGCTTCGTTCTTGGTGATCTTCCACTGCGCCCCGGCCCTACCACTGTTCTTCGTCATGTCGACAGCCATTCGCAGGGCAGCAGCGCCGGTGCGCTTGCCGACGCGTGTCTGCAGCATCCACAACTTGCCCTGCTCGATGGTGAACTCGGTGTCGCACATGTCGAGGTAGTGGTGCTCGAGGCGGTCGAAGATCGACATCAGCTCGGCGTGGATCGTCGGGAATTGCGCCTTGAGTGCGTCGAGGTCTTCCGTGTTCCGAATACCGGCGACGACGTCTTCCCCCTGGGCATTGATGAGGAAGTCACCGTAGGGCTTGTTCTCGCCCGTCGCCGCGTTGCGGGTGAAGCCGACACCGGTCCCTGATGTCTCGTCACGGTTGCCGAAAACCATTGCCTGCACGTTGACGGCAGTGCCGAGATCGTGGCTGATGCGCTCGCGGACGCGGTAGGCGATCGCACGCGCACCGTTCCAGCTGCGGAACACCGCCTCGACGGCACCACGGAGCTGCTTGTTCGGATCCTGCGGAAATGGCTTGCCGGTCTGCGTCTTGACTTCGGCCTTGTAGAGGTCGACGAGTTGCTTCAACTCGCCAGCCGGAATATCGGCATCGGTCTTGGCACCGAGGCGCTCCTTGATCGCTTCGAGTGCATGCTCGAACGGACCGCCGTCGCAATCGAGGACGATACGGGCGTACATGGCAACGAAGCGGCGATACGAGTCGTACGCGAATCGCTCGTCGCTGGTGACCTTGGCGAGACCCTTGACACTCTTGTCGTTGAGACCGAGGTTGAGGACGGTGTCCATCATCCCCGGCATCGAGAATTTGGCACCGGACCGCACGCTGACGAGCAACGGATCGGCCGGATCGCCGAGCGTGCGCCCGATCTTCTGTTCGAGCGCTGTCACCTGCGCGGCGATCTCGTCCGTCAGGCCAGCGGGCCAGCCAGCGTGCATGTAGGCCCGACAGGCGTCGGTCGAGATCGTGAATCCTGGCGGTACGGGAAGCCCGAGCACGCTGGTCATCTCCGCGAGGTTTGCACCCTTGCCACCGAGCAGATCTTTCATCTCCATCGGTGGGCGGCGGTACTTGTGATCAAAGGCGTAGACGTAAGGCACGGCACCAAACTCTAGTGCTCCGTCATCACGCTGACAGGGCTATTCGCCGCGGGTCGTACGTGGGAACACTGACGACAGCGTTGCAACGCTGTCTTTACCATCACCCCTATGAGTAGACCCGCGCCCGGAATAGAGCGGCTGCTGGCGGGTGCCTCAGAACCATCATTGGAACGCAGTCGAACAGTTGCTGAACTGACGAGTCTGTCGGCGGCACTGAATCAGATCGGTTACGAGTTCGAACTCGATGTCACTTGCGTGCGCATCGGAGACTCCGTGACGACAGGAAAGCATGCACTCAGTCGAACTGTCTCCGTCGAGCTGCTGCCGATCGACACCGCTGGGGATACCAGTTTGCAGCTGATCGCGTTTGCGTTCAGTTCGCCCCTCGATGCAGCGCTCGCCGCCTGTCAGAATATTGATCAAGGGCTGAGGGCAGCGGCAGCGATCCTTGCGCTCGGCTCTCTCTCGACCGATGCGGCATTCCTGTACCTCGACTACACGTTGGCAGTTGATGCCCTCACCATCACCCCGACTGATGTCATCGTCGACGTCGTCGAACTGCTCAACCGTCTCTTCGACACCGCAATCGAGCACCTTCATGCTGAACTGCAGGGTGAGATGGATCATGCGGGACTCGGCACTGACCTGCTCGACCTTCCTGCGTTCCATCGGGTCGTCGTCGAGACCGAAGTCGTCTAGCGATGCGAATCCTTCATCGTCCCGGTCAGCGGTGCGCTGTTTTTGTCCTGCAAGACACACAGGACGTCGCGATCCTTGTGCTCGTTCCACGAGGTCAGCGTGGGTGTGAGCCATGTGAAGGTGAGGGTGGAGTCGAAGTTGCTCGTTCCCACGAAGGCCTCGAACGGCTGAATGCATCCGGCGGTCGCAAACGAGTCGAGCTTTTGGTTCCCCGGGAAAACGTCGGACGTCGTGTACTTGATGACGGCAAAGATCTCGTGCGTGTGAACGGTTTTGCAGTCGACAACCGGCAGCGACGTGACGTTGTCACCGAGTTTGTCCGGCACGTTGAGGCATGTTCCTGCACCGGACTTGGCGAGGTCCAGTACGGGTGTACCCTTCTTGCCACCGCTGCAACCACCGAGCGTGATGACCGCCAGTACTGCGACCGATGCCATGCTGATCGGGGCTCTGCGCCGGTTGTGGTCAACACTGCTGGGCGATGGATGGCTCGTCATTCGTCATCAGATACTACGCTGGGATTCGGTCGATGTCACGCCTTATAGATAACAAAAGGAGGGAACTTGCTTGAGCTTATAGATTCGAGTCTTGAGGCTCTTTTGCGCGCCGGCGTTCCCCTCTCTGCACAGGATATTGATGTTTCATTCGATGCTCCGGACCGCGAATGGAGCGCGAAACTCAATCGCCCAACGGTCAATTTGTTCCTGTGGGAGATCAAGAAGAGTACGACGCAGGCACGGTCCGGCGTCGAGCACTTCGAACGCGCCGGTGTCCCGATGCGTCGCTTCGCGCTGCCACGCGTCGAACTCCGATACATGTTGACGGCATGGACGAGCGACCAACGCGACGAGCGTTCGTTGCTCTCCGGCCTGCTGCGCACCGTGCTGGCCAACGGCGACATGCCCGAGACGTTCATGCCGCAGGACCTCTCTGACCTCTCTGGCATCACCATCAACCTGGCCAGCAGCGGAGCCGGTGTGCCGACCGACCTGTTCAAGACCCTCGATGGTCGACTGAAGCCGGCGCTCGACGTGCTGGTGGTCACCGATATCGACACTTTCATCGAAACACCGCTTGCCAGTTCGCCGGCAGCGGTCAACATCGGCTTCGGGGACTCGACGCTGCCGTCACGACGAGACGATTTCCGCCGGGTCGCCGGTGAAGTGCGGGTTCCGGACGCTGTCGGTGCACTCGTACGTTCTCCCCTCGGAACTGCCATCGTCAATGCTGCCAGCCGATTTCTGATCAACGCCGCGCCCGGCGACGAGATCGTCGTCGAGTTGGCCGTCCCACTGACTGCTGTCGTGCCGGAGCGCGGCGGCATCGTGATCGGATAGTCGGCTTGCGCACGACCGTCGAGACGGAGCGGCTGCAGATCCGCCCGGGTCGGCCAGGAACGCTGGACATCGACGTCGTCAACACGTCCGATGTCATCGACGGCCTGTCGGCGACCGTCGATGGGCTCGATCCCGCTTTCGTTCGGGTCACTCCCCCGGTCGTCACACTGTTCCCCGACTCGGTCGGTCGACTAACGGTCACACTCGACCTCCCGAAGACCTTTCCGGCCGGCGACTCGTTCCTCAACGTCCGGGTCAATTCCACGGTCGACGCCAGGGTGCAGACCGAGAACGCCGTCTGGATCACCGTCGACACGGTCGAGGCGGCGGAGATCAGCCTGCGCCCGAGCCTGGTCGTTGCCGGCAGCGAGGCACGCTTCGGCGTCATCATCACCAACACCGGCAACGTCACGACCGACTTCGCCTTCGAGGCAGTCGAGCCCACGCGGGCAATCGAGTGCCGGGTCATCCCACCGACCACCTCCGTTCCGCCAGGGCAGTCGCGCGCCGTCTACGTCTTCGCGCGCGGCAAGCGTCCGTGGTTCAGCCAGGTCGTCGCTCGTACGATCCGCATCGAGGCAAAGGCACCGACGGTGACGCTGGAGGAGACGGCGCGCTTCAACCAGAAGCCGCGCATCCCTCGTGGCGTACTAACAGCGCTGATCCTCGCCGGCATCATCGCCCTGTGGGCGTTGATCTTCCTGTTCGTCATCAGCTATCTCCGTAACTCCGGCGCGCCACAGAAGGCCGTTCCCGCAACGTGGAACGCAGGCGGCATCAAGGAGGTTCCGCTCGCCTCGGTCGTCGGAACGATCAGCGGCAAAGTGACGGCCAGCACGACGAAGGCAGGACTCGCACGAATCACGGTCGAGGCGTACCGCGTCAAGACTGGTGCCGACGGTACGCAGTCGACGACGTTGTCGGCGTCAGGTGCAACGGGCGATGACGGCACCTACACGCTCGGCGCGCTGCTGCCGGGGAAGTACCAGTTTCGATTCAGCTCAGACGGCTACGACCCGGTCTGGTACACGCTGCCGGCGGACCCGTCGAAGCCGGCGGACCCGTCGAAGCCGGCGAAACCGGCGGTCGTCACGATCGATCCGCTGGCAACCGTCACCGGCATCAACGGTGTGCTCGTCGGTCATGCTGGGACACTGTCCGGCAAGGTCGCTGCGCCGCCAGGTGCGCCGAACGCCGCCGCGCCGACAGTCACCGTCACGCTCGTGCCTTCCGACCCGACGGCCGCAGCCCCAGCACCCATTCCGGCAACGGTCAACCCCGACGGAACATTCAGCGCTCCCGGACTCCCGACACCCGCCACCTATTCCGTCAACGTCGCCAGGCCAGGTTTCGACACCCAGACCTTTCAGGTCACTCTTGACGGTGGCCAGAGCCCGGTGATCGACACCGCGCAGTTGGCAGCGTCATCAGGCAGCATCAGCGGCACGGTCACCGACCCGAACGGCGCCGCCCTCGGCAATGCCACCGTGACGTTGAACGGCGGAACGACGAAGCAGGTCTCGACGACGCCGACGACGGGCAACGTCGGCCACTTCCAGATCGACAATCTGCCGACTCCCGCCACCTACGTACTGACATTCACCCGTGACGGATCGTCCAGCTCCACAATTGCTCTCGATCTTGCCGGTGGCGAGAAGAAGACCGGGCTGGTGGCTGTGCTCGTCGGCGGTGCGGGCACGGTCCGTGGCACCGCCACCGACTCGTCGGGTACACCCCTCGGAGGGGTCGCGGTAACGGCCTCTCTAGGGAGTTTCAACGCCACCACGACAACGTTGACGACCGGCACCGGCGACGGTGGGGTCGGTAGCTACACCATCGCCAACCTTGTGGTGCCGGGTACCTACAACGTGAGTTTCTCGCTCGCTGGCTACAGCACGGAGACCATCAGTGTGACGTTCGGGGCGGCGGGTCAGCAGGCAGGCGACGCCGTGATGATGCCGATCTCGTCGAATGTCAGCGGTACGGTGCGTCTTGCCGGCGTCGGCCAGGCGGGCGTGACGATGACGCTCACCGATGGCACGGGAACATCGACGAACGGTGGATCGACGGGCGGGGCAACTGCGACGACGACCGCTGGGACGCCGGTCGTCGCCAGCGGCGGTACGACGTTACGGACGACGCAGACCGCCGCCAGCCCGCCGGGAGCATTCCTCTTCGACTCCGTTCCTCCCGGGTATTACACCCTGACCGCCAGCGGTCCAGGCATCAATACACAGGTCACGCTGATCGTCGTCACCGCCGGTCAGGCGTCGATCAGCAACATCGCCGTGACCTCTCCGTGATCGCCGTGACCACCGCCGAGGCAGCGCCATGACCAAGTTCGTCGCCTCGGCCACACCCGGTTACGCCGACGTCCCGATCGGACAGTCGACGACGTTCGCGCTGACGATCGGCAATGTCTCCGATCTCATCGACGCCTATCGCGTGCGCGTCTTCGGGCTCGACCCGGAGTGGGTGACGATCCCAGGCGGTCGCCTCTCGCTGTTCCCGGGAATGACCGAGACCGTCGAGGTCACGATCCAACTGCCGCCCGGCTTCGCCGCCGGGGTACGCCAACTGAGTCTGCACGTCCAGAGCGAGAACGATCCGACGGCCTTCGAGATCTGCCCGCTGACCGTCAATGTCGCCCGCCAGCCACGGCTCAGCCTCGGCATCGATCCGATCAGCGTGACCGGGGCGAAACGTGCGCAGTACGGGCTCGTCGTCCAGAACAACGGCAACGCCCCGCTGAACGTCACCCCGGAGGGTATCGATCCGGAAGATGCGGCGATGTTCGAATTCGCACCGGACCGCGTGCATGTACTTCCCGGCGAGCGCGCCGTGTTCCAGGCACGTGTCACCGGCCCGCGCCCATGGTTCGGACAGCCGGTCGTGCGTGTGCTGACATTCGCCGCAGCCAGCCCGGAGAAGACGGAGGCGATCGCCACCTTCATCCAGAAACCGCGCATCAGCCGCTGGGTGCTCTCGATGCTCGGCCTGATCACGGCAGCGGCAATCTTCGCCGCCGTCCTCAGCCATACGTTCGGGAATGTGGTCGACAAGGCAAAGGTCAGCGACGCCGTCGTGAACGAGGCGCTCGCCGACCAGAGCGCCAATAGTGGCGCAAAGGTGTCCGTGACTCCGGCGAACATCACCGGAAAGGTCGTGTCGGCCACCAGCGGATCCGGTATCGGGGGCGTCCAGGCGCAGTTGTTCTCCGCAGTCGACGGTACGGTCGCCCTCAGTTCTGCTGCCACCGGCGACGACGGGACGTTTGCGTTCGGCCAACTCAGCGCCGGCAAATACCGCGTCAAGTTCTCCGGTGCCGGATTCACACCGCTGTGGTACAAATCGGCAGGAGTGTTCGCCGACGCTGACATCGTCGAGGTCAAGAAGGGCACAGACGTCAAGCTCGACGACATCACCCTCGGGGGCCAGCCCGGCACCGTCAAAGGCAAGGTCATCGGTGCCGATATCACCGGAACGAAGGCGACCCTCGTCGTTCCTGGGCTCGCCGATCCGAACACCCCTGCCGTGGTTGCCAGCGTCGATGTGTCTGCCGACGGCACCTTCCTCCTCGAGAAGGTACCGACGCCGGCGAAATACCAGCTCGTCATCGACCATCCTGGCAGCAGCCTCGAAACGCGAAACGTCGTACTGGCCCCAGGGGCAACGACCGACGAGATCGACGTGCGCCTCGACGCCGGCGACGGAGTGATCAACGGAACGGTGCTCAGCGGAGGCCTGCCCGTCGGAGGCGTCGAGATCGATGCAACGGACGGCAAGACCAAGCTGTCGACCGTCAGCCTCACCGTCGGCAAGATCGGGACGTATGCGTTACGCAACCTGCCGACGCCTGGCCTCTACACACTGACGGTGACCCGCGCTGGATACACGCCGCAGTCACGCACGATCAGCCTGACAACCGAGAATTCGCCGTTCCTCTCAGACATCGTCCTCATCCCCTCGATCGGATCGATCAGCGGGACGGTCAAAGCGTCCACAGGCGAAACGCTCGGAAGTGTGAGCGTCGCCGTGACCGGGGGGCCAGCGCCGGTGACGACGTCGACCATCAGCCAGGGTGCTGCCGCCGGGACGTGGACCGTCGGCTCGCTGACCGTCCCGGGTTCTTACACGGTGACCTTCACCAAGACGGGCTACGTCAGTCAGACACGACTGGTGCAGTTGACAGGCGCAGACACCGGAGGCACTGTCACCGGTGTCGACGCCGCACTCGTCGCCACCAACGCCACCATCAAGGGTTCGATCGTCAATGCTGCAGGCAATTCCGTCGCTCAGGCGACGATCACCTTGAGCAACGGCACTCAGAGCCGTTCGCTGCTCAGTGCCAACGAACCGCTCGGGTCGTTCGCCTTCGGCAATGTCGCCGCAGGGTCGTACACGATTTCGGCGACGTTGCCTGGCACGCTGCCTGTCGTCCAGGTCGTGACGGTGCGAGCCGGTGAGACGAAAGACCTGGCATTGACACTCGGCCAACAGGCGGCGTTGAGCGGTGTCGTCCTCCATGCCAACGGCTCGCCGCAGGTCGGCATCTCCGTCCGCCTCTATCTGCCGGCGAACTTCCCAGGCAGTCCACCGGCGGCGTACCTCGTGACGACGACGGCACCCGACGGCAGCTACTCGTTCGTCGGCATCGCAGCACCTGCGAACTACATCGCCGCGATCTACCCCTCGACCACCGCCGTCGACGCCATCGACAGCCAGCAGGTCGCCAGCGTCCCGGGCCAAGCAGTGACGATCCCCAACTTCGTGACCGGCTGACCGGCTGACCGGCTGAGCGGCTGAGCGGCTGAGCGGCTGAGCGGCTGAGCGGCTGAGCGGCTGAGCGGCTGACCGGCTGACCGGCTGACCGGCTGACCGGCTGACCGGCTGACCGGCTGACCGGCTGACCGGCTGACCGTCCGCTCCCGACACCCGTCCGCTCCCGGCTTGCTCCCCCGCCTTTCGCCCACCCCACCCCTCCCCTGGCCGCGTGGTTGCCTCGATCGAGTAGAAACCCGCCCCCTGTCGCTAGCGAAATACTCGGATGGACCGTCTGGTCAGCGAAATACTCGAAGGCGGCTGGCTTACCCCGGGGTCACGTCTGGACCGAAACTGCGGTCAGGACGTGGCCGCGCCCGCGGCACTGCCGACCCACGCATCGAGTACTTGCGTTTGATCGAGTAGCAAGCCGCCCCCTGTCGCGAGGCAAATACTCGGATGAGCGGTCGTGTCAGCGAAATACTCGAAGCTGGGGGAATTCGGGTGCGTGCGCAGGGGCGAGTTCTTCGGCGCAGAGGGCGAGTGCGTTGTCAGGCGAGCGTGAGCGTCCATGCACCGGAGGACTGGGGTGGCGTCGTCGTTCCGCCGACGGTGACCGTAAAGGAGATCGATGCGTGTTTCGCCGTCGCCGAGTTGTCGGTGACCGTGATCGTGTAGGCGCCGGGGGCCAATTGATTGAAGGCGAACCCTGTCGCAGCTGCGGTCACGGCGGCTGTGTCAGATGTCGGCCCAGACAGCACGACATTCGCCGTTCCCGTCGTCGGCGTCAGGCCGGCAACGGTTCCGGCGACGTTCGTCCACGTGAACGTGCAGCTGTTTGCGGAAGACGTTGCGCTGGCGGTGATCGTACAGGACGCCTGGCCGGGGGCGAAGAAGGTGTAGGACGTGCCGGCAACAAGGCTGGTGAAGGTAAACGGCGAGGAGGACGAGCTCGTCGTCACCGTCGACACACTCGCCGTCGGTGACGCCGTGCCGGACGGTGCATTCACGTAGGTGACCGTCGCCGAGACCCAGGTGAAGGTGCAGGCGTTCGGCCCGGCCACGCTGGCGACGATCGTGCAGGTCGGCTGCCCTGGCGCGGAGAAGTCGTACGTATTTCCGGGAATGAGATTGATGAACGTGAACGGCGTGGCCGTCGATGCAGTAATCGCCGACGTCGGGCTGACCGTCGGGTTCGCAGTGCCCGCAGGAGCGTTGACATAGGTGACGTTTGCTGAAACCCAGGTGAAGGTGATGTTGTCAGTCCCGTCGGCAACCACCGTCGCCGTTTGACTCGCCGTGCCGGACGTCGTAAAAGTGTACGAACGGCCGCTGATCAAGCCGACATAGGTGAACGGTGAGGACGTCGATGCGGTCGTCGGCCCGCTACCGGTCGTCAACGACACCGATGCGCCTGACGGTGGGTTGACGAACGTGATCACCGCGTTTTCCCACGTGAACGTGTGCGTATATGCGCCGGCCGCAACTGCTGCAGGGGTCGTGAATGTCTGGGTGTCACCGGCCGTTGTGCCTGCCGTGAACGTGTACGCCGTCCCGGGGACAAGACCGGTGAAGCTGTAGACGTTTCCGGAAACCGACACGACGGGGCCGGTCGGAGACACAGACACTGATGTGATGCCAGGCGGTGGGTTCGACAGCGTGATCGCTGCTGTCGCCAATTGATAAAGTGTGAGGTCGCCAACGGCGTACGGCGCTGTCGCCCCTGTCACGTTGATCGCCGCCGAGGTGTCACCGACATAGCCGCTCGCTGCGGCAACGACCGTGTAGTCGTTGCCGGCAACAGTAACCCCAGCGTTGAAGGTGTATTTGCCGTTCGAGCCGACGTTCGTCGGTCCGCTGATGGTGGTCGTTCCCTTCTTCAGGGTCACGTTCGCCGTCGCCAACGGAGTGCCGGTCTGATCGACGACCCTGCCGGAGATCGTCGCCGACTGCACCGCCGGCAATGCCAATGCCTTCGGATTGACGCTGGAAGGATTGGGGTTGGTGACAGACGCGCCGGCGCCGAGTGTGAATGTCACAGACATGCTGAGGGTGTCCCACGCCCTGACGGCGGCGATCGTGTAGCTGCCAGGCTCCAACCCGGTGAAGTCGTACGAGCCCGTCGACCCGGTGAAGGTCTGTGTTTGAGCGGGACCGTTCGGCGGCGTCAACGTGACGACCGTGCTCGGAGCGGCGTTGGTGATCGTGCCGACGAGATCGATCCAGGTCAGCGTTGCCGACTGCGTCAGGCCAGGCGTGTTCGTCGCCGCCGGGAAGACGTACGTCTGCGTGGCGAACCCTGTCTGCACTGCGGTGAACGAGTAGGGGGTGTTGGGGGTCAGACCGGTGAACTGGTACACCGACCCGACGAGCGTCCTGGTCACGCCGGTCGATGAGCTCGCAGTCACGGTGAAACCTGCAGCCGGGGCACCGGCGATGGTGAGGTCGACCTCGCTGAATTTCAACATCGTGATGTCATGGGCCGTCGATGTGCCGATGGCGACCGTGAACGGTCCCGTCGTCCCCGGGCCGAATCCGGTCGGAGGCGTATCGACGGACACGGTGTAGGTTCCGGCGACGGTGATCGGGAACGAGTAGACCCCGTTGGCATCGGAGCTTCCGGCAGTCGTCGCCGCGCCGGGGCCGGTCAGCGTCAGCGCGGTGTTGGGCAGCACTGTCCCTGGCGGAGCAGAAGACGACTGCGTCCTGATGGTGCCGGTGATCGTGGACGATTGCTGCATCACCACCGGGACGGCGAGCGCCGTGGCACTCGGCGAAACGATCTGCGTGGTCGTGTACGTCTGGTGCAGGGTCGCCGTCACCGTGACCGTATAGCCGGTGAGCCGAGGCGGGATCTGTGCTGAGTAGACGTTACTGCCAGCGGCTGTGGCAACGAGCGGAATCGGCGTGACCGACGTCGACCCGGCGGGCGGCGTCAGGGTGACCGTTGCAACAGGCACCGCCACGTCAGCACCACTCGGCCCGGAATGGTCGACGACCGTGACGTCAACGGTCACATCGGCTGCGGCGTATTTGAATGGACCTGGCGCCGTCACCGTCCCGGTGACGAGCACGTTCTGGGAGTTCGGCGGCGTGAAACCGGCCGCCGCGTCGAAGGACAGCGCGCTGGTGCCCCGTGGCAATCCCCCGATGTCGAAGGGGGCACCGGACCCGACTGAGCTTTCTGCGCCGATCGTCGCGGAGACCGACGGCAGAGCTGTGCGATTGCTGACGACGCTTGTGTTCCCTATATTCCGGATGGTGTCGCCGCTGAACACCGCAGTTGCCTTGACGCCCGCCGGCATGGCGATCGCTTCATGGACGCTGTTCTCGGCGGTCACGGTGCCGCGGATCTCCCCGTCGATAATCGACGTCAGGGTCGTCTTGGCGATGGTGCGCGCCGCCGAAGTCGGGCCCTCTGGAACCGTGATCGTGCCAATGACCGGAAAGTAGTCGGGCGGCGCTGGTGGTGGCACTAGTAGTAACGGGTCGGGTGTGACAACAAGCGTGGTCACCTTGATGGTGTAGGTGCCGGGATACAGGCCGGTGAGGTTGTACGGGGTGACGCCGTCGGTGTTGAACGTCGCCAGCTGGTTCGCCGACGTCAGCGCAGAATCGGCGAGCGATGCATCCCACAGCCCCACAGTTTCGGCGACGAAGGATGTGGATGACACAGTGGGCGTTGTCTTCGTCGTCATCAATGTCGACAGGTCGAGTTCGCCTGTTTGTAGACGCATCAACGCATCTCGCGTTGTCGACGCCCCGACGGTGACGATGACGTTCAGAATGTCCAGCTGCACGAAGTTGCTCGCCGTGAAGCTCACGGTGTAGCCGCCGGCCGGCAAGGCGATCGTGTAGTTCGAGTCTGTCGGTTGGGCGAATACGCCCGCATATGTATGGCCGTCGAGAGACGAACCATCGGCCGCCCGTGTGGCCACGACCGCCAAGCCGTCGTGAGAAGGATTCAGCGGCCGGGTCGGAGTCCCGAGAAGCTGCCCGATGACAGAACCGGACAGTACACCCAACTTCCGGACGACGATGGTTACGGTCTTGTTCGACGACTCGAAGACGTTCAGCGGAATGTTGGTGAGCGAAACGGGAGACGAGTCCGTCAGACTGCCGGTGGAGTCTGTGATCGTGATGCCCTGCGGTGCATCTTCGTAGCCGGGGACGACGACCGACAACAGGTATCTGAGCGAGCGAGAAGGGTTTGCAGAAATGTTGGTGTCGCCGACCGGGAGCCGGTCGAAATTGGCTGAACCACTCGAATCGGGATGCTGCAGATTCGTTGCGTACGTCGCAGGGAACGAAGCCGTGGTGTCACTGCCGTCTCGCGACAGGGTGATCGTCGTCGCTGCTGCGGTGATCGCAGCACCCGTACTGTCCTCGACATTCACCTTGACCTTTCCCAGCACGATGTACGACACCGGGGCAGCGGCTGTCTGGGCAGCTGCGTCGACGAAGAGCGGTGCCTGCGGAAGGGCACCGCTGTACGGCATCAGCTCGCTGCCAGCCGCGACCGTCTGATCGAGACCCCATGTGCCGGCTGCTGCATTGGGGATCGTGTAGGTGCCCGCGTTGTCGACGTTGACGAGCGTCGATGTCGTAGCTCCGGGAGCAGTCGCATGGACCGCGACCTCGGACAGCAAACCGGCGAACGGGATCTGATGGGCCTGTGCACGTGGATTGCTGAAGAGGACTGCGCCGTTGATCTGACCTGGGTTCGGCTGCATCAGCACCGTCGCAAGGTTTGCCGTCTGGATGACACCGGCGCCAGATGCAGCCCACGGGACGGCACCGGCCGACGCGTTCGCCGTGACCGTCATGGTGCTGTCGGCGAAGTTCGGTGCCTTGATCGAGTAGTCCGTCGTGCCGATGACTTGACGGTTGCCGTTGGCGCTGAAGATGAAGTTGTTGTTGGTGATCGCCGGACTGAAGCCGACGTCGGCCTTCGGAGGCGGGTTCGGCGCAGTCACCGTTGTACCACCGGCGCCATCGGAGTCGGGGGCCGTGCCAGAGCCGAAGCCAGGTGTTCCGCTCGCTGATAGGACGATGCCGTTCACTGGGTGTTGGCCTGCGCTGCCGGAAAACGCTGCGTCCTGCCAGACGACGGTGCCGGCAATGTCATTCGGGTCCTGGACAAGGGCGACCGAAACGACCTGATCCTCGTACGTCTTGTCGCCCAACGACAACGGCAGCGCTGTCGAGTTCGGCATGAATTTCAGCGCCGGTCCACCAGCCGGGCCGGCCAGAGTCGACGAGGCAGCCAACGTGCAGGTCGCCAGTGAGAACCCGTTTCGAGGCTGAGTGGCGAACAGCGCGGCGATCGCGGTCGTCGAAAACGTGAAGTTGACCTTTTGGCCGGCAGCGGCGACGACGGCGCTGGCGGTCAGCCCCCGTGGGCAGTTGAGCTTTACCGACACAGTCCCGGTCTGGGTGGTGTCGAAGTTGGTGTAGGTGTAGACGCCACCGGCCTTGTACGGCACCACGACGGTCCCGGTCACCGACGGATACGGTGCCAGTTGGATCGGTGAAACAACGATGCGTGCGTCGCTGTTGGCGGCGACTGTGAACGTCGCGGCGTTGCCGTCGACATCGATGGGGATCGCTGCAAATCCTGGAGGGAGTTGACCGTGGCCAGCGCATGAGCTGCCGGTGTCGCTCGGTGGCGGGCTGAAGCGGAGGACATAGGTGCCAGGCAGCAGTTGCTGCGACGGATCGATCTGCCATACCAAGCGCGCATACGGGTCGGTCGGATCAGGTGTTGCAGTGTCGGCGACCGGAATCGGTGTGATGCAGCCGTAGGTCTTGCCGACGGAGTACAGCAGCAGTTCGTAGTTCTTCAGCTGCTGAGTCGGAGCTCCGACGGGCGGCACAGTTGCCGGCAGAATAGGAGCAGCAGGGAGGTTCCCGACGGTTTCCGTGAGTTCGGCGACCAGCTGAGAGGCACCACGAAAATAGGTTCCGTTCGACTGCTTCACAATCACTGCGCCCGTTGTGTCGGTGTACTGCCCGGGGTTAGTCGCCTCCGCTTTCGAAACCACGAACAGGGCGCCGGTGGCGGGGTCCTTGAACGTCGGCAGCCTGCGGTCGTCGAGGGAGACGATCTCCTGCGTGCCTCCGACGCGGTTGATTACCGTTCCACGAGCAGTGCCGAACTTAAGCAGAGTGACGTCTTTGGAGATCTGCGTCAGTCCGATCGAGACCGGACCAATCGTGTTCGGACGGTACGTATTCCTCGCAACGGTGAAGTTGTACGTCCCGATCGGGATGTTGTTGAAGATCGCCGAATTTTCGGACGCGCCCATCGTGATCGTGATCGCCGGGCGTCGGCCACCGACATCGGACAGGATGACGGTCGCACCGTTGATCGGCTGGCCGAGGGTGTCGAGCGATCGCACGATCAGACTGCCTGTGGATGCAGCAGCTGGCGGGTCCTGGTGGGTCAGGACGATCTGGCCGAGGTCGAGCACTTGGCCGGCGACCAGGGTGACGAGTTGTGAGTACGTCGTCGTGTCGTACCGCGAGATCGTCACCAGATAACTGCCAGGTGGCAGGTCGCCGACGGTGAACGCTCCGGCGTCCGGGGCGGCGGCGGTGGGCTTGTTGACCTGCAGTCCGTTCGCCGACACCGAGACGCCGGCATTGACGAGCGGGAGCGCGTCCGCAGTTCCCGTGGGCAGCTTGACGAAGACCTGTCCGGTGATCGAACCGGTGGTCGAGACGAGGTCGAAATCGACACCGGTCTCGTTGCTATTGACGGCGACACTGCGCGACTGTGTGATGTAGCCGTCAGCGGTGGCAGTGATGATGTACGACTGGCCGATGACGAGTTGCGGGAACTCGAACGTGCCGAGCGCCCCCTCGGTGAGGCTGGTCGTCGATACGGTTTTGTCGCTGGCCGATGCCGTGATCGTGATCCCGCCGAGCGGGTTGCCGCCGGTCCGGATCGTCCCGCTGACGCTGCCGACACCCGCGAACATCGCGATATTGATGCCGTGCTTCTTCTCGCCTGCTCCGAGCACGACCTGGGCTACCTGCGTGCCGTACCCGCTCACGGCGAAGGTAATCGTGTAGGTCCCCGGTGTCGACAAGCCATCGAGCGACCATGTGCCGCGATTCTTGGCGTCCGTCGATGTCGTCGACTTCAGGATGACGGTCCCGTCGGTCGCCGAAACGCTGACGCCACCGAGTCCGGCTCCGTTCGAGGTCACGATGCCGTCGATCGAACCGTTGCCGGGAAGCAGCTGTACTTCCATCTGCACCGGCTTGCCGTCGTCGGTCGGATTGACGATCACCGACTTGCTGACATACCCGACCTTGGAGAACGAGAGCTCATAGCTGCGGTGCAGCGGCACCGCCGAGAACTGGAATGCGCCGTCGGTCCCGGAACTGACGGACGTGACGGTGAAGGTGCGCAGCGAATCGAGATTGGTTCCCGAGTACGTCCCATAGCGAGCCGGCCAGCGTTTCGTCGCTGTAGCCGTTGAAGCATCGGCGTTGTGCGATGCAGTGGCATTGGAGGACGCATTGGTAGACGCATTCTGCGTTCGGTCGGCGGGCAGCAGACCGAGGCGTTGGATTCCCGCATGCAGCGAACCGACCGGAACCATCGAAGCACCGGGCCCGGAGCCGGTTGCGGCGCTGCCGGGAGTCGCCGTTCCGGCAGTATTCGTACTGGCGGCCGGTCCGTCGGGCGTCGTCGGTGTCAGCGTCACATGGACGCCGTCGTCGGCACCGGCGCTGCCGGCCTTGACCGTGCCGCGTACGACGGTCTGCGTGGGAACTGCCGGCTTACCGCCCGCCGCTGCTCCCCCGGCTGCACCGCCAGCACCTCCGGCTGCGCCGCCCGTTCCACTGCCAGCAGCGCCAGTACCGGCGGATCCGGCAGTGGCAGTCGAACCACCCGTCGCTCCGGATCCCGGTGTCGTCAGTGGCGTCGAACCGTCAGCCGCCACGCCGCCCGGCAGCGTCGACGGCGTCGAGGCAGTCTTGTCGGCATTTCGGTTGGAAAGCCACAACACGCCGACGACAGCGATCACTATCCACACCAGCAGAATGGCGAGTCCGACAAATCCGGAACGCAGCTTCCACGGAATGACAGCGCGTTGCTGTACCGACGCCATCGAATACGACGGCATCGAGTTGGCAGTGGTCTCGACGGTCACCACGTGGGCGATCGGCTCACCAACGATGTGGCGACGGCCCTTGGTGTGTCCCGTGACGAGGACAGTCTGCCCCGGCTGCAGGACGACGTGGCCCTGATCGAGACGGACCGTGAGATTCGGGGCAGACCCGACGAGTTCGACCTCGGTGGGAATCGTTCGCGTGTTGACGATCTCGACCTTGAACTTGCCGCGCCGGTGGGTCCGCAGCACCGACGGCACGATCTGCGCGGCAATGTGATCCGTCGTGCCGATCCCGACGGTGAAGTTGGCAATCACCGGGACTTCCTGGCGCTGGTCCGAACGGACCTCGATCGCTGCACCGTGCTCGCCGACGCCGAAGCTCTCCGGTACGACGATCGGTAGTTCGAAGTCGATCGACGTGTTCGGTTCGACGGCTTCACTGCCGAGGCGGATGTACGGCCCGACCGGGCCGAGACCGTGGAGACGCACGGCGTAGAGGGCTGCGACGCTGCTGTTGTTCGTCACGCGGGCGCGACAGATCGTCGATTCGCCAGGTCCCAATTCCAGGGACGGGGTGAGCGCCTCGACGAGCATGGAGTCCGATCTACCTCGTAGCGATCACGACAACGACGACCGCTGCGACGACGACAGCACCGATGATCACCCAGTACCACCACTTCCAGCGCGACTTCGGCTCCACCGGCGGGTTGTAGAACGGCGGCGGCGGCACATACATCGGCGGCGGCGGCGCAGGATCCATCAGCGCCTTGCATCGAATGCAGCGCACTGCCGAAATATGGTTCTGCTCACCGCATGACGGGCACGGCCGATGACCGACGGTCAAACGCCCGCCGGTGCCGGGAAGTCGCCGCCTGCTGACGTCCGTGTCATCGATCGCCTCTGAGGCGAAACCCTCTGGGCGTGCCCAGAAAAGAGGAAAGTCGCAATGCGTGCAGAACTCGTCGGCGCTGTGCCTGACGGCATCGAGACTCGTGACCTGGCCGCAGTCTGGACATGTGATGACGGTCATGAAATTGCTCCGGCTGCCACGGTTGCCCGGGTGGTGAGTGGATAGATGGTACGACCATCGACGATCAGTTCGAAGGTCACATTGGCCGGCAATTCGCCGGCGACGATTCGCAGGAGATCCGCCTCTGTCGTCCACCCGGTCGAACTGACGGACATCTTCACGTGAGGGCTCGATGCTACCGTCTTCCCTTCGGCGAAAACGCCACCGTTGTCCTCGACGCTCACTTCACCGCCGCAGATCAGTTGCAGCAGGCGCTCCATCCCCGATTTCGTCCCGCGCCACAGCAGGCCGGCGGAATACTCGCGGACGATCCGTCGCTGCAGGGCGTCCGGCAGCGACGGGTCGACCCAGTCGAGACCGAGCCACTGACCGATCGTGCGGACCATCACATCGGGCGCCACGGCGACGTCGAAGAGATGCTGCACGTTGTCGGCCTGCAACTGCATCGTGTCGGCGACCGTCTGGAAGATGCGCACGAACCGTACGAGAAAATCGTCCTCGATCATGCCGACCGGCAGTTGGTGCACGAGCCAGTCTGGGCGCCGCCGATTGGTCATCGAACCACGACTTTGTGGGCTGCCGACATGAACAGTGAATTTCGCTCGAGCTTGACCTGCTCGCGTCCGACGCCGATGCGATGACCGTTACGAACGTCGTATTCGAAGAGCAGCAACTCGTCGATTCGCTCGACGCCTTCGACACCCTCGAGCAGTTGATAGAGCGTGGCGACGTTGATGTCGTCGTCGAATCCCCAACCCTTGCCCTCAGCGCCGCCGGTGACCGGATTGATGAACTGGTAGAGCACCGCCAGGGCGCGCTCACGTACCAGCGTTGCCGGTCGCCCTGGACGGGCGGCAAGCAGCGCAGCGACGCTGATTCCCTGGTAATACGGCGTGCCGATCTCGACTGTGGTGCCGAGCACCCGGCGACTGTCGAGGTAGGTACTGACGCGATCGACCATCCCCTCTGGCAGCGCGAAGTCGTCGAGCTTCGTCTCCAGCGGGGACACCTTGACTGCGGGAACGAGCAGCAGTTGCACCGGCCGACCATCAACGGCGGGCGGTAGGCAGCGCACTCTGGCGATCGCTGCATCGGCGAACGGAGCAAGGCGCTCGTAGTCGGCGGCGGTCACCGCTCGGGACCCTGCCCGCAGCGTCTGCGGACCTCGCTGTTTGGCGTTGCTGATCGTCTCGGCATCGACGCCACCGATCGCCGCGGCGAGGTTCTCGACCCGTGACACATACGGCAGCGTGGACCGCAACGCCGACAGTGAACCAGGTCCGACGTTGCCGGCAGCGCCGCCGCCGAAGCGGTAGCCGGCGACGCCGACGCGGACTGCTTCTGGCGGGGTCGCCCCGTGCTGGCGCGACGTGCCGTCCGGGTAGCGGATCAGTGGTCCGAAACTGATGCGGCCGGTCGTGGAGTCCCAGGTGATATGCCGATCGTCCGGGGTGCTCGAAACGAAGTCGTCGACCTCTCCCCATCGTGTCTCGTTACCATCAGCATCTGCGGTGAAGACGTATTCCTCTGACGTTCTCGCCAGAACCGGGGTCATCTCGACGTCGAAGTACTGGTCAGGACGACCTGAACTCGTACCGAGTATCCGGCGTGGAGCGATCTCGCTGTGTTCTGCTTCGACGGTGCCACCGACACATGCCGCCAGTACCGTGCGGATCTGCGGCGAGGCGTTGTACGACGGCTGGCCCGGCTCGGTCGGCAGCAGACGCGCCCTGACCCAGTACGCCCTGGTCGACCCGAGGGTCACCGGCTCGTGCGCATTGGGGACGAGCATCACGATCGAACCGTCACGGTTGAGACCGCCGGTCGTGTCTCGATATACCTTCGTCGAGATCCAACCCTCACCCTGCCAGACCTCCCAGAGCAGCGGCGGGCGCTCGGGGATCACACCGATTCCTTCGACGTTGGCGCGTACTGTCAACTGCAGTGCCTGGCCGGCGAGGCCGTCTTCGAAGCCGAGGTAGAAGCAGTCGCCCGGCGTCAGCGGAGAACGCGGAAAACAGGTGACGGCACCGTGGTCCACCCGCAGTTGATCCCAGACGTCGACGTACGATTCGGGCGCTGACGATGTCAATGAAGCGATCAGGTTCGGCTGCTTGATCACGAGATCGGAGAGCGTGGCGAAGACGTGGGACTGGCCGATGTCGCCGGTGGTGGCGACGCGTGTCTGCTCGGGGATGATCACCGGATGGTCGACGGCACCAACCAGCCAGAACGTCAGATCGGCGCGGGCCGCCGTTGCCGGAAACGGTTCGAACCCGATGAGATTGAGCATGTGAGTGTAGAACGCGTCCGGCACTTGGTTGAGCCGGTAGATGGTCATTTCCGTCATCCATGCGAAGAGTTCGATGAGGGCGACGCCGGGATCGGAGACGTTGTGGTTCGTCCACTCCGGGCAGAGCGTCGGGATCATTCGTTTAGCCTCGTCGACGATGTCCTGGAACCGTCGATCGTCAAGGGTGGGAACTGGCAGGCTCACGCTGGCTCCTCGAGAGGGATGACATAGAAGGGGTAGACCAAGTTGCGTTTGTCGTTCGTTGCTTTGACGATGTAGGTGATGTCGATCGTCACCTTGCCATCGGCGACCGGATCGGGACGGACGATCACGTCTTCGACATCGACGCGTGGTTCCCATTGGCCGAGGGCGTTGCGCACAGCGACAGCCATCAGTCCCATCGTGTTGGCATTGATCGGTTCGAACAGCAGATCCCAGATGGCGCAACCAAAGCGGGGGCGCATCAACCGCTCACTCGGCGCCGTCGACAGCACGACGCGAATCGAACTGTCGAGGTCGCTGAGACCGCGGGTCATGGCGATCGACCCCGACTGGTCGACACGCATCGGGAACATGAATCCTCGACCGATGAAGTCAGACGTGTTGCTCATCAGTTGACCTTCACCATCGAGCCCTTGACCTCGGTGATGCCGGAGCTCTTGAGGCTGAGTTGGGCGTTCGCCGTGACTTCGGTGGTCGTACCACCGACGACTTTCATGCCCGTCTGGGCGTTGGCCTCGACGTTCATCCCGCTCACCTTCAGGTCCTGAGTTGCCTGGATCGTGATCTTGTTGCCCTTGATCGTGACGTCGCCCTGATCGGAGATGAGGATGCTCCCCAACCCGGATTCGATCTTCAAAGGCTTCCGGTTGGCGATCAACTCGACGGTGCTCTGCCCGAGTGACAGTTTCGTCTTGCCGTCCTTCATGATGATGTCCAGTCGTTCCTTGCCGGCTTCGTCGTCACGGAACAGCAGTGAATGCCCGCCCGGCGTCACCATTCCCCACTGCTTGACCTCACCGCCGGCGATCGTGCTGGCCTTCGTCATCGGCGTCTTGTCCTTGCCGTTCCAGACCCCGCCGACGATGAATGCGCGCCGCGTGTCGCCCTGTTCGAACATCACGAGGACCTCGTCGTCGACCGATGGGAACATCAGGAAACCACGGGCGTTGCCAGAAGCCGGCATCACGATTCGGGCCCAATCGCTCTCGATGTTGTCGCCAGCCGACGGGAACTTGACCTTGACCCGACCTGCGCCGTCCGGGTCGTCGATATTGCTGACGACGCCGATGACGGCACCGAGATTGCCCGAGGCGGTACGGCTTCCGGCGAGATCGCCGATCGTCGACGGCGTCAACGAGCCGGTGACGAAACGCGTCGTGAACCCGCGTGTGGAGAACACGTGGTCGACTTCGGTGACGTAGTAGTTGCCGGCGAGTTTGGTACCGACACCGGCGATCTTGACCATCGACCCCGGCACGATCGCCGGGTTGCCCATCGTCTCGCCTCGTGCCACGATCTCGACGGACGCCGCCCGGGTGGAGAACGAGTCGGCAAGCAACTGGGCCTCCGCCTGGCTAGTGACAAGTGTGTTGTTCGTCGATCGTGCTGCGCTCCCGAACTGCTTCGCTCTGGAGCGGCCACCGGTAGCAAGGGGGGCAGTCGACAGGAACGCTGGAGTCGATGACGAGGCCGTCGCCGAGATCGCCGCCTTCGACGCCGGATCCCAGCCACGAACGACGACCGAATCGGCCGACTCCGACGGTGCGAACCGCGTGCGGAACCGAGCGAGGTCCTCCCCCCATGTCAGCGTGGCGACGGGCGTCTGGCTCTGCGGCGGCTTGAAGACGCACATTTTCTTGCCGTCGACACGCCACTGCGCGCCGACGCGCCGACAGATCTCGGTCAGAAAGGCTGCGGCGTCTGTCGACTGCAGCACATACGGCAGTGTGTTCGTGCCCAGCCCCTGGATGTCGGCATTCATGCCGAACTGCTGGACGAGAGTGGTGACGATGTCGCTGTACTGCTGCTGGAGGTACGTCGTTGTCGTCGTCTTCCGACCCAGTCGATGTGACTGGTCCAGCGCAGTGATGATGAGTTCGTGCTGCCCACTGGGACCTTGCTCGGTGGCGATGCCGGTGATCTCCCCGGCGAACACGACCTTCAAGTTGCCGTCTGGCATCTCGAAACTGACGGACAGCGATTTAGCGATGTCGAGACCGGCGTTGTCGAGCAGTTTGAATTGCCCGTCGAAGAAGCGGATCGTCGCCCTCGCCGGAGCGTTCAGCGGCAGCTCCACACGAGCATCCATCATGTTGTCGAGCAGATCGTCCGACGCTGCCCTACCGTCCAGCTTGAAGAGTGGGCGCGGGTTCGTGTTGAAGACGTCGGTCATCGCAACTCGGACCGTTCGGGGATCGACAGCAGTGTGCCGGGCTGGAGGGCGAGCGGATCGCGAATGTTGTTCGCAGCGGCGATGGCCCTCCAGCGCGTCGAGTCGCCGTAGTAACGGGCGGAGATCCGATCGAGCGTCTCGCCGGGCCCGACCTGATGAACACGGTGCGGTGCCGGCGTTCCGGACGTCGGGTTCTGCTTCGTCCAGTTGTCGTCCGGTTCGAATTGCGTGAGCTGCAGTTCGGCATTCGCCCGTAACGGCAGGCCTTCGTTCGAGAAGTAGGTAAAAGTCACGTCGAGGCTGGTGATGATCGACTTGAACGTGTGGATGTTCGTGCCCCAGTTGAACGTGACCCACGGCGGGCGGCCGCTGTTGCGCGTGGCGTCGTAGCTGGCGAGCGTGACGTCGACATCCATCAGCTTGAGCAGCTTGTTGGTGTAGGCCGTGACGGTCGTGCCGACGTCGGTCGTGTCGAACGTCAGGCTGAGGCTGAACGAGCCGCTCTGGCCGCCTGCGAACGTCTGCGACGGGACGTTCTTGCCGGGGGTCTCGTTCGGTTTCCAGTTGTTCCCCATCTTGAAGGAGAACTTCGAGGGGTTGAACATGCAATCGATCTTCACGCCGGACTCAGTGGTCAGGAACGCCTTCTGCAGCTGAACGGGCTGGACAGTCATGATCAGAAATCTCCTCGATAGTGGCCGCCGCGCCGCTCGAGCTCACCGGCCATGCGATTTTCGACCTGCTCCATGATCCAGTCGACGAAGTCGTGGACGCCACTGGAATCCACGGCGCGTGCAAGCACATCCCACCCCTGAATGCTCGGTTCGCCGAGGACGGGCGATGAGCCTGCATGGTCTGCGGTGGTCGCCCTCCCGATCGTGTTGTCGGCCTGGCGATGGATCGTGTTGTCGACCTGGCGATGGATCGTCTGATTCCCGTTCGCCGAAGAGCGCGAAACCGGTCGCGTGCCGTTCAGACGCGAGGCGAGGTCATCGGCGTCGAGCATGCCGGATACGGACCCCGAAGACCCCGACCCCGACCCAGACGAACTCGAGGCGAGCCGACGACGGATAACCGCTTGACCACTCGTGCTCGCTGACCCGACGCTGCGCCCCAGTGCCCCTCCCGGCGCACTGGCACCGGGACTGACTGCGGGGATGATCGCATCGCGCTGACCGACACTGTCGAACAACTGGGCACCGGAATCGCCTCGTGGCAAAATCGGGCTGCGGCGGATGATGTCGGCGATCTGTTCGGCGCGGTGCTCTTCTGCGCTCGGGCGATCGTCGTCGAAGAAGCGCGGCAGCGGAGACGGACTGGCGACGTGTGTCAGTTCGTGGGCGAGCAGGGCGGCGTCGCGCTGGTGCACGGGCTCATGATCGAGGTGGATGACATTGCCGGTCGTCGCCGCCACCTTTCCGGCGGCGCGCAACGCAGTACGTGAACCGGTGCCGGTACTGATGCGAACGGGACCCGCGCCGACGATTGCACTGGCGAGCGGCTGCCAGCGTTGCGGCAGTGCGCGTGGGGCGATCGTCGGGTGCGCTGCCAGCGTGGCGCGGAAACTGGCGGCCGCATCGACCAAGGGCGTAACGACGTTGAGTGCCGTGCCACCGGAACGCAGCGTGTCAACTGCTCGGGCCCCGCTGTGGACACTCGGCGAAGCCCACGACGGATCGGATGTGGCAAATCTCAAGGAACCCCGGCGACCAGTCGGCCCGTCGGCCATTGCTGGCCACGACGGCTGACCGAACATCTCCCCGATCGGTTGCGCCTGGTCTGCGAGCACGCCGCGCCACTGCGGTCCTCCGGGAACAGCGACCGGCATCGGCGTCGCAGCACCGATCGCCGACAATCCTGCCGCCATGCCGGCGACCGTGCCGGCAGCTGCTGACCGAGAACCGACACTGGCAAAACCGACACTGGCAGAACCGGCATCGGCAGAACCGACACTGGCAGAACCGAGAACCGTGCCGAGCGATGCCCGTTGGATCGTCGACGAGGTGCTGCCCTGCCTCCAGGTCGGCCCGCGGGGAATCATCGGCCGGGTCGAGGGCGAGCGACGGGTCGCCTCGGCGGCTGGTCCGGCACGCAGTGACCGCCGGACAACCGGTGTCGTGCTGAGACTGCCGACTGAAGCCGAACTCGCTGACGACACCGCCGAACCGGAACGTGGCAACGTTGCAGACCCTGACGCTGACGAGATCATCGCGCCTGAAGCTGACGAGATAGCAGACGCCGGCGTAGGAGCGGAGGAGATTCCGTTGCCCGAAGCTGAAACGGTCGTCGACCCTGGCGTCGACGAGTCCGCCGGGGCCGAAGTCGACGGTGCAGCCGAATCCGACCAAGCCGCAGATGCAGATGCAGATGCTGATGCTGACGGCGATGAAGCGACTGCCGCCGGTGGAGCAACGGAGGCATGCAGTGCTTCCCGTCGGGCCGACACCGCGCCGCCGGTCGACGAATCGCCGGAGAAGCCGTCGCCAGTCGCACGTCCTGGCACTGCCAGACGGGGCAGGTCGCCGGTGTCCGTCGCAGGTTTGAGTTGGGTCGATTGGAGCTGAACCGGGAACGACCTGGCCGGTGCTGCTCCTGCTGAGTTCGGTGCAGTGGCCGGCGCGCTCGTCTGCTCGACCGATCGGGCGACCGGGGCGACCGGAGCGACCGGGGCGATGATGGAATGCTGCGCTGCCGTCACACCTGTGGTGGTGTTCCGCTGTTCAGCCGCCGCCCGAGAGGTCGGCGCGGCCTGGCGAGCGCTGAGCGCCTCACTCGATCGACGGGCGATCTCGCTCGACTGCCGATCTGGCGGCGACGCAGAGGTCGGCTCGGTCCACGTGGGGGCCGACGCCGTCCTGGTATGTACCGAGGTTGTATCGATCAACGACGGTCCGCTCGGAGGCGGAGCGACGGCAAGGGCAGCGGTCAGTGCTTCCCTCGTCGCATCGACGGGTGCCGCATCGACGGGTGCCGCATCGCCAGGCGCTGCGCCACGATCGGCACGCTCCGACCACGCCGACGCTGACACAGATGGATTGCGACCCCCCGACTGACCTTCGTTCGACGGCGGTACGGATGTCGAAGGCGACGGCGACGTCGCCTGCCGAGCTGGCGGCGAATCGGATGAGCGCGTCGACGAAGGAACCGCACCGACCAGAGCGGCGAACGGCTGCGTCGACGATGTGGTCGGGGTTGCAAACGACGACGAGCCGGATGACGGCTCCAACGGGGTCGACTCGGCGCTGCTCGGCGGCGCAATCAGCAGTTGCGCCGTCAGTCCGCCGACCGCACGGTTCGACGGAACATCAGACCTGACGCCGGCCGGCTGAGTCGACACGGTCGCACCGACGGAGGGCGACGAGATCCTCCGAGCCTCAGCGTCCACTCGACCCGCCGCTGGAAGTGACGCAGCCGTCGAAGGAGCTGACGACGAAGGACCTGACGACGAAGGACCTGACGACAAAGGACCTGACGACGAAGGAGCCGACGACAAAGGAGCCGACGACAAAGGAGCCGACGACGAAGGAGCCGACGACGAAGGAGCCGACGACGAACGAGCCGACAACGACGGAGCCGACAACGACGGAGCCGACAACGACGGAGCCGACAACGACGGAGCCGACAACGACGGAGCCGACAACGACGGAGC
>JAYTOR010000064.1:0-5423 GCA_043747685.1 Actinomycetota bacterium
AGCACGCGTGCACCGGCAATCGGGTCGCCGAGCATCCACCAGTGGCCCTGGCCCGGCACTTCGCCGATCTTCGCTCCGAGGTCTGCGGCGACGGACAGCGCGAGGTCGTTGCTGTTGACGAACGGGTCGTTCGGCGCCACGATCGCCAAACAGGGACGAGCTCCGGCCTGGCCGAGTTCGGCACCCCACTTCGCCATCTCCGGCTGGGCTGCCGAGCGATACAGGGCAAGGATGCACCGCGCCATCTCCGGCCCGGCGGCAGCGATCAACTTCTCACCGGTCGCCGCGGGGATACCGATCGACTCGTACAACGCCACCTGGTCGGACGCCGGCGTCGTGGCTGACTGTTCGAAGAACTGCTCCCCCGCCTCCGGCGTCTGCCAGATCTGGGCGAGGTCGTGCCAGACGTATGCCGGGTTGAACAGCCCGAGGACGTCGGAGGCCCACGAACGCAGTAGGTCCGGCCGAATCGATGCGACACGCACGACGAAACCGCCTCCCCAGTCGTGCCCGACGAGGTCGACGGGTCCGGCGGCTGCGACGATCGTCTCCAACTCATGGACGAGCCAATCCGTGTACTCCTCTTTGGTCGCTCCGAAACCAACCGGCGCGTCGACACCGAAGCCAGGCAGTTGGAGGTTGACGATGTCCTTGCGACCTAATTCGGCGAGCAGTGGATCCCAGATCACCGGCGTTTCTGGCACCCCATGGACGAAGACAGCACTCATGAGCGCGAACCTAGCGGCAAGTAGGGTCGTCGCCGGAGGTCACGATGTCGGTCACTAGCAAACTTGCCTCAGCGGCGGTCCTCGCCAGAACGAACTTCAATCTGTTCGAACGCCCTGATCGCCTGGCACGGGCGTTGCTGTCATCGTTGCCGTGGGGACTGACCACGTCGGCGGCGCTGGCATCGGCAGTCGCCAGGACGCCCGATCGGGCGGCGATCATCGACGACGACGGTCCGGTGAGCTATCGGACGCTCTGGCAGCACACCGACGGGCTGGCGGCGCAGCTGCTCGACAACGGTGTCGGCGACGGGACGAACGTCGGCGTGCTGTGCCGCAACCACCGGGGATTCGTCGAGGCGCTGTTCGCCGTTGCCAAGACGGGCGCAAACGTCGTGTTGATGAACACCGGGTTTGCCGGTCCGCAACTCCACGATGTCTGCGCAGCAGAGAACATCACGATGCTCCTGCACGACGACGACTTCGGCGACGTGGTGGTCTCGGTGCCGGGATGCCGGTCGATCGATGGCACGACTTCAAGAAGCGCGACGACAAGCGGGCGAACCGTGCCGCCGAATCGCCATCAGGGCCGGACCGTGATCCTCACATCCGGAACGACCGGCCGGCCGAAGGGAGCGGCACGCGCACCGGACGCCGGCGCGATCGAGGGGGTCACTGCACTGCTCTCTCGCGTCCCCTTGCGGCCGGGCGACGTGCAATTGATTGCCGCGCCGCTGTTCCATGCATGGGGGCTGTCGCACTTGATGCTCGGTGTCACGCGCTGTGCAACCTCGGTCGTCTCCAGGCGGTTCGACCCGTTGAAGACGCTTGGCGATCTCGGCCGCCACCGCGCACGGGTGCTCGTCGCCGTTCCGGTGATGCTGCAGAGGATGGTGGCAGTGGGTGACGACGAGCTTGCGGCTGCGCGTCTGAAGATGTCGGAACTCGAGGTGATCGCCGTCAGCGGGTCGGCGCTCGGCGGCCATCTGGCGACGACGTTGGCCGGTCAGTTCGGTCCCGTGGTCTACAACACGTACGGTTCGACCGAGGTCTCCATCGCCGCCGTCGCCACCCCAGCCGATCTCGCCCTGCATCCGACGACGGTCGGCAAGCCGGCCACGGGGGTGCGGGTCGAGATCCTCGACAAACTCGGCAACGCCGTCCCGACGGGCGTCAGCGGGCGGATCTTCGTCGGCAACTCGTCGCGCTTCGACGGCTACACCAACGGAGAGACGAAGGAATCGATCCACGGTCTGCTGTCATCGGGCGACGTCGGCCATATCGACAACGACGGATACCTGTTCGTCGACGGCCGGGACGACGACATGATCATCTCCGGAGGCGAAAACCTCTTCCCCGGCGAGATCGAGGAATTGCTCGCCTCACACCCGGCGATCGCCGAGGTCGCCGTGATCGGCGTCCCGGACCCGCAGTTCGGTCAGGCGCTCGCAGCCTTCATCGTCCGCAGACCCGGCAAGCGACTGACCGCCGCCGCCGCGAAGAAATATGTACGCGCCAACCTCGCAACATTCAAGGTTCCCAAGACCGTAACGTTCGTCGATGAACTGCCGCGAAATCAGACCGGCAAGATCCTCAAACGGACCCTGAGCTGAAAGGCCCCGTGGCTTCGGTGATCTTGGCTGCGCACCAGTACGTCAGCGGGCGGTCCAGCCCCCGTCGACGATGAGGCTCTGGCCGGTCATGAACGTGCTGCCGGACCCAGCGAGCAGCAGTAGCGCGGCATCGAGTTCGTGTTCCAGGCCCATGCGTGGCATCGGTGACATCGTCGTGATGAAGCGCATCGCCGCTTCGTCCGTCTCCATACCGGAGGTCATTTCGCTGGGGAACCAGCCAGGACACAGCGCGTTGACTCTGATTCCCTTACGTGCCCATTGCGCTCCGAGTTCACGCGTCAGGTTGACGACGGCACCCTTGGACGCGCAGTAGTTCGCCTGCTTGATCGGCGACGAGGCGACATGGCCGAGCATCGAGGCGACATTGATAACGCTGCCTCCCCCACCGGCGATCATCGAAGGGCCACACAGCTTCGAGAGATGCCAGACGGCCGTGACGTTGATCTCCATCGTCGTACGGAAGGTGTCGAGTTCCTCGTCCTCGACCGGAACCGCCAAGCCGATTCCCGCATTGTTGACGAGCACGCCGATCGATCCGAAGCGCTCGAGTGTCTCGGCGACCAACCGTTCCCGATCCGCTGCGATCATCAGATCGGCGGTTACCGCGTAGGCACCAGGCAACTCGACACAGAGGGTCTCGAGACGATCAGCACGGCGTGCAGCCAGCACGACGTTCGCACCGACGGCGTGCAACACCCTGGCAAACCGCTCCCCGAGGCCCGACGACGCTCCTGTGACAATGGCAGTGACACCGTCGAGTCGGAACATTGCTAGCGGGTCGAGTGCAGTCATGGGTGTCATTCTCGGCGAAGGGCGAGGCAGCGAAAGAATCGTGCATCGGCAGGTACACGCCGATGTTGTTGGGTGCCAATGAGTGGAGATAGTCCGCTAAACGACTCGATGGATTGCTGGTCACTGCGCCGCTGCGGTCCGTAGCGGCGCAGCGCTCGGTCAGGACGAGTGGATCAACACGCCGCGCAGGTTCTTGCCGGCATGCATGTCGGCGTAGCCCTCGTTGATCGTGTCCAGCGTGTACGTCCGGGTGACGAGTTCGTCGAGCTTCAGGCGACCTTTGCGGTACATCTCCAACAGCATGAGGATGTCCCGTGTCGGGCTCGACTCCCCGAACAACGATCCCTGGATACGCTTCTGGAACAGCGTCAGTTCCCCGAGCGACACCGGAATCCCGACCTCGGCCAGGTCCCCGAGACCGGTCACGACGACCGTCCCGCCCTTACGAATCGCTGCGAACGCTTCGCCGACATGCTCACCCTTGACCACACCGACGGTGACGATGGCCGAATCGGCGCCCTGGCCGTTGGTGACCGACTGAGCGAAGGCCGTTGCCTCCTCCATGTTCTTGAAGGCGTGCGTCGCGCCGAGTTCCATCGCCTTCTCACGCTTGAATTCGACGGGATCGACGGCGATGACGTTGGACGCCCCGGCGTGGGCAGCACCCTGCACGGCGTTGATGCCGATTCCGCCGATGCCCATGATGATCACCGTGTGGCCCGGGTAGACCTGCGCCGAGTTCACGGCAGAACCCCATCCCGTGCCGACGCCGCAGCCGACGAGGCAGGCCTTGTCGAGCGGCAGGTCCTTGTCGACCTTGACGGCTGAATCGACGGAGATGAGGGCATGCTCGGAGAAGGTGGCGATGCCGCACATCTGGCCGACCGGTGCTCCGTCGAGCGTCATCCGGTAGCTGCCATCAGCCCGGGAACCGGCGAGCAACGTGGCACCGAGGTCGCAGAGATTCTGCTGACCGCTTGCGCACCAGCGGCATTTGCCGCAACCTGGCAGGAACGACATGACGACGTGATCGCCGACCTCCCAACCCGGCGTATTTGGTCCGACCTGTTCGACGACGCCAGCACCCTCGTGACCGCCGGCCATCGGATACATCGCCACCGGGATGTCGCCGGTGCAGAGGTGATCGTCGGAGTGGCAGAGGCCTGAGGCGACCATCTTGACCAACAGTTCTCCCTGACGCGGTTCCTCGACATCGCACTCGACGATGTCCCACTTTCCCGGTGCCTCGCGGATAATGGCAGTTCTTGTCTTCATCGTAGTTGTCCCCTTGATCGTGTCTGTCATGTCGCGCACGATGCCCCCACAGCCGCGCAGTCCCGACCATACAACGGTGCCACCACGAACGTGAACTGCGAGACGTCCCTGCACGACTGCCGGGCGACGCGCGACCATGCTCCGAAGACGCTTCGATGCTCATCGCGCACTGGGAGAGCACCGGTAGGGTCACTATGCAGGCAATCGTCGATCAGGTAGGAAGAATCGTCGTTCCCAAGGCGCTTCGCGATCGCCTCGGCTTGACTGCCGGATCGATCGTGGACATCTCGTTGTACGGCGACGGACTTCATGTCGCTCCCGGGGGGCGCACGGCTCGTCTCGAGCGTCGCGATGGAGTGTTGGTCGCAGTGTCAGACACGGTGATCACTGATGAAGACGTGGCCGGCCTTGTCGACTCGGTTCGGCGCTAGTGCTTTGGATGGCCGATACCAGCGTGGCCGTGCCAGCGTTGCAGGCCTCCCATATGGCGCACCTTCAGGTGCAACAACAACTGGCCGGACGCGCACTCGGCTTGACTGCGCACGCTGCCCTCGAAACATATTCCGTTCTGACACGACTGCCTGGCGATGCACGCCTGAGCCTGGACGACGCCTCGACAATCATCGCCGAGCGATTCGACCCGATCATTGCTCTCGCAGCCGATGCGGACGGATGCCTGGTACAGACGTTGTCAGAGAAGGGCATCGGCGGCGGAGCCGTCTACGATGCGTTAATCGGGCTCACTGCAAAGCAAGCTGGAGCGACACTCCTCACCAGGGATTCACGCGCCCGGGCCACCTACCTTGCAGTCGGGGCGGAATGCGAGGCCCTGCGTTGAGTTCGTTGTCGGAACGACGACGATTGAGCAGCCCAAACGGGATTCGAACCCGTGCCGCCGCCTTGAGAGGATGGATAGGCCGGTCCAGCCCGTTTTGTCAGATCTCGTTCCGTACGGTTTGAGCAGGGCTTATGTTAGCGATTCGTCCAGCGAGTGTCG
>JAYTOR010000065.1:0-36269 GCA_043747685.1 Actinomycetota bacterium
GTGGAGCAGGCCGTGTGTACTCGGTCGGCCCGAGTATCAGCGGTCCGCCCGAGTATCGGCGGGTCGTGGAGCAGGCCGTGTGTACTCGCTCGGACTGGACGTACTTGCTCGGACTGCACGTACTCGCTCGGACTGCACGTACTCGCTCGGACTGCACGTACTCGCTCGGACTGCACGTACTTGCTCGGACTGCACGTTCTCGGATTCCGTCGTCAGCCTGCGGTCGCTCGTACGTCTGAGCTGGCCAGGCGGTACAATTCTCTACGTATCTCATCGGCTTTGTCGGAAAGGACCAGACGTGGTGATCAGGGAGTCCGTCCTCGACCTCATCGGGAATACGCCGATGATCGATGTCAGCGTGTTGTCACCCAATCCGAACGTGCGCATCGTCGCCAAGCTGGAGAGCCAGAACCCCTTTGGTTCTGTCAAGGACCGCATCGCCCACGCGATGATCGAGGCCGCAGAGAAGAACGGCCTGCTGTCGCCCGGTCAGACGATCCTCGAACCGTCCTCCGGCAATACCGGCATCGCCCTGGCAGCGATTGCCAGGCTCAAGGGGTATCCGATCAAGATCATGATGCCGACGTCCGTCAGCGTCGAGCGCCGCCAGATGCTCGAGGTCTTCGGGGCCGAGATCATCCTCACGCCTGGCGAAGAGGGCTCGAACGGCGCTGTCAAGCGGGCGCTCGAACTGCACGCTCAGCATCCGGAATGGTTCATGCCGTACCAATACGCCAACGACGCCAACGCCCGTGCGCACTATGAGGGCACGGGCCCCGAAATCCTCCGTGACTGCCCGGAGATCACCCACTTCGTCGCTGGCCTCGGCACCAGCGGGACGCTGATGGGCACCGGTACGTTCCTCAAGGAGCAGAAGCCCTCGGTCAAGATCATCGCTGTCGAACCGCCGCTCGGTGAGCGTGTCGAAGGACTTCGCAACATCGGAGAGGGCTACATTCCGCCGCTGTTCGAACTGTGGAACGGCTACGACCTGCTCGACCGCAAGCGCGTCGTGCGCTCGCGTGAATCGCTGGAGTGGACCCGTCGGTTGGTCAACGAGGTCGGCGTGTTCGCAGGCATCTCCTCGGGCGCGGCGCTCGCCGGTGCTGCGAAAGTCGCAAGTGAAATCGATGAGGGCGTCATCGTCTTCATCGTCTGCGACGGCGGTTGGAAGTACCTGTCGACGGGTGCCTACACGGACGACCTCGACGTCGCAGAAGCAGCAGCAGAGAAGATCATCTACTTCTGACACGGCGCATCTGGTCATCGAGCATTGGTGCAGTTCTGCGTCTCCACGTGCCAGAGGCGCACCGACGCTCGGTCGGAGTCAGTGGCCGACGATCAACAGCACGAGTCCTCCGACGACGGTCGAGGCGGCAATCAGGCGGCGCCGGCCTGCTCGCTCGTTCAGTACTCGCCAGCCGACGACGGCAACGATCAACACACTCGACTCGCGGAGCGCATTGACGTATCCGACCGGTGCAAATCGGTAGGCGACGAGCACGAGCATGTAGGTCGAGGCAGTGGCGAGCCCGGCCAGCGAGTAGCGACGCCAGTTGGCGGTGATGCCGGCCTTCATCGCTGCGCCTCGACCGGTTGCCAGACCGAAGGTGGTGATCGTGAACAGCGTGCCCGTGAACAGCGCAAGGCCGTAGCGTTCGGCGCTGGTGGTTCGGCTGGCGTGAGCATCGATGACCGAGTAGACACCGATCGTCATGGCGACGGCGATCGCACTTTCGACGTCCACCCACTTCGAGCGACCGCTGAGCAGCAGGAGCCCGAGGACGATCACACCGAGAGCGACGATCCCGAGCGGTCGAAAACGGTCGCCGAGAAAGACGATTCCGCCGATCGCAGCAATCGCTGCGCCGCCACCCCTGGCGATGGGATAGACGAGTGAGAACTCGCCGTGGTCGTAGGCGCGTGCGAGGAACCAGCAGTACGGGATGTGGACGGTCGCCGAGGCCAGTGCGAACAGAGCGGCTCGCCACGGCAGCCCGCCGATTACCAGCAGGATCAGGCCGCAGCCGATTCCTGCGAGGGCGAACTGTCCCCACAGCGCGACGAAGCGGTCGCCACCCTGCTTGACGGACAGATTCCAGCCGGCGTGCAACACAGCGGCACCGAGCGCCAGCAGCGTCGGTTCAAGCACCAGAGAACTCCTTCGCGAGGGGTCCCGAGCTCACATTCCGACCAGCGCGCGTGCCGTTGCCTGGAATGCTCGGCTGCGGTCGATGTAGTTGCCCTGGCGGCGAGGGGTCGCTGAAGCAGGTGAGAACAGTACGACACCACCGGTCAGGCTGATGGCGTTGAACGCCGAACGCGCGGCGACTCCGACGTCGTCGCTGTCGACGACGACGAATCGGACCCTGCTGGTCATGGCGACCGCTGACAATTCGGCGCGGTTGTCGGAGAACAGCACGACGGTGGTCGGACGGGTTCGCTTGCCGAGGGCAACGAACAGCTCGTCGAAGCCGACGTTGCGATCGGCGCCGCCGAGGATCAGGGCGACGGGCCGATCGGCATACGACTGCAACGAGGCCGTCGTGCCGGTCGGGTTGCTGGCCAGCGCGTCGTCGACGAACAGCACACCATCGACATCGACGACTCGTTCCATGCGGCTCGGGAGTGACCGGTATCGGGCGGCAACCGACCCGATGTAGCCGGCGACGGATCGCCCGAGCAGCAGTTCAGCGCCCGTCGCTGCAGCGCAGACGTCGACTGCCAGATGCTCGTGCGCGAGATCGGTTCCGGCGAGGTCGGCGACGATTTCACCGTCGCGGGAGACCAGTGAACCGATCGTCGTGTAGCCAGTGGAGCCGAAGAGCGTCCGTGGTCGAGACATCGTCAGCCACATCGAATTGCTGTCGAGTCCGTTGACCGCCATGCCACGCAGTTGGCCGTGGGCGAAGAGGTTCAGTTTGTCCCGCCGGTACTGCTCGACACTTCCGTGCCACGGCAGATGATCCTCCTGCAGGTTCGTGAGAATCCCGAAGTCCGGGGAGCGGGTCAGGTCGGCCGCCATGTAGCTCGAGACCTCGATCACGTAGGCGTCGCACTCGCCGACCAACCGAGTCACCGGGACCTCGATGTTGCCGCCCATCCCGACGCGCAACCCGGCGGCTTCCAGCAGGCGGGTGGTCACGACGGTCGTCGTGCTCTTGCCTTTGGTGCCGGTCACGGCAATGACGGGTGTCGTTCGCGCCGTGTTCAGCCAGAGATCGGTCAGCGAAGTGACTCGACGACCGAAGAGTTCGTCGCGTCGCGGGTTGATGACCGGCGATCTGACGATGACGTCCGCCCAATCCAGGACTTCGGAAGTCGGCGCGCAGACGTCGCAATCCAGTTCCAGTGCAAGTTGATCCAGGTCGACTGGCGATCCGGGATCCACGTCGATGACGACTCGAACAGCACATGTCGCCCGGAGTGCCTCGACAGCCGCTCGACCATCGAGACCGGCACCCCAGACAACAACGTTCGAGCCGGCGACCGACTGCAGATCCAGCGGCTCGGTCACGAGTGAACAGCCGCCCTCATCGCCCCGAAAATCGTCGATCGGTACGGCTCGGGAATCCGATCCTCGGTCGAGGGCTGCAACGAGTCGTCCAGTGACTGCTGCAGCCGCTGTTCCAGCAACGTGTCGTCGACCGACGTTCGGGTGGCACGGAGGATGCCTGCTGCCGTTGGGTTGGTCGGTGCGATCAGACGAAGCGCGAGACGCGCCTCGGAGGGCTCGCCGACGCAGTCCCACGGGCGTTGATCGTCACGCAGCAACTCGGCAAAGCCGGCGAGGTTTGCGGGAATGTCGAACAGGTCGCAACCGAACATCTCCACCAGGTCGGACTGCTCCATGAACGGAGTGAGTGTGAGCCAAACGAAACGGCACTTGTCGCAGTGCCCGCACCAGCCGTCGGAGCGCTTCGCCGGATCGCGGATGAATGCCCGGTTGCAGCTCATGATCGCCGGGTGGAGGGCAGGTCGAGCGGCGAAGGCCTTGGCGATCGCCAATTCGTTCCACGGCCGGAGTCCACTGAAATACCCGGGCCCGCCGACCGACGCAATGGCTTGGCCGAGCAACACCTCGAAGTCGAAGCTCTTCGAATACTGATGGTTGACGGCGAACCCGTCGTCGGTCGTCAGCGAGGCGACGGATGCCGACCGCTCGTTCGCCATGACCACGTCGGTCGCTCCGACGAGGACGGCCGTCAGTACGCCGATCAGCGAGTTGATCGCCGTCACCGGAACGTGGCCGTTGAGCGCCGGACCGCAGTTCAGTTCGAAGAGCAACGGATCGATGATCCGTTGCACTCGATGGATCCGGGTGCCGAGCGCATCGCCGAGGCGGTCGATGAAACGGTTGTCGCCGTGGGCCGTCAGGATCGGGTCGAACGGCGCAAGCATCGACGCCAATAGCGCCGAGTCGCGCCCTCCACCCATCGGGAGCAACGGCCGAGGATCGACGTCGCTGGCGCCCACTCCCACACCGGATTTTCGATCGAGTATTTCCGTCGCACCGAGGGGCGTGTTCCTACTCGATCGGATTTCGCCGGTGGAGATGATGGTGGGGGCGACGATTGTCGTCAGCAGCGGGATCGGAAGTGAGGCACGGTAGGCGAATTCACGAAGGCCATCGTCATAGACGTGCCGCATCATCGTCAGCGATTCGGCAGTGAGCGCGAAGTCGACCTCGATCCGGCGGGGGGCGCCGATTTTGAAATAGCTGACACCGGCGACGACCGCCAGTAGATCGATGACGCCTGCGAGGTGGCCAGCGAGTTCGGCACCGTCATCGCCGAACGGCAGTGAGGCCGCCAGCGTGACGTGCTCAGCGAAGCGGTGGATGTCGTCAAAGGCGTACCGCAGGGTGACAGTTCTGGTGGTTCGATCGAGCGTCCATGGCAGGATCCTGAAGACAGAAAACGTGTCGCGGTCGTAGCGGCTGGTCGTTTCCGGCATCCCCTTCATGGTAGAGGTAGAGGGCTGTTCACCGGTCGATCAGCCGATCACGGCAACCCCGCCGACCGCAACACCGCTCAACGGAGAACCCATGTCCCGCCCAGATGGCCGCCAGCCCGACGAACTTCGCCCGATCAGCTTCGAGCGCGATTACACAGAGATGGCTGACGGATCCGTCCTCGTCACCTTCGGCAGGACCAAGGTGTTGTGCACCGCGAGTGTCGATTCCGACGTGCCGAGATGGATGAAGGGCAAGGGCAAGGGCTGGGTGACGGCCGAGTATTCGATGCTGCCGGGCGCCTCACCGGAGCGCATCGATCGTGAAGCGGCAAAGGGCAAGCAGAGTGGCAGGACCGTCGAGATCCAACGGCTCATCGCCCGGTCACTGCGCGCCTCGTGCGACATGGTCGCGCTTGGGGAGCGACAGGTCATGGTCGACTGTGACGTCCTGCAGGCAGACGGTGGCACGAGGACCGCATCGATCTGTGGCGGCTACATCGCTCTGCACGACGCGCTGACGCGTGCTCTGCAGCGCAAGGAGATCGCTCGCCATCCGCTGCATTCGCTGTGCGCCGCCATCAGCGTCGGCATCGTCAACGGTGTTCCTGTACTCGACCTTCCCTATGTCGAAGACAGTAAGGCGGAGGTCGACATGAACGTCGTCGTGCTCGGCGATCACGGTGGCGGCCAACTCAGCTTCGTCGAAGTGCAGGGCACGGCAGAGGGCAAGGCATTCAGCCGGGCAGAGCTGGACTCGCTGCTGGGTCTTGCGGAGAGTGGCCTCGCCGAGATCACCGCGCTGCAGACGGAGATGATCGCCATCGCCCCGACTCCGCGTGCGGCGATCAAGCGGTGAGTAGCGCTCATGGTTGAGCGTCTGCAACTCGTTTGCGCATCGGCGAACCCGGACAAGATCGCCGAGATCTCGGCGATCCTCTCGGACATCGTCGACCTGTTGCCTCGACCGCCCGAAGTGTCCGATGTCGTCGAAGACGCTGGAACCCTGCTCGGCAACGCCCGTCTGAAGGCAATGGCGGTATGTGCAGCCACAGGGATCGCGGCTCTCGCCGACGACACCGGTCTGTTCGTCGATGCGCTCGACGGCGAGCCCGGCGTCGAGACGGCTTACTTCGCCGGTCCAGACGCGACCTATGCAGAGAACCGTGCCAAGATGCTCGCGGCACTCGACGGGGTTGCGCTGGCGCGACGCTCCGCTCAATTCCGGACCGTGGCCCTCGTCGTCTGGCCGGACGGAAGTGAGCTCGCTGCCGAGGGCGTCTGCACTGGCCTGATCGCCGAGGCCGAGTCAGGTGGACGAGGCTGGGGCTACGACCCGCTTTTCATCCCCGACGGAGGTCACGGGCGGACGTTCGCGCAGATGACCGAGGGGGAGAAGCACGCGATGTCGCACCGAGGGCTCGCCTTTGCGGCGTTGCTCGAAGCGCTCCGCAAACGCTGAGCCGTGCCCGGTGTCAATCGCCGAGCTTGGCCACCGCTGGGCTCTACCAACCGCGAAGGTCGATCGACCACCGATCGACGACGTTGTCGCCACTCAACAGCCAGGCGGCGTCGTGTTGTGACATCGTCGGATCGACATGCGCCGGGGTCACGCGCACGCGATCACCGACTTTCACCGGAACGTCAGGGGCGAAGGTGATGTGTTCATCGGAGCAGAACCATACGGTCGCACCGTCGATCGTCGGATTGCCGTGGTCCATCCCCAATGCTTTCAGCCCGACATCGGCGACAGCCCACTGCGGATTGACCGAAACGACGGTACCGAGTACGTGCAGCGCCTGCTCGAATGACAGCCCGAGCGACGCGTAGGCCGTGTCCATCAACGCATACGAACCGGCCTGGATCTCGGTCACACGCGTCTGGAACTGATACGTCCCCGTCCCGCCAGAGGAAACGATGTCGCCGCCGACATGGCGATGGGCGGCGAGGAGCAGGTCGACTGCTGCGTTCACCTCCCGTTCCTTCTTGTCGGCATCGGCAACCATCATCAGGTGACCCTCGTAGCCCATGACCCCGCGAACAACGAGGCCCAGTTTGCGGGCGGCATCGGCGAGTGCGCCGGCCTTGTCGGGATCGACGCCGCATCTCGGGAGGCCGATGTTGACGTCGATGAGCACGTTCACGATGCCGGCGGTCGCAGCCGCCGCCACCGTCTCGGCGGAGTCGACGGCGATCGTCACCATCGCTGCGTCCGCAAGTGAGGCCATTGCTCCCAGACGTCGTGGATCCAGCGTTTCGTTGGCCAACAACAGATCCTGGCCCAAGCCGGCATCAGCCATGCCCATCACCTCGCGAGGTGTGGCGCAGGTGAATGTGGTGTGACCGTGGCTGGCCTGACGGGCGGCGAGCGCGGTGCATTTGTGGGCCTTGACGTGTGGCCTCAGTCGCTGGCCGGGGACCATCGCCGACATCGCCGAGAGGTTCCGTTCGAGCGCCGCCGCATCGATGATCACGGCGGGGGTTGACAGATCGTGAATGTCCACCAGCGGGTTCTAGCAGTGCAGACGTCTTGTTGCCCACCCGCAACACTTGCGGACGGACGAATTTCCACGACGTGTGCTGGGCACTCGGCGGAAGTTCGGATGTTCGTCCTGTCAATCTCGAAGATTCGCTCTGACATCAAGACGATATAAGGGTTGTCTGATGTTTTCCGGTAACCTTTGCCGAGTGACTTACGGTGAACGGCGTATCGCTGTACTCGCAATCATCGTCTCGACCCTTGCCTGTCTGTTCTTCGCGTTCGCCAGGACTGACGGTGGTGCGGACACGGCATCGGCGGCGATCGAGAACACCGGATCGGTGACCGACTTGCTGCCGACACCGACCGCTGTATCGGTCGATGTCGCCGCCACCCCCACGACGCCTGGTGCGGCCACCGGCGATGTCGAGGGCACCGAAGATTCCGCGTTTGGTGCCTGCACGATCGGTCAACAATCGGTGCGGCCCGGAGCGACGGGGGACAGCGTGGTCTGCATCCAGAACGCCCTGATCGCCGCCGGGCTCTACGCCGGAGCGGCGACCGGTCAGTTCGACGACTCGACGGCCGCCGCCGTGCGTCGGCTGCAGACGTCCAAAGACATGTTCGTCGACGGGTTCGTTGGACGCGAGACGGCGTTGTCGCTCGGCATCTGGCCGGACGAGTCGTCCTCCGTCATTCACACACCCGCCCCGCCAGCTGGTGCCGTCGATCCGCTGGGCTACAAGATGTCGACCGTTTCTTCCAGCGGCGCTGATGCCCCTGCCCTGCCGGAGAACTCCGGTTCGGGCCGACGGATCGTCTATTCACGCCTCGGTCAGCGCGTGTGGGCTGTCGACAGGACCGGCACCGTCGTACGGTCGTGGCTCGTCGCCGGCAGCAAGTACAGCAACGAGGAGCCGGGTGTCCACAAGGTGTACAGCAAATCCGAGCGCTCGACCGCGTGGAACGGCAAGGCTTGGCTGTCGTTGATGGTCCGCTACCAGAAGACGGACATCGGAGCAATTGGCTTCCACGGCATCCCGATCCACGTCGCCGACAACACGCCGTATATGACAGAAGCCGAACTCGGCCAACGGCTCTCTGGCGGATGCCAGCGCCAGGCCAACACCGACGCCAAATTCATGTGGGACTTCGCCACCATCGGCACGACCGTCGTCGTCCTCTGACATGGCGCAGGGTGTGGCTGCGGCAAGACTCGCCGGCAGGAATCACATGCGGTTCCGCCGGGAATACGTGCCGGCGCCGACGTCTGGCCGAGTCGTGCGGGTGATGGGACTCGAACCCACACTCCTTGCGGAACAGGATCCTAAGTCCTGCGTGTATGCCAGTTTCACCACACCCGCGGCGGCTCTTGACTCTAGCGATCTCCAGCTTTCTCGGGACCGTCACCCGACAGAACTTACGGGTCATCGGACTCGATTTGCGACGGTGAGGGTGATCGGGGCCGCTGGGTCGGGGTCAGCGGAACGCTGCCATGTCGATGCGATGGTGAACGAGCGATTGGGCGAGGCGGTCCCGACGGGCCGGCCACTCCACAGCAGCAGGCCGTGCTGACGGACCTCGATTGCCCTCCGGCCGAGGTTCTGTGCGGTGCGGAGCGTGAACCGCCAGCGGTCCGTCGCCCTGGACGGTGAGATCAACGACGTCGACGATCGAGCCGACGGCGAGCCAATTGCTGCTCGCAGCGCTGACAACCGATTCGGACTGACCCACAACAGTGGTGACTCGACGATCATGTCGGGGCCCGATGGCGGCCACCATCGGTCCGTGCCGCAGAGGAAGTCGGCGATCGACCTTGCGGCCCGCCGGCCCTCGAGGGCACAGACCTCAGCTGTCTCTGCACCGTGGAGGAGATTGCCGGTGGCGAACACACCTGCGACGGATGTGCGGAACGAGCTGTCGACGGCTGGCCCGTTCGTGCCGCAGTCGATCGCCAGCCCGCTATGGCGGGCGAGTTCGTGGTCGGGGATCCAGTCACCCGTGAAGACCACAGTGTCGCAGGCGATCCGTCGCCCGTCGTCGAGCACGACCGCCTCGACACGCCGCTGACCGGCGATGTCGACGACCCGCCGACCGACGACGAGTTCGACACCGTTGCGCCCAGCCGTCGCCGCAGCCAGCGGGCGATACGTCTGGTGTGCCGGCAGGTCGGTCACCATCGCCACGGGTCTGCAACCGCCGTGGCGCAACGTCAGGATCGCCGAGTAACTGACGTGTTCGGCGCCGACGATCACTGCGCGGCTGCCGACGGGAATACCGGCCATGACCAGTTGTTGGAGCGATCCGGTCGTGTAGATGCCCGCCGGTCTGGCGCCGGCCACGAGGCGGGCGGCGCGCGGTCGTTCGCGCACGCCAGTCGACAGCACGACGGCTCGTGCGTTGTTGGCGGCTGGTGAGGCGTCGAAAACTGTGGTCGACAGTCTCAGCTCGACCCCCGATCGCTCGGCCATCCGCGCATAGCGACGGGCATAGCTCGGGCCGTTCATCAGCCGACGGAGGTCGCGGATGCCGTACCCGAGGTGCTGACTGTGGCGCGGGATCCCGCCTGGTTCGAGCTCACGCTCGGCGACCACGACGCGTTGAACGCCGAGCCGACGAAGTTCGATCGCCGCCGCCAGGCCGGCTGGACCGGCCCCGACGATCAGCACGTCGATCGACGCGCTGTCGAAGGCGCTGTTCGAGACATCGTTCATGAATCGGTCATCTGCTCGCTCCGATCCAGTGGGCGGTGGACTTCCCGCTGGCCCTCGCCGCCAGTGTGACGATCTCGGCGGTGCAATAGAAACCCTGACATCGTCCGGCGAGGGCGCGGGTGCGTCGCCGGAGCCCGTCGATGTCGGTGGCCGGTAGCGGCCCGGTACATGCCGCAGCGATCTCGACGTCGGTGACCCGTTCGCAGTGGCACACGATCCGACCGGACGACTGGTACGGACGGGTGAACGCTTCACCGAGGTTCCTCATCCTGACCGACACCAGTTCTTCCTCCGGCTTCGGGATCAACTCCAACCCGCACTGGCCGAGCCGGATGACGGCCTCCTCGGCGAGCGCCATCGACGAGGTGAGGCCGGTCGAACGGATGCCGCCGAGGCACACGTACCGGGCCGATGGTTCGCTCGTGATTTGGTAGTCACTGTGTTCTGTCGCCGCTCTCAAACCGGCGTATACCGCCGTCACCTCCTCATCCAACAGGCGGGGCATGATCCGACGTCCCTGTTCCAACAGCCGGGCGACGCCGGACGAAGTGGAACCGGTCGCTGACCTGTCGTCGATGTCGTCGGCGGTCGGCCCGAGCATGACGTTGCCGAAGACCGTCGGCGCGATCAGCACCCCTTTCGTCGTCGAGGTCGGGACCGGCAGGATCGTGCGTGTCAGCAGCGGTCTGGCGAGCTTGTCGAAGACGATCAGTTCACCACGTCGCGGCCGGATCGTGAAGCCGTCGAAACCGAACGCTCGATGGAGTTCGTCACCGTGCAGTCCGGCTGCGTTGACGACGAATCTGGTGAGGATCCCGTGACCGAGGTCATGCACGTCGACTCCGACCGAAACACGATCGATCGCGGTGTTCAGCCGGACGTCGACGCCGTTCGCCACCGCCTCGGAGGCGAAAGCGATCGGGGTACTCCACGGGTCGATGAGATGTTCGTCTGGCACGAGTAGCCCGCCGCATACGCCGTCGCCGAGGTTCGGTTCGAGTGCGCGCACTGCAGCACTATCGTGGAGCTCTGTGCCGGCATATCCGTTTGCCGCCGCCTTCTCCGCCAATCGTGGCAGCGCCTCCAGCTGTTCGTCGTTCCAGGCGACGAGCACGGCCCCCGTCTGTTCGATGGCGATACCGACCTGTGGCGCGTAGGTGCGCAGCAACGCGTAGCCACGGGCGACCAGACGCGACTCGATCGTGCCAGGCGTGGCATCGAAACCGGTGTGCAGGATCGCCGTATTGGCCTTGCTCGTGCCTGCTCCGACATCGGGCCCGCTGTCGACGAGTACGACCCGCAACCGATGGTGCGAGAGCAGGCGGGCGACCGCCGACCCGACCACACCGGCACCGATCACGGCGACGTCGTACGGACGATCGTGGGTCATAGCGCGAGGGTGGCGGAGGCCGCGGCATACCAGCGCGACAGCCGGGAATCGGCTTCGTCGGCGCTGATCGACGGTTCGACGACCAGTGCGGGCCGCCAAGCGGGGAATGGGCCGACACCCGCTCCGAGCCTGGCGAAGGCGGCGACGCCGTGCGCCGTCGCGTGGGGGCTCGGGTAGACCTCGATCGGTAACTGTGCGAGGTCCGCCTGCATCTGCAGCAGCGCCGTCGATCGGGTCAGGCCACCATCGACGCGCAGACGGGTCAACGGTGAGCCGAGGTCACTACCGGCAGCTCTGGCGAGGAAAGCGACTGACGCTGCCAGACCTTCGATGACGGCGGCAACGAGTTCTGCTCGGCCTGTGGCGAGCGACAATCCGGTGAAGGCACCCTTCGCAGAAGGTTTCCAGAACGGTGCGGCAAGTCCAGCGAGACCGGGCACGAACGTTTCCGTACCGGGCTCGGCAGCGGCGACGAGACCATCGATGTCGGTGGCGTTAGTGATCAGCCCGACGTGTTGCAACCATGTCACCGCGGAGCCAGCTGTGTAAACCTGCCCGTCGAGGCACCACGTCGTCACTCCGCCGACCTTCCAGGCGACGCAACCGACGAGGCCGTTCTTCGAACGTGTCGGCTTCGAGCCAGTCGAGGCGAGGAGGAACGCTCCGCTCCCATACGTGCACTTGGCTTCACCCGTGGTGATGCAGGACTCGGCGAACAAGGCTGCCTGTTGATCGACGCAGGTGCCACAGATCGGGGTCGGATCGTGCGAGAACGCCGTCGTTTCACCGATCACGTGATCGTTGGCGACGATCGTTGCCAGTTCGCCAGGGTCGAGGCGGAATATCGCACACGCCTCGTCGCTCCACGCAGCCTGGTCGAGATCGAGGAGCAGAGAACGTGAAGCCGTCGCCACGTCCGTACAGAACGCGCCGGTGAGATGGTGGAGGAGCCATGTGTCCGTCGTTGTGATCACCGGATCTTTGCCGACCTGCGGCCGCAACCAGGCGACTTTCGGCGCGATGAAATACGGATCGAGCTCCAAGCCGGTGATCGCCTTCAAGCGCCCTGCAAACCCGTCGGCCTGGAGCTGATCACAGATGTCGACGGATCTCCTGTCTTGCCAGACGATGCCGGCGGATCGCGGCGCTCCGGTCGCCCGATCCCACGCGAGGATCGTCTCGCCCTGGTTGGCGAGGCCGATCGCCTCGATCCGGACACCCGCTCCCGCAACCGCCTGTCGACCGGAGGTGAGCACCGACTCGAGGAGATCGTCTGGCGAGACCTCGACGGAGCCGCCGGCACCGGCGACGACATCGACGGATACTTCGGCGATGGCCAACACCGTTCCTGCATCGTCGACGACCATCGCTTTCGTCGATGAGGTGCCCTGATCGATGGCGAGGACGTGCATCGTCAGTACACCAGACCCCATTGCAGGTTTACGCTCAGCCTCGGTCGCAGGGTCACGTTCGCCTCAGACGAGTTCGATCGTTGCCCTGGCGACGCCGCCGCGTGGGTGGCGGGCGGTCACGTCCACGGACGTTCCCGGTGTTGCCCGAACCGTCCATTTGGCGAGTACGCGATCAGGGGTTCCGTCCGACGCGCCCGAGAACTGCAGCGCACTTCGACCGCTCAACTGCCCGAGTTCCCGGCGGCCCGTTCCGCCGACAACGTCGGCCCCGGTGATCTCGGCAACCAGCGGCAACACCAGGTGCTGCTTACGGGCATGTTCGGTGACGGTCGTCGCCAGCCAGCCGGTGTTGGCGATACCGGTCTCGACCAGCCACGCATCCTCACCGATACGGGTCGCTTTGGCCTTCAGGATCTCGATCGCCGGAGAGGCCAGCGCCTGGAAGATGGCGAAGTCGGCATGCGGGGCGATCTCCGCTGCAAGGCACGGCAACGGCGGATTCGTCCACGTATGCAGCCAGTCCCAGCCGCCGATTTCCAGCAGCCCGAGCTGCGGATGCTCGAACGGTGTCCACGGCGCATAGTGGTCCGGATGGTTGGTATCGATCCATCGCAGGCATGCCAGCTCCTGGGCAGCAGTCGGTCCGAGGAACCAGATGTCGGTCGAACTGCGCTCACCTGTTGCCGCGTGGATCAGGTCCCAGTACTCGGTGGTCCAGCTGTAGACACCGAGGTGCTCGAAGGCCCAGTCGTCGGAAGCGCCGGCCATCGTGTCGGATTTGTCCCAGGTGAAATCCTCGAAAACCGAATGAACAGGGTAGGAGCTCAGTTCGGTGCATCGCTTCCCGAGTTCGCCGTATGTCCAAATGTCGAGCGGCGCCAATGCGCTGTCCGGTTTCGTCGAACTGGGACGCAGGAGAATGCCTCCGCTGGTGTGATAGGCGTTGAAACCGCAGATGTTCGGACGGGCGCGCATCGCCTTGAGCAGCGCAGCGATCTCTGGCTCGCTGCCGGGATAGTCGCCGGAACCGGTGACGTTCGTGCCCCAACCCGCCGGGTAGTTGCGGTTCATGTCCAAGCCCTGTGGCGGTTGCGGCGTCGGGACGGTGAAGCCGTCATAGTCCAGTACCACGCCCTCGTCGAGCAGCCGATAGCGCAGTGCATCGGTGCCGTCGATCGGGGCGAGGATCATCTGACGGGGCTCTTCCGGGTTGCAGACCCACCCGCCGTTCGGGTCGACGATGCGCATCGTGCGGATCGCCCCGTCTCCATCGAGATCCATGCGATCGAGGCCTGGCGAGAGGCGAGCGTCCGACCACGGCCAGGCACGCACACTCGACCGGCGGAATCGTGGCGAGTCGGCCATCGCCCACTCGGCACCGTCGGGGTTGACCCTGGCGACGATGTAGAACGTTCGAGTCTGTAGCGCCGTCGTGACGATCGGATCCGCGCCGAAACCGCTCGTCAAGCGGTTGATGAGGTTGAGCGCCGACGCACTCGCGGTCAGTTCGACCGAGTGGATGTTGGCGTCGATCCACTGCGCAGGTTTCTCGTCGTGCGGACCAGTCGCCGAATCGGTGATCGTCGTCAGCCAGATGTCGCGACCCTCGTGGGAGTTGCCGATCGAGGACACCCCGACAAGATTCGGATAGGCGGCAGCGACCTCGTGCAGGGACGAGGTCAGCTCTTCGTAGCGCAGGAAGCGATCGACGGTAATCATCCAGCCGACGTTACGTCACCGCACGTCGCCCGGGCCCCACCCGTCCCGACTCGGGAACCTGCGCCCGGCGCGGTCACGTGAATTTCGTGGTGGCGGACTGGGCGTGACCGCGAGTTCGGGTGCGCCCGGCGCGGTCACGTGAATTCCGTGGTGGCGGACTGGGCGTGACCGCGATTACGGGTGCGCCCGGCGCAGTCACGTGAATTCCGTGGTGGCGGACCGGGCGTGACCGCAATTTCGGGTGCGCCCGGCGCAGTCACGTGAATTCCGTGGTGGCGGACTGGGCGTGACCGCGAGCTGTCAACCGTTCATGCGGAGCTCGACAATTGTCAGGAGATGGGGAGCCAGCCGAGGACGATCTGGCTGATCGAGACGTCGGTGCGTTCGAGCGGGATGTCCGTCGAGGTGATGTTGCGCGCCTTCGTCATCCACTCGGTGTTGATCTGGTTCAGTTCCTGCGTCAGTTCGTCCTCGAGTGCCTGGACGTTCTGCTGCAGTTGCTCGACCTTGTTCTGCGCCGCATCGGCACGCGCCCCGGCCGTCTTCGTCGCCCCCTGGCGGCTCGTCGCCGTTCCGAGCTTGCCGAGGATGCTGCCGAGACCGCCCCGGCCGCCGAGGATCGAGCCGAGCACGGAACCGGCAGTGCCGAGGATCTCGGTGTTGCGCCTGGCGTTCTTCTGGTCCGTCGCCACATCGACGCGGTCCTGTGCCGTCGCCGCCTGATCGTTGATCTTGTCGATCCTCGCCTGGTACTTCTGCTGCAGCGCGGCGGCGTCGGCATTCGCCCCCGTGCTGGCGGCCTGACCGCATCGGAAGGCGAACTGCTCGGTCGTCTCGCTGGGGCGTGAGTACATCTTCAAATCGGTGTTGACGCCGACCGACAGTGTCCGGCTGCGAACCAGGGTGTAGATCAGATCCTTCTGGATCTTCGTCCAGAACGGCTTGTCCTTCAAGGGCGCATCGGTGAGCGTGTAGATCGCCGGCGAGGGGGCACCGGGCTGCAGATCGCGGTCGTCGTAGTCGACGGCGACGGCCTTGGCAGCGCTGACCAGTGCGTCGACGGGATAGATGACGGCCTCGTATTCCTCGTCCTGAACGACACCGGCTTTGGTGTCGTCGTAGTGCAGCACGATCCGGGCGATGATCGCTGGGCCGAGCTTCGTGCCGTGTGTGTCACCACCGACCGATTCGAGCCACGGTGAGGCGACGTCGACATACCGGACGGCGATCCCGCTGGCGACGGCCGGCATCACAGGGGTCTCGTTCGCGCCGAGCGTTGGTCCAGCTGCGGACGGAGCCGCAGATGCCGGCGCGTCTGCGGGCACATCGTGAAACGGCGGAACGTCGACGGCCGGGCCGGTCGGGGCGCCGAACGATGATGCCGAGGTGCTCGCGGCGGCGGGTGGGCTGACGGGCAACGACGTCGACATCGCCAGGGGAGCTGCTGCTGCGGCGGCAGCCGACTGCTCGCGCATCAGCGCGTGGATCTGATCGCGCGTGAGTGGGCCGCGCAGATAGCTCATCGCCCAACGTGTCGTGAAGCTCTCCGGCTTGTCCCGACCGGCTCGGCGCAGCACGAATTCCCGCTTGCCGAGACCGGCGATCTGGTCGCCGACGCTGGCGACGTCGACGCCGCCGGTCGCCGCGTTCATCCCGGCGAGCAGACGGTTCTTGTCCTGGTCGGTCTGCAGGCGGCCAATCATCCATGTGCCGGCGTTGGAGATCGCTTTGTAGTCCAGATCCACCGGGTTCTGTGTCGACAGCACGACGCCGACGCCGAAGGCGCGGGCCTGTTTCATCAGCGTCATGATCGGCTGTTTCGTCGGTGGATTGGCGGTCGGTGGGACGTAGCCGGCGACCTCGTCCATGTAGAGAAGGGCCCGTAGATCGGTCGTGCCGCTCTGGCGGCGCATCCAGGTGACGAGTTTCGACAGTACCAGCGTCACGACGAACTGCCGCTCCTGGTCACCGAGCATTCCGATGCTGATGATGGCGCACCGGGCGCGGCCGTCAGGTGTGCGGAGCAGTGTGTCGACGTCGATCGGCGGGCCTTGCGCCCAGGCGGCGAACGACGGCGAAGCGAGGAGGCCGTTGAGTTTCATCGCCAGGACCATGCGGTCCTTTGGCGGGTAGAACGTGTCGAGGTCGAAGACGCCGAGCTTGCGAATCGGCGGGCTCTGCACCTGTCCGACGAGGATTGCCAGATCGAGGCTCTTTCCGCCCGTCCACGCCGTCTCGATGAGGTTCGACAGCAGGATGTGCTCACGGCTCGACAGCGGATCGGCGTCGATCCCGACGAGACCGAGCAGGCCGGAGACGTAGCCGTCGATCTCGTCACGCATGATCTCGAGGTCACTGACGTTCGCAGGTGCCTGCAGCGAGCCGACGATGTTCAATGGCACCCCGGCTGTCGACCCAGGGGTGTAGATGGTGAACTCGGCGTGCTGGCGCAGCGAGGCGATGCGGTCGGCGCCGATGCCCCAGCCGGCCAGACCACCCGTCCACGACTTGGCCTGAGCAGCGGCGAAATCCGCCGCCGAAAGGCCCACCTTGGCAGCGTCGTCGGCATTGACCCACGGCTGGAAGTCGGCAGGGGAGAGGTTCGGGAACGTCAGGCAGAGGTTGCCGAGGTCGCCCTTCGGGTCGATCAACAATGTCGGAATGTTGTTCGAGAGGCACTCCTCGATGAGGTCGATCCCGAGTCCGGTCTTGCCGGAACCGGTCATGCCGACAATCACGCCGTGCGTCGTCAGCTCGCCGGATGGCAGTACCACCTTGGTGCCGTTACGCGCATGTGACGAGTCGACGTCTTCGCCGAGAAACAGATCAGCCATAGGTGAACGATCGTAGAACGCCGGATAGTCGCGCGGCGGAATCGGATCAGCGGTTATCGACGCGGGTACTGATGCGGTAGGCGCATCGCGTATCACCGCTGAGCAGGTGCTGCGTGCGTTCGACCATGGCATCCGGCCCGAGTGCTTGTTGGAACAATTCCAGTTCGGCCCGGCAGAGATTCTGGCACGACGACGCAGCAGTACAGATCGGACAGTGGTGTTCGATCAACAGCGTGTCGTCGCCGTCATCGACCGCCTCGGCGAGATAGCCCTCCGTCGTGCGGACGCCGGCGAGTCGGCGGACACGAACACGGACCGAGGAGGCGTCATCTGGTAGGGCCAGGCGGTAGGCGGCCAGTTGGCGAGCCGACCTCGCAGCGATGACGTCGTTCAGTCCCGTTTCTCCGAGTGCGTCGCGCACGGCTGCGATCAGTTCGACGGTGAGTTCGCCATGGCGGTCCGGGAACAGCTCCGACGACAACGCCGCAAGTTTCCAGTGCTGAGGCGGGCGGCCGCGTCCGGAGACGGGCGAAGCGATGCGTTCGACGAGACCGGCTCGTTCGAGGGCGTCGAGGTGCTGGCGGACCGCTGTGTCGGTCGTGTCGACCGCCTGGGCGATCTCCGGCGCAGTGGTCGATTCGACACGCTTGAGGTGCTCGATGATGCGACGCTTGGCGTCAGAAATCGATCCGTCGACTTCTGTAGTCATGAAAGATCAGGTTACCGCCTTTTCGCAAGCGATCGCTTGACCAATTGCGATCGAACGAGTAGAACATGAGTAACGCAAGCAAACCCTTCTGAAATTCAGCCGCCAAACTCAGCCCACGGAGAGCGGGAAGAAGGGTTGACGAGGTAGGACACCATGGAAAATGGCACGTATTCCAAGCCGCAGAGGGTCGGATCGGTCGCCGAACTCACAGCCAGCGGCCAACTCATCGGCAAGATCGGGACGATGCCGGTGCTCGTCGTCTGGCACGATGGTGAGGCTTTTGCCATCGAGGATCGATGTCCGCATCTCGGCTTTGCGTTGCACAAGGGGACGATCGAGTCGGGGATGATCACCTGCCACTGGCACCATGCGCGCTTCGATCTCGTCAGCGGCTGCACCCTCGATCCGTGGGCTGACGATGCTGTCGGCTTCGCGGTCGAGCTCGTCGGGGATGACGTGATGATCTCTCCTCGCCGTACGGAGGCCTCGCTCGAACGGTCGGTCGAACGGTTGCGCAAGGGTATCGAGCTCAACCTCACGCTCGTCATCGCCAAAGCGGTCCATGCACTCGTGGAACTGCCGGGTGGCGAGCAGGAGGCGATCCGCGTCGCCTACGAACTCGGAGAGGCGAACCGAGCCGAAGGATGGGGAAGCGGTCTCACGGTGTTGACATGCATGGCCAACCTGCTGCCTCATCTGCGCCACCAGGATCGGGCACTTGCACTCGTCCATGCGATCCGCTTCGTCGCCCGGGACATCGTCGGGCAGCCGCGCCGCGTGCGGATGGGTGGTCTCGACGCAGTGGGTCAATCGCCGGATCGCCTTGCCGGCTGGTATCGACGGTTCGTCGAGACGCGTAGCGCCGACGGCGCGGAACGGTCGATGGCGACGTTGATCGCCGTCGGCGGCCCGGCGGAGGATGCGCTGTTCGGAGCGGTCACCGACCATGTGTTCATCGAGGGGGGCCACCTGCTCGACTACACCAACAAGGCGTTCGAGGCCATCGGAGAACACCACGGCGATCCGGCAACGCTGCTGACCTCACTCGTCGCCCAGACCTGTCGAGCCGAGCGGTCCGAGGAGTTGAGCGAGTGGAACCATCCCCACGATCTCGTCGCCCTGGCAGCAGTGACGCAGTCGGCGATCGCTGCCTCCTCGGTGGCGGTGGACGCCGACGACTTCGAGCCGGCGATGGGTCGCCTCGGCTACGAGTTGCTCGTCGACGATCCGCAAGCGGTTGCGGACGCCCTCGTCGTCGCTCGCAACGCCGGCGCCAGCTCGGAGCAACTCGCACGAGCGGTGGCTCTCGCCGCTGCTCTGCGTCTCGTACGGTTCCACCACAACAACGAACAGGGTGACTGGGATACGGTTCACCACACCCTGACGTTCACCAACGCCGTCCACCAGGCCATCGTCCGCCATCACGACACGCCGGCCGCGCGAGCCATTGTCCACGGGGCGATGCGTGTCTACCTCGACCGTTTCCTCAACGTTCCGGCTGCCCGATTTCCGACTGCGCGGTTCGATGCTCTCGATGAACTCGACAAGTGTTGGGATCTCCAGGGCAATATCGAGCAGGCAGCTGCGATCGTCGCCGGGTCAAGTCGGTCGGACCGGTCAGCGGTGATCGCCGCGCTCGGGAAGGCGTTGTTGCGGGAGGACGCCGGCTTCCACATGTACCAATCGCTGGAAGCCGGGGTCCGCCAAGCGATGTCGTGGCCGGCCGACTCCGAAGAATCCTCGGCAATCCTCGTCGGCGTCACGCGCTTCCTCGCCGCGCATACCCCTACCAGGCGGGAGCTGTCGAGTATCGACGCTACCGCCGTACGGCTACGCCGTGGCGAGGAGCTGTTCGCTGACTGAGATCGAGTCGTCCAGCACGGATCGTCCGGGGACATTTCATCGAGCCGTCATCCGAATCCAGGTGTTGCTGCGTGGAAACCGGCAGAAGTTTGACAAAGTGTCAACGTGAGTACTTCCGTTGTTGACGCCGCATACCTCGACCAGCTCGGACTCGCCGACACGGTCATCGACGCCGATTCGCTGGAGCGGAGCGTCGAACGTTTCCGCGATCGCCGGATCGTGCTGCCGACGTTCGCTGAACTCGCCGATCCGTCGACGATCGACCAGACGCTGCTCGACGGTATCGACAAGAACGCCCCCGATCCGCACAACCTCTTCCGCGTCCACTGGTACAACGACATCGCAGGCAAGCGTGTCGACGTCCCGGACCACGTCGTGCTGCCGAAGGAACTGACCGGCGTCGACAGCCCGATCATCGTCGTCTTCGGCGACCGCTTCCCGATGATCACCGCCCACAAGGTGCTCGCTGCATACGCCTGCCTCGCCCCGCGCGTGATCACCGGGCAGTTCGATCCGACACGCCACCGGGCGATCTGGCCGTCGACCGGCAACTATGCGCGTGGCGGCATCGCCATCAGCCGGCTGATGGATTGCCGTGGCGTGGCGATTCTGCCTGCAGGGATGAGTCAGGAACGGTTCGACTGGCTCGATCAATGGTGTTTCAACCCTGCGGACGACGTCATCAAGACCGCCGGCACGGAGAGCAACGTCAAGGAGATCTACGACGCCTGCAATGCGCTGGCCAAGGACCCGACGAACTTCGTCTTCAACCAGTTCGCCGAACTCGGCAACCATCTCGGCCACTACGAGGTCACGGGACGGGCGCTCGCAGACGTCTTCGATCACGTCGCTGCGGCCAACCCGGGCCTGCGTCTTGCAGCGTTCACGTCAGCCACAGGCTCGGCCGGAACGATCGCTGCAGGCGACCGTCTGAAGGAGACGTACGGTACGAAGATCGTCGCCGTCGAAGCGCTCGAGTGCCCGACGATGCTGGAGAACGGGTTCGGGGAGCACAACATCCAGGGCATCGGCGACAAGCACATTCCGCTCATCCACAATGTGATGAACACGGATCTCGTCGTCGGTGTCAGCGACAAGGCGACCGACCAATTGCAGGTCATGTTCAACGACGACGACGGTCTCGGCTACCTCGCAGACCGCCGCCTCGTTCCGCAATCGGTACTGGCGACGCTGCAGCATTTCGGGCTCTCGAGTATCTGCAACGTCCTCGCGGCGATCAAGACGGCCCATGTCCTCGGCCTCGGCCCAGACGAGGCGATCATCACCGTGGCGACCGACGGCGCTGCGCTGTACCCGAGCGAGCGAGCGAAGATCATCGCACGCGACTTCGGAGGGGGCTTCACCAACATGGACGCCGCAGCAGTGTGGGGCCAGCACCTCGGGGGCGTTCCGGAGGTCGAGGCGATCGAGTTGACCGAGAAGGACAAGAACCGCATCTTCAACCTCGGGTACTACACGTGGGTCGAACAGCAGGGAACACCGTTCGATGTCTTCGAAGCCCGCCGCTCGCAGACGTTCTGGAAGGGCCTGCGCCGTTACCTGCCGATTTGGGACGAGATGATCGGTGAGTTCAACGACCGAGTCGCTGCCAGTTCCTGACGGTGGAAATGACGGCGAAGCAGAGCACGGAAACAGCGGCCGACGCAGACATGATTGCATCGTGAACGAGAGCTGGCAACCGGCATCGCAGCGGTACTGCTGCCGTGTCTGCGCCGCAGAGTTGCCGATCGCCACCCCGCTGCCGTGGCGATGCCAGCGGGCCAACAACTTCGATCGCCATCATGCGCTCGCCGTCATCGGATCGCGCGAATCCGTCGATTCCGAATCCGCCAACCCGTTCCTCGCCTTCCGCGAACGGCTGACGTGGGACGCCTTCGCCCAGCAGGTGGGCGTCTCGGCCGAAGACAGGATCGCAGCGATCACTGCACTCGACGACGACATCGCCGCCGTTGCCGGCAGTGGATTCCGCTTCACGCCGTTCACCCGCAACGACGGTGTTTCGGCGGCCCTCGGCTTCAACGAGACGGGCGGCGTCTGGATCAAGGACGAGACGAACAACGTCGGGGGGAGTCACAAGGCCCGTCACCTGTTCACGACGATGTTGCAATTGCGACTTGCTGAATCGAGGAGTCTTGCGCCGTGGAGCGGTCGCTCCAATCGGCCGGCGTTGGCGATTGCCTCGTGCGGCAACGCTGCGATCGCAGCGGCGACCATTGCTGCTGCGGCGCGCTGGCCGATCCAGGTCTTCGTGCCGCACTGGGCCGGCGGCACGGTCGTCGACATGTTGTCGGCGCTCGACGCTGTCATCATCCGATGCGAACGACTCGAGGGCGATCCACCAGGAGATCCATGCATCCGAGAGTTCCGTCGGGCAGTCGCCGGCGGCGCAATCCCCTTCAGCGTTCAGGGCACCGAGAACGTGACCTGCCTCGACGGCGGCAGGACGATCGGTTGGGAGATCGGATGGCAGGCACGCCACTCGGGTATCGGCATCGATCGGATGTTCGTGCAGGTCGGCGGTGGGGCGTTGGCGTCGTGCCTCGGCGTGTCCGCTCCGGTGGACAAATTCCACATGGTGCAGACGGAGGGCTGCGCGCCGCTCAGTCGCGCCTGGGCGTTGGCAATGGCTGCCGATGCCGATATGCATGCGGCTGCCTGGCACTGGGCCGAGCTGATGTGGCCGTGGGGGACCGAGCCGAAGTCTGTCGCCGATGGGATACTCGACGACGAGACGTACGACTGGCTCGGCGTCTTCGAGGCGATGGTGCGATCCAACGGATGGCCGATCACCGCGACCGAGCCGGAAATCGTTGCGGCGTATGGGCTCGGCCGCACGAAGTCGGGTATCGATGTCAGCGCGACGGGGACCGCCGGGTTGGCCGGCTTGCTGGCGATCATCGAGCAGATCGGCCCCGACGAACGCGTCGCCGTCGTCTTCAGCGGTGTCGAGCGGCCGAGCACCTCATAGTGCGGGTGCAACGGTTGTCAGAGCATCGGAGCATGCCGTGGCGCAACGGCACAGGGGTGACACTCGAGGTCGCGACGGGACGCCTCCGTGACGACCACGATAGAGACGATGAGGACGACTGTGCGCGCTCGGGTGTGGCAATTCGTCCGTCCGAGCAGCCGTGGGACTGGCGGCTCTCCATCGCGACCGTCGATACGGATGGCCCCTTCTCGTCGCTACCCGGCATCGACCGTCGAATCGCCGTGGTCGAGGGTGCCGGGATGATACTGCTGAATGACGGAGTCGAGCAGGTCCTCTGGCCGATGCAACCGTTGGTGTTTTCCGGTGATGCGCTCACGTCGGCCCGGCTGATCAGTGGGGCCGTCCGAGACCTCAATCTGATGACGCGCCGAGGGCACGTCACGGGTCGGATGGACATCGTGGCCCCGATCGCCGGCGTCGCCGCCGACGCCGCGCCGCGACACTCCCGAGCCGTCGATTCGAACGGCGCTCGATCTGCGACACCGTCGGTCGTCCGCCGCGCCGCCGGCTCGGTCGACTTCGGGCTTGTCGCCGTGGGTCCGGAACCCGCACGCGTGTCGATCGGATCGATCGTCCTCCTCCTCGATCCGCTCGACGCCTGTCTGGACATTGCCGCCGATGTCCACGTACTCAGCGGACAATTGGCACTGTTCGAAATCGAACCGGACGGTGGCCGTGAGATTTGATCGCAATGGCGATCGTTCGAATTGGCATCTCCGCCGAGGATGGGCGAGATTGACTCCGTGGAACCTGCGCGCTTGCTGGTCGTCGGAGCTGGGGGTCATGCCCGCGTGTGCCTCGATGCGCTGCGTGACGAGTTCGGGTTCGAAGTCGTCGGGTGTATCAGCAGAGACGGATCGGCGGTCCCTGGACTCGGGCTCGACGTGCTCGGTCGAGACGACGAACTCCACGCCGTGATCGACGCGGCTTCGGTGTCAGCGGCCTTCGTTGCGATCGGCGACAACGCCGGCCGGTTGCGCTGGTGTGCAGCCGTCAGACGTGCCGGTCTGAACCTCGTCAATGCCGTCAGTCTGCACGCCGTGATCTCACCGAGCGTTCTACTCGGGGAAGGCGTCGCTGTCATGGCGGGTGCAGTCGTCAACGCCGGGACGACGCTCGGTGACGGTGTGATCGTCAACACGAATGCTTCGATCGATCACGACTGTGTGGTCGCAGCGGGCGGGCACGTCGGTCCTGGCGCGGCGATCTGTGGTGGTGTCCGCATCGGTGCCGGCGTGCTCGTCGGCGTCGGCGCGAGCGTGATCCCGGGCGTCAGCATCGGAGACGGCTCGATCGTCGGTGCCGGCGCGGTCGTGATCAGCGACGTCCCTGCCGGCGTCACGGTCGTCGGCAACCCGGCCAGGGTCCTTCCCTCTCGCCCCGAGTGATCCGTGGACCTGCCTGAGCCGGGACGCGCGTGGAAACGCGCCGCTAGCCTCGGGGGCATGGCCGAAATCATGGTTCCGAACGCGCTCGACGGCGCTGGCGACCCCCGCTCCGACATCTTCACCCGTTTGCTCAAGAGCCGGGTCGTCATGCTCGGCGTTCCCGTCGACGACGACATCGCCAACAACATCTGCGCACAGCTGCTCTATCTCGATGCCGAAGAGCCAGGTGCCGATATCTGGCTGTACATCAACAGCCCTGGCGGATCGGTGACCGCCGGCATGGCGATCTACGACACGATGAACTTCGTCGGCAGCGATGTCGCCACGGTCTGCCTCGGCCTTGCAGCTTCGATGGGTCAGTTCCTGCTCACCGCCGGCACGCCAGGCAAGCGTTACACGCTGCCGAACACGCGCATCATGATGCACCAGCCGTCGGCCGGCCTGCGCGGCCAGGCCTCGGACATTGCCATTCAGGCGGAGCAGCACACGTACACCAAGAAGCGCATGGCCGAACTGATCTCCCAGCACTCGGGCCAGACGGTCGAGCAGATCGCCATCGACTCCGAGCGCGACCGGTGGTTCACCGCTGAGGCCGCCACCGCCTACGGCCTCTGCGACCAGGTCATCGTGCGTCGCGGCGAGATTCGCTGACCACAACTCAGCTCGCATAGGCGGCGCGTTCGCCACCCAGCCAACGCTGGCACCGCATATCGCAGCAGCTGCGATATGCGGTGCCAGCGTCGCATCTCCGGTCCGGTCTACCGGCTGGTTCCCGGCGCCGCCGTAGCGCTCACGGGTAGGGTGTCAGTCGGAGGCACGGTGCCGAACGGAGGAGTGGCACCAGGCCGCGGAAGCGTCTCAGCCGGAGGGAACGTCGGCGCGTTCGGGTCGATGGTCACCGGCGGGGATTTGCTCGCCGGGGTCGACTTCGGCGTGGGCGTGGACGGAGGTGGTGGCAGCGGGGACGAGGGGGTCACCGATCCAACGGATGGCAGCACCAGGCCGCACACGGCTCCGGCGTGATCGCTGATCTCCTTCATCGAGCGTTCGGCGATATACGTGTCGTCGGTCAGCTTCTGCCTGGCGACCGCATCGTTCAAGTCGATCCTCGATGCTTCGCTCAGGAGTGAGGCAATCTGCTGCCACTGCCGATCGACAGCAACGGGAGCCTTCGCCTTGATCGTCGTGTACAGCGTGACCTCGGCGTCGACATCGGCAGGCGTAGCCGGAGTCTTCGCGAGGTCGGTCAGATGCGCGGCGAGATAGTTGCAATATGTCAGCGAGTCGTGGAGCGAACCCCGGTCGCAACTGGCAAGCATGCTCATGCCGACACCGCACACGATCGCGCAGGTGAGGGCGCGTTGCGTGAGCCGTTGCAGATGCATCGGCCCATTGTCGCCGATGGGGCCGGCGTTGCAGTGGCATCCGCTGCCTGCACCGCGGCTGGTCTCGTCGGTCAGGTGTCGACGCGACCGTCGGGTCACCGTTGCGGTACTGCGGTTCCGCCGAGGGACCGTCTGCGGACCATCTGCAAACCATCTGCGGACCGTCGAACAAAATCTCGGTGGGAGTCGGTGGTACGGATGAATTCGAAGAAGACGGCGATACTGTCCGAACTGCTCGACCTCGTGGGTGTTGCCGCCCTCCCTCAATGAATATTCACCTGTCCCGGCGCCCCTGCGGCTTCGGATCCAGGAGGTCAGCATGCTTGCCGCCGTACGTTCTGCCTGCGTCACCGGTTCAACCGGTCAGCCGATCGTTGTCGAGGTCCACGTCGGTGTCGGACTTCCAGGATTCTCGATTGTCGGGCTCCCCGACGCCGCATGTCGTGAATCACACGACCGGGTGCGCGCCGCCATCCTGTCGAGCGGACATTCGTGGCCGGCTCACCGCATCACCGTCAACCTGGCGCCGGGTTCGCTGCGCAAGAACGGCGTCGGTCTCGACCTCCCGCTGGCCGTGGGCATTCTCGTCGCCGACGGTGTCATCCCGGCGGTGCGCATCGAAGATCTCGGGTTCGTCGGTGAATTGGGACTCGACGGCAGCGTCCGCGCCGTGACCGGTGCTGTTCCCTTAGTTGCTGCGCTCGGAGACGTCGACCCGGTCGTCGCCCGCCGGGACGTGCCGTCGGCGCGGATCGCGACAACCAGGACGGTGCACGCCGTCGCCACGCTTGGCGAACTCTTGACCGTGCTCCGAGACGACGAACCGTGGCCACCGCTCCCGCTCGTCGATTGGCTCGAAGAACCGCTGCCGCCTCCCGATCTCAGTGACGTACGAGGTCAGCCGCATGCCAGACGGGCGCTGGAGATCGCCGCCGCCGGGCATCACCACGTGCTGCTCGTCGGCCCGCCGGGGGCCGGCAAGACGATGCTCGCCAAACGACTGACAGGCCTGCTGCCGCCGTTGACGCATGCCCAGTCGTTCGAGACCACCGTCATCCATTCGGCTGCGGGAGTCACGCTGCCGGCCGGCGGCCTGATCCGCTTCCCGCCGTTCCGCTCGCCGCACCAGACATCATCGACCGTGGCGATGGTCGGTGGTGGTTCCAGTTACATCCGGCCAGGGGAGGTCAGCTTGGCCAACAACGGCGTGTTGTTCCTCGACGAGATGGCGGAGTTCTCCCCCGTCGTGCTCGACGGTCTCCGCCAACCGTTGGAGGAGGGGGTCGTGCGCATCTCACGTGCCCGCGAAGCCGTCACCATTCCAGCGAACGTCACGCTGGTCGCGGCGACGAATCCATGCCCCTGCGGGGAGGCGCGCCCCGGTGGGTGCACCTGCCGTCAGACCGCAAAGGAGCGATACCTACGAAGGCTCTCCGGTCCGCTGCTCGACCGCTTCGATCTCCGTGTCACCGTCGCCAGGCCGACGACCGAGACGTTGCTGTCGCTTGCCGGCGGCGAATCCACCGAACAGGTCAGAGCGCGGGTCACGATTGCCCGAGAGCGAATGCTAGAGCGGGGATACGGCCTGAACGGCGAACTCGAAGTGGCGATGTTGGACGACGTCGCACCGCTGCGGGACGCAGCGCGCGAACTGCTGCGATCCGAGCTCGAAAAAGGCAGGCTGTCGGGTCGGGGACTGCATCGAATCCGCCGTGTCGCCCGTACGATCGCCGATCTCGAAGGCGACTTCGAGATGGTCGAAGTCGGCCATGTCGCCGCCGCACTGAGCCTGCGTGTCGACATCGATCGTTCCCATCTGGAGCGGGTCGCGTGACCGAATCGTTGCCCGCAGAAGCGTACGCAGCGGCACTTGCCGGGCTGTCGGCGATGACACCGGCACGGTTGAGGTTGCTGATTGCGCACCACGGTCCGGCAGAGGCATGGAGCGTCGTCAACGGCACATCGCCACCACATCCGGCGGTCGCCCCGCTGCTCGCCAAGCGCGACGTGATCGACAAATTCCGATCGAGTGGCGCCGAACGCCATCCAGCGCTCGTCTGGGACCGGTGCGTTCGGACGAACACTGCGGTGCTGATCATCGGGCACGGCGGCTACCCGGCGCTGCTCGCTGCAGACTATGCTGCTCCGAGCGTCATCTTCGTCCGCGGCGACCTCTCGATACTCGGACACCGTCGAGCCGGCATCATCGGCACGCGCAACGCGACCGAGGGCGGCCGCCGGCTGGCGTACCGCCTCGGCAGCGAGTTGTCGCACGCTGGCGTGGTCGTCATCTCCGGCCTGGCGCGCGGCATCGATGGCGCAGCACACCGTGGCGTGATCGATGGTGACGGGGTCCCGCCCGTCGCCGTCGTTGCATCTGGCCCTGACGTTCCCTTCCCGTCGGACCACGCACGGCTCTGGGCGCAGGTCATCGAGCGTGGTGCCCTGATCTCCGAGCACCCGCCGGGTTCACCGCCGTACGCCGAGTTCTTCCCAGCCCGGAATCGCATTCTTGCAGCGTTGAGCGAGGCGTTGATCGTTGTCGAATCCCGCGCCAAAGGAGGGTCGATGATCACCGTCCGCGAAGCCATGCGACGTCAGATCGATGTGCTCGCAGTTCCAGGATCGCCGCTGAACAAGGCAGCTGAGGGAACGAACCAGATCATCGCCGACGGGGCGAGGCCGGTCTGCGATACCGACGACGTGCTGGTCGCGCTCGGCCTGTCGACGAAACGACAGGGTCAACTCGTCTTCGATCCGCGTCCGATCCCATCGGAGGGCGACCAACGGATCTTCGAAGCGTTCAACGGTGACGCGCTGTGCCTCGACGAGATCGTCGACCGGGCTGCGCTGTCGCTCGCCGACGTGGCGATGGCCCTCGGCCGGCTCGAAGCCAACGGTTGGATCGTCGCCAACGGAGGCTGGTTCGAACCGATGGGCGTCAACACGCTGGCGATCGACCGGCTCGAGGTCTGATGCCAGCCCGCCGATCGATGAATCGCCATACCGGCGCGGCGCAGGTGGGCGGGGGTCCAGCATCCGCACAGGGTGTCGGCGGTACCTTGCAACAGGTGAGCTGGCATCAGGACGACTTCGCCAACTCGCTCGTTGCGTTGTCGGACAACACCATCGCCGCCTATCGATCCGATCTCGCAGCATTCGTCGAGTGGGTGGCGACGTCCGGGATCGACAATCCGGTCGATGTCGACAAGCAGGTCATCCGGCGCTATCTGGCTGACCTGACAACGCAGCAATACGCAAGACGGTCGGTGACCAGGAAGACGGCTGCGTTGCGACGCTATTTCAACTGGTGCCGGCGTCGAGGACTGATCCCCACCGATCCGTCGGTTTCCATCCATACCCAGGGCGGCACGGGGCGGTTACCGCGCATCCTCGATCGGGCGGAACTGCAGCACCTGCTCGAGCCGGACACCGCTGACCCTCTCCAGCTCGACACTCCGCAGTGGATCCGTCTTCGTGACGACTCGATCCTCGAGGTGTTGTACGGCAGCGGTGTCCGCGTTTCGGAGTTGTGCGGTCTAAACGTCGATGACCTCGACCTCGGCGCCGGTGCGGCAGTGGTCTGGGGAAAGGGTTCGAAACAGCGCCGCGTTCCGCTGTCCGAACCGTCCGTCGCCGCCCTCCGGGCGTGGCTCGGGGTGCGAACGACAAGCGTGGGGAGTGTTCCGGACGACCCAGTGGCACTGTTCTACAACCGCCGGAACAAACGACTGACACCGCGGGATGTGCGCCGGATCATCGACGATCGGGCAAGTGATCCGACTCACCCACATGCATTGCGGCATACCTTCGCAACCCACCTGCTCGACGGCGGTGCCGACCTGCGGGTCGTCCAGGAACTGCTCGGCCACAGCGACGTCGCCACGACCCAGCGATATACGCACGTCAGTAAGGAACGCCTGCGCTCCGTCTACGAGCGGACGCACCCCCGGGCCTGACCGGTCCGTTGCCGAACGATTCCGGAGGAGGCAGCATCGAATGTTGTCATCATTGTTTTTCAGCATGTTGGTCGGTGCGACGCCGTGTCTGGTGCCACCTGTACGTGCCGCGGTCGTCGATCCCTTCCGCGACCCCGGGTGCTCGTACTGTCCAGGAAATCGGGGGATCGAGTACGAACCGCCCGCCGGTACAGCAGTGACATCAGCGGCCGCCGGCACCGTCTCATTTGCCGGTTCGGTCGCCAACACGCTGTACGTCGTGGTCGAACACCTCGACGGGTATCGCACGACGTATGGCCGGCTGGCCAGCACCAGCGTTCGTCGGGGCGACATGATCAATTCCGGTCACCTCATCGGAGTGACCACCGACCGTCTGTTCTTCGGCCTTCGCCTTCGGGACGACTACCTCGACCCGGCACCGCTGCTCGGCCGCATCGTCGTCCGCCCGTACCTCGTGCCGCTCGACGGTGCCAACCGGCATGCCCCCCCAACGGCGACGCACGTCTGCCGCTGACACTTCACCCGAATCTACTGACTGACCTGAAAACTCAACCGAATCCTCGCTCCGCCGGTACAATTCGCTCCCGGTTTCCCGCGTGGGATCCGTTGTCACAGTGCACACGTCAGACCAGTGCGCCGTCCCCCTGTGGTCGCCCGAACGGGCGCTGGACGGTGTCGCTCAATCAACCACAGGAGAGGAGATCATTGTCATGGCCGTAGTCACCATGCGCCAGCTGCTCGAAGCCGGCGTCCATTTCGGACATCAGACCCGCCGTTGGAACCCAAAGATGAAGCGATTCATTTTTGGCGAGCGCAACGGCATCTACATCATCGATCTCAACCAGACGCTGACGCGTATCAACGACGCCTACGCCTACGTGCGCGATCTCGTTGCCGAGGGCGGCACGATTCTATTCATCGGTACGAAGAACTCAGCGCAGGACCCGGTACGCAGCTTCGCCGAGAAGTCCGGCATGCCGTACATCAACGAGCGTTGGCTCGGCGGGATGCTGACGAACTTCGAGACGATCGCCAAGCGGGTCTCGAAAATGCAGGAATACGAGCGCATGAAGACGAGCGGCGAATTCGACGCCATGCCGAAGAAAGAGGCCCTTCTGCTGAGCCGCGAGCTCACCAAGCTGCAGAAGAACCTCGGAGGCATTCGCGGGCTTGCCAAGCGCCCGGACGCCGTGTTCATCCTCGACACGAAGAAGGAGCACATCGCCGTCACCGAGTCGAACAAGCTCGGCATCCCGGTCATCGCCGTCGTCGACACCAATGTCGATCCCGATGTCGTCACCTTCCCGATTCCCGGCAACGATGACGCCATCCGCTCGACGAGCCTGCTGTGCCGAGTCATCGCTGATGCCGTCGACGAGGGCCGCTTCATCTACTCGAAGAAGCACCCTGGCGTCACCCCGAAGCGCAACGCCGACGAGGAAGCCGTGTTCTACGCCCAGCAGACCGACGCCCGCCGCCAGGCGGCGCAGGCCCAGCAGGAGCGTGAGGCCCGCCTCGCCGTTGCCAAGACTGCCCCTGTCGCCGATGTCGCCGATGTCGCCGAAGCCGGCGAGGAAACAGCAGCCGAAGCCGGCTCCGTTGCGACACTGATCGACGTCTCCGAGCCGCTCTCTGAAACCGTCGCCGATTCCTCCGAGACCCTCGAAGCACTGGAGAGCTGAACAATGGCATTCACTGCCAAAGACGCACAGGCCCTGCGCCAGTCGACAGGCGCTGGCATGATGGACGCCAAGCGCGCCCTCGAAGCCAATGACGGCAACGCCGAAGCCGCAGCCCAGTGGCTTCGTGAGAAGGGTCTTGCAGCCTCCGCCAAGCGTGAGGATCGCGAAAACGCCCAGGGCACCGTGGCCCTCGTCGTCGACAGCAAGGTCGGCGCGATCGTCAAGCTGAAGTCGGAAACCGACTTCGTCGCCGGTTCGGAGCACTTCAAGGCCGAGGCACAGACCCTCGCTGCGCTCGTCGCCGTCAAGGGCACAGACGCTGTCAAGGAACGCGCCGAGATCCTCGACAACCTGAAGATCACCCTCAAGGAGAACATCGAACTCGGCGAAGTCGTCCGGTTCGAAGCGGCAGAGGGCAACAGCCTCGAGTCCTACATCCATGTGCAGGGCGGCCGCGGCGTCAACGCCACGCTTGTCGAGCTCGCAGGTGGTTCGTCCGAACTCGCTCACGACATCGCCGTGCACATCGCTTTCGCCCGTCCGAAATATCTCGCACGCGAGGACATCCCCGAGGATGTCGTCGCCAAAGAGCGCGCCACGCTCGAGATGATCACCTTCAACGAGGGCAAGCCGGCAGCGGCAGTCCCGAAGATCGTCGAAGGCCGTATCCAGGGCTTCTTCAAAGATGTCGCGCTGCTCGACCAGCCGTACGCCAAGGACGACAAGATGTCGATCAAGCAGCTCCTCAACGGGGCGACGATCGTCCGCTTCGCCCAGGTCGAGATCGGCGCCTGACCACAGCATGACCGACGCCTCGCCGGAACAGCAGCGCCGATCGGCCCGTTGGGCCCGTGTCGTTCTCAAGTTGTCTGGCGAGGCGCTCGCCGAACCGTCCGGCTTCGGTCTGAATACCGAGACGTTGGAGCAGATCGCCACGGAACTGCGTGATGTCAAATCGACGTTCGAGGTCGATATCTCGATCGTCGTCGGCGGCGGCAACTTCTGGCGTGGCGTCAAAGGTGCCGGCCAGGGCATGGATCAGGCCCAAGCGGACCATATGGGAATGATCGCCACCGTCATGAACGGTCTGGCATTACAGGACGCGCTCGAGCGTGTCGGCCAGGACAGCCGCGTGATGACCGCCGTCGAAATGCCGAAGGTCGCGGAGCCATACATCCGTCGACGAGCCCTGCGCCACCTCAGCAAGGGTCGCGTCGTCATTCTCGCCGGCGGTACCGGCAACCCGTTCTTCACGACCGACACCGCTGCGGCGCTGCGCGCAGCCGAACTCGAAGCCGGCGTGATCCTCAAAGGGACCCATTCCGGTGTCGACGGCATCTACACCGCCGATCCCAAGCTCGATCCGACGGCGACCCGATTCGAGCACATCTCGTATATCGACGTCATCAACAAGGGTCTCAAAGTGATGGATTCGACCGCCATCACCTTCTGCATGGATCAGCATATTCCGATCGTGGTGTTCGACCTGCTTGCAGGGGGCAATGTGAGATCCCTACTCGAAGGTCAACACGTCGGTACGCTTGTTGGGTGACTGAGGACACCCTGCTCGAAGCCATCGACAAGATGGAGAAGGCGATCGAGCACACGCAGAATCAGTTCGCGTCTGTACGGACTGGCCGGGCGAATGCCGCCCTCGTCGATCAGTTGACGATCAGCTACTACGGTGCGAACGTGCCGTTGCAGCAGCTCGCCTCGTTCCAGGTGCCGGAGGCTCGCCAGCTCGTCATCAAGCCGCACGATCGTTCGACGCTCGGTGCCATCGAAAAGGCGATCCGCGACAGCGACCTCGGCGTCTCCCCGAACAACGACGGTGTCGTGATCCGCCTCAACCTGCCCCCGCTCACCGCTGAACGGCGCAAGGAATACGTCAAAGTCGTCAAGAACATGGCAGAAGACGGGCGAGTTGCCGTGCGCAATATTCGGCGAGATGCCCGCAAAGACCTCGAAGCTTCTGAAAAGCTCAAGGACATCTCGGCAGACGAACTGGAACGAGCCGAAAAGGAACTCGAGAAGATCACCCATGACCACGTTGATGCCATTGACAAAGCAGTCGGTCGCAAGGAGCAGGAGCTTCTCGAAGTCTGAGACCCAGGGGGTATTGGTATGACCGACAACATGTGGCGCCCAGAGCGCCAGGATGATTCGGACGACTTTGACGAGTGGTCCAGCCTCGAACCCAAAGACGGTTCGCGCCCCACGACGGCCCGAGACCCGAGCTCCGGCCCGCTCCGCTTCGGACCGGACGAGACCGGCCCGCTCCCTCACTGGACGGCCCCGCCGACCGGTGAGGTGCCGCGTATCACCGTTGGCAAGGATCCGACTGACGATCTCGACATCTGGTCGAGTTTCTCGCAGCAGGTCCCCGTGTGGCGAGATGATGCCGGTTCCGCTCCGACCGGACCTCACGACGTCGTGCCAGCACCCCCGGTGTTGCCGTCTGGCCCCCCAGAGGTGACCGGTGCCCATGATCGGCCATTCGATGATGAGCCGCTGTTTCCTGGCAGCGCTGGATCGGCGGCCGCTCTGCCGCCCGCGCCGCCGACGGAGGCGTTGTCGGCGCCCACGGGGCCACGAGCCCGTGAGCCGATCCAGATCGGCACCGACCCGACGTCACCGTCCGGCTCGATTCCCCGCCAGGGCGCACCGGGCGATCGTCAACGCCGTTCCTCCGGCAGGCCGGAGGAACGCCCGAGCGAGCGCGCTGCGGGTCCCGGCAATCGCCGCCGTCCACCGGGCCAGAGCGTCCCGCCCGGCTCACTCGGCGGCCGTCCTGGTGCGCCCGTGGCGCGCCAGAATGGCTCGAAGCCCGGCGTCGGCGGACGAAACATGCCGGCGGCGATCTTCGCAGGCCTTGTCATGGCCGCAGTTTTCTTCCTGCTGTTGCGGATCCGCGCCGTCGCCGTTCTCGGCCTGATCGTCGCCATCCTCGGTCTTGCAGCTGTCGAGTTCTACGACAAGGCAACCGAACGCGGGTACCGACCAGCCAGCGTCGTCGGTATCGCCGCGTGTGCTGTCATGCCGCTCGCGGCGTACTGGCAGGGAACGCTCGGCATCATGCTCGTCGTCGTGCTCGCCTTCGGTGGCACGGCGGTGACGGCGATTTCCAACGACAGTGTGCAGAGCGGACCGTTGCCGAATACGGCAATCACCCTGCTTGGTGTCGTCTGGATCGGTGTGCTCGGTTCGCACGCTGCGCTGATCCTGCAGCAGGGCAATCACCTCTTCGGACTCAAGCACGTCGGAACAGACACGCTGCTCTACGTGGCGATCGCCGTCGTGGCGACGGACGTCGGAGCGCTGGTCATCGGCTCGTTCGCCGGCCGCACGCCGCTACGCGGATGGATCAGCCCGAACAAGACAGTCGAAGGTCTGGTCGGCGGGATCATCTTCACGATCCTTGCGCTCGTGCTCGTCCATGTGGTGAACAGCAAGACGCAGACGTGGAAGGGTCTCGGCGACCTGATCATCTTCGCCATCGTCATCGCCATCGTCGCTCCGATCGGCGATCTGACCGAATCGATGTTCAAACGCAATCTCGACATCAAGGATTTCGGCACGTTGTTGCCAGGTCATGGGGGCATCCTCGACCGTTTCGATGGCTTCCTCTTCGCCCTACCGGCGGCGTACTACATGCTGCAGATCCTGCAGCCCTACCTGCACAAATAGCGGCTCGCACCATCTTCTCGAAAACTCGGAGTGCACTGTCACTTTGTGGACACCACGTCCACGTTCTGACCCATCGCTCGGTATTGGGCGTTGCACGCGAGCAGGTGTCTCAGGTTGCTCTCATTGGGTTGCTCGTAGACTGATCGAGTGGGTACCGTTCGTGTCGCCATTGCCGGTTCGACCGGTTCGATCGGCAGGCAGACGCTCGACGTCATTCGTGCCGAAAACAGCCGGGCCGATGGTGACGCCTACGAGATCGTCGCCCTCGGCGTTGGGTCATCAGTCGAGACGCTGATCGCCCAGGCGCTTGAATTCCGTCCGGAGGTCGTGGCGGTCGCCGACGAATCGAGGCGCCGAGAGGTCGCCGCCGCATTGCCCTTCGCCCATGTCGTCGACACCTTCTCCGACATCGTCGCTCTCGCCGACGTGGTCGTCAACGGCGTCGTCGGCTTCGCCGGACTGCCCGTCACGCTGGCAACGCTGCGTGCCGGTAAGCGGCTGGCGTTGGCCAACAAGGAAAGCCTGATCGCCGCCGGCCCGATCGTCCAGCCGCTCCGCTCGACCGTTGGTGCCGAGATCGTGCCGGTCGATTCCGAACACTGCGCAATCCACCAGTGCCTGCGGGCGTCGAAGTTCCCCAACGGTGGTCGGGAACTGGCGAGCCTCGTGCTCACCGCCAGTGGGGGCCCATTCCGCGGCCGAACCGCCGAGGCACTGGCCGAAATCACCATCGAACAGGCGCTTGCTCATCCGACATGGTCGATGGGACCGAAGATCACGGTGGACTCTTCGACGCTGATGAACAAGGGTCTCGAGGTGATCGAGGCGCACGAACTCTTCGGTGTCCCCTACGACCAGATCGACGTCGTCGTCCATCGGCAGTCGATCGTGCATTCGATGGCGACCTTCACCGACGGGGCGACGATCGCCCAGTTGTCGATGCCGGACATGCGGTTACCGATCGGCTACGCCCTCGGTTACCCCGGCCGCATCGCCACGCCGTTCGGCGCAATCGACTGGAAGACACTGAAGCGTCTCGACTTCGACGAGCCAGACACGGTGACATTCCGGTGCCTACCGTTGGC
>JAYTOR010000066.1:0-27181 GCA_043747685.1 Actinomycetota bacterium
GCACATCCAGCGCCGTGGCTGAATTCGGTCAATCTGCGAAGGGTCGCTGCCTCGGTCATCCCCTCAATCTACGAGCGAAGGTTTCTGTGGACGGATTTGCACCGCCGGCGGTGCGCCAGTGGACTCAGTTTCTTCAATCAGGCGATTCGGCGGCGGATCGAGACGCCGACGGATTCCGGCTCGGCACGGGCGGAACAGTCTGCCATCTGCACCGGTGGCACTGTGTCGGTGACGATGAGGTTGGCGATCGCCCTGAAGGCGTCAGCAGCGGCGCCTTCCCCGAGCAGGGCGACAGGTTCGCCGTGGTCGCCGCCGTAGGCGACTGCTGCCTCGATCGGGATCTGTCCGAGGAGTTCGACGCCGATCTCACCGGCGAGTGCCTGTCCGCCGCCGGTGCCGAACAGCGGGTAACTCTCGCCGTGATCGCAGGTGAACGAGCTCATGTTCTCGATCACGCCGGCGACGCGGAGGAACGAGCGACGTGCCATGTCAGCGGCACGGATGGCGACTTTCTGCGCGGATACCGCAGGAGTCGTGACGATGATCAGGTCAGTGCGCGGCAACATGCGGGCGAGACCCATCTGTACATCGCCGGTGCCTGGCGGCATGTCGATCAGCAGGTAGTCCATGTGACCCCAGCGCACGTCGCGTAGGAACTGCTCGACGGCTTTCGTGAGCATCAGCCCGCGCCACATCAGTGCCGTACCCTCGTCGTCGACGAGCATTCCTGTGGAGACGATCTTCAGCAGGCCTGGGCCGATCCTGCGTTCGTTGGGGATGATCAGTGGACGATCGACGCCCGGGACGCGTTCGGCTTCGAGCCGATCGGTGACCCCGAGCATCCGCGGGATCGAGAAGCCCCAGATATCGGCATCGAGCACGCCGACGGTGTAGCCGGCCGCAGCGATCGAGGCAGCGAGGTTGACGGTGACCGAACTCTTGCCGACGCCACCTTTGCCGGAGGCGATGGCGATGACGCGAGTCGAGGCCGGGATCTCGGTGTCGGGGGCATTCTGACTGGCTGCCCAGCGAGCTTTCGTCATCACTTCGGTTCGCTCTGACGGAGTCATCTCGCCCCAGTCGATCGTCACCCTGGTGACGCCGGGATGAGTGGCGAGCCTGCTCTCCACGTCCTTCTTGATCTGTGCACGTAGTGGGCAGCCACGGATGGTCAGTTTGACGCCGACGGAGACGACACCCTCCTGTGAGATGGCGACATGACCCGCCATTCCGAGGTCGACGATGTTGCCGCCCAATTCCGGGTCGATGACGGCACGGAGCAGGTCGGTGATTTCGGCGACCGTTGGCAGGGCGACAGTGTCGCCCTGGAGCGGAGCGCCGGGATTGGAGAAAGCCCGTTCACTCACGACCCCCAGTCTACGGAACGAAAACCCGAGCCGTTCCGTTGCCATTCCGTTCGCCCAGCCAGGTGAGTGCGGCGCCAGCTCCTGTTCGCCTGCCAGTCGAGTGCGGCGTCCGCTTCTGTTCGCTAGCCTTGGCAGCACGGCGTACAGCAACGTCGGCGTCTCGCAGACCCTCAGGAGGTTGAGATCGTGATCACTCTTACCGACACCGCCGCTCATAAAGTGAAGGAACTGCTCGAGGCAGAGAACCAGCCAGAGCTGGCGTTGCGCGTCGCAGTCCGCCCCGGTGGCTGTTCCGGATTCTCGTACGAGATGTTCTTCGATGGCGACATCGAGTCGACCGATGAACAGCTCAGCTATGGCGGTGTACGCGTCGTCGTGGATCCGCAGAGCGCACAGATGCTCGTCGGCGCCACGCTCGACTACAAGGACGGCCTCACCCAAGCCGGTTTCAGCATCGACAACCCCAATGCCACCAAGACCTGCGGTTGCGGCTCCAGCTTCAGCTGAACACTCCCTGAGCGTTCCGACGCACGCGCAGTATCGCTGCTGAGCGTCGGATACCTTCGCTCCATGCATCATCTGACGAGCACCTCGTGCATCAACTGACGAGAACCGAGTTCCTCGTGGCCTGCGCTGGGCTCGGCGTCGCACTCGTCGGCTGTGGCTCGACCTCGTCGAGCGACTCGGCGGGCTCTGCTCCTTACATGCTGCCGCGTTTCGACTCGCAATCGCTGCTCGTCGGTCAGCAACGCGTCGTCGTAATTCTCGGCTCGCAGGATCCAGGCTCACAGACGACGAATGGGCAATCGCCCCAGCTGCTGAAGACGGGTCCTGCGAAGATCGATGCGGAGGTGTACGACCTGACGACGAACAAGAAGCTGCTCGACGCTTCGGCGACGATGTACGCCGACGGTCTGCCTACGGCTTACTGGCCATTCGATCTAAAACTGGACAAGGTCGGGTCGTACGAGCTGCGGGCGAAGATCGACGGCCAGAACCGCACGCTGGCGTTCTCGGTGCTCGACCGCTCGGCCGAACACGTACCGTACGCCGGCGACAAACTGCCTTCGATCGTCACTCCGACCGTCGCCAACGGCCAGGGAGTCAACCCGGTCTGTACGAACAAGCCACAGTGCCCGTTCCATACCGTCAGCCTCGCCGACGCGCTCGTCGCCAAGCAGCGAGTGCTCTTCTATGTCGGAACACCGGCATATTGCCAGACCGGTGTCTGCGGTCCCGGGCTGCAGTTCCTCATCGATTCGCAGAAGAAGATCGGCGCCGATATCGCCATCGTCCACGCCGAGGTCTACACCGATGACACCATCAAGACGACGACAGCGGCGATCAACTCGCTCGGGCTGACCTTCGAGCCGTGTCTGTTCCTTGTCGGTGCCGACGGCGTGATCATCGCACGCATCGACAGCGTCTTCGCAGCAGCCGATCTGCAAAATGTGCTGACGGCAGCAGGCTTCCTCGCCGCCTGAGGGGCCGTTGTTCGAGTGTCGGGCTGACGGCGCTACGGTCGTGGCCATGTCGAAACCGCTTGGACCGTACTCACCCGTCGTTCGTGCCGGAGACTGGATCATCACCTCCGGTCAGCTGGGACTTGCGGACGGCAAGCTCGTCGAAGGGGGAGTCAAGGCGGAAACGGCGCAGGTCCTGCAGAACGTCAGTGACCGCCTCGCCGAGTTCGGTGCCGAGCTGACCGACGTCGTCAAGACGCTGTGCATCCTCACCGACCTCGCCGATTTCGCCGACTTCAACGAGGTCTATGCCGGCGTCTTCGGCGAACACCGCCCTGCGCGATCGACGATGGGCGGAGCACTCGTCGCCGGCGCCCACGTTGAGATTGAAGCTTGGGCCTACAAGCCCGCCTGACCACCAGCCCGCATCGAGTATTTCCGTCAATGGAGTAGGACCAGGCCCCACGCCGCGAAGGAAATACTCGTTCGGGCGACGCTGCGAACGAAATACTCGATGGGTCTGCGGTGGGGCCGTCGCCCATCGCCTCGGACGTGATCGGCAGCGGGATACGGTCGCCGGATGAGCAATGACGAAGCCTCGACGGATCCCCGCGAGGTTGGTCGCGTTCGCTGCCCGTGGGGAACCGGTAGCGGGGCGATGGCCGCGTACCATGACGCCGTCTGGGGAGTTCCGCAGTACGACACGACGACGCTGTTCGAGTTCCTGACGCTCGAAGGCGCGCAGGCGGGCCTTTCGTGGAACACGATTCTGATGCGCCAGGCCGGCTACCGGCACGCATTCAGGGGCTTCGATCCGCTCATCGTGGCGGCGATGACCAATGACGATGTCGAGGAGTTGATGCTCGATCCCCGAATCATCCGCAACCGCGGCAAGATCACGTCGACGATCGGTAACGCCCGCGCCTGGCTCGAACTCGACGATCCGGTCGAGTTCCTCTGGAGCTTCGTCGATGGAGCACCGATCGACCATCAACTCGGCGTCACAGGGATTCTGGCGACGACGGAGCGAAGTGAGGCGATGAGCAAAGCGTTGAAGAAGCTCGGTTTCCGCTTCGTCGGGCCGACGATCTGTTATGCGCTGATGCAGGCGTGCGGCATGGTCAACGACCATTGGGTCGAGTGCTTCCGCCACGCGGAGTGCGCCTCACTGGCGACGAGGAAGTAGATTGCAGCCATGGCCGGTGCTATCGCGATCATCGCAGTTCTCCTGATCTTGCCGATCCTCGTCATCATGACCGGTGCCGTCGGCGCCTTCATCCTCGGCCAGTTCCTCTACAGGGACGCCGAGATCCGCAACGAGGGCAGCGAACTGCTCGACCTCAACCTCTGAGGACGGCCGCGCAGTCCGGCCGAACGACGCGCGATACGCAGAAATTCGTCGGTGGCAGCAGGAGGCAGCTTCTACAGTGTCGTCATGGCAGCTGCAGATGCAATCGTCCCTGACGACAGGGACTGGACGTGGGTGCTGTCGAAGCCGTGTCCCGAATGCGGTTTCGACGCCGCAACCGTGGATCTCGCAGCGATCGCCACGATGATCACCGACAATGCCGACGGCTGGGTGTCGGTGCTCGAAGGCGACGACGTCACCGTGCGCCCTTCCTCGAGCATCTGGTCACCGCTCGAATACGCCTGCCACGTGCGGGACGTCTTCAGCCTCTACGACTACCGGCTGCACCTGATGCTCGACCACGACGACCCGCTGTTCCCGAACTGGGATCAGGACGCGACGGCCGTCGCCGAGCGCTACGACCAGCAGGATGCGGTAGTCGTCGCCAGCGAACTCGTCATCGCCGCCCAGCAACTCGCCGACTCGTTCGCCGAGGTCGATGGCGAGCAGTGGAAGCAGACCGGTCGGCGCAGCGACGGTGCGGCATTCACGATCGAGAGTTTCGCCCGATACATGGTCCACGACCCGATCCACCACCTCGCCGACGTCCACGCCTGAGCGCAGAGCAAGGCGCCCAGCAACGAGCGAAGACCATGAGCCCGACAAACGAGCCTCGCACCGAGGAGTAAATCGCGGGGACCGCTGACGGCCTGGCATGCTGGCCTGGTGCACGCGACCCACGGCCAGGCTCCGGATGAGCTCACACAGGCGATTGTGAATTACTCCGTCCAGCGAACCCGCCTCGACGACCCTCCGCTCGATCATGCGATGTCACCTGCGGAACTCACCGCCGCGGTCGGACAGACGATCACGCCGGCCGGTATCGGCGGGATGGAGGCGCTTCGCCTGTTTGTCGACGTACTGGCCCCAGCCTGCATCTCCGTCGACAATCCGCGATTCCTCTCGTTCATCCCGGCTGCACCGACAGAGGCCAGCCTGCTGTTCGACATGCTCGTCGGTGCTTCGAGTATCTATGCGGGTAGTTGGATGGAGGGTGCCGGCGCAGTGTTCGCCGAGAACCAGGCATTGCGCTGGGTCGCGGACCTCGCCGGCTTTCCGGCGGGTGCCGGTGGGGTGTTCGTCAGCGGAGGCACCGCCGGCAATCTGAGTGCACTCGTCGCTGCCCGACATCATTGGCGTTCGCGAGCTGAGGGTGCTCACGATGCGACCAGACCACTGATCGCCGCGTCGAGCGGGGCGCATTCCTCGATCAAATCGGCTGCCAGAGTGATGGACGCCGACGTCCTGCGAGTCGCGACGGACGATCGTGGCAGGATGACCGGCGAGGCGTTGCGCGCCGCTGTCGACTCGCTGAGCGATGTCGACCGGGCCCGACTGTGCGTGATCGCAGCGACGTCCGGAACGACGAACATCGGGGTCATTGATGGCCTCGCCGGCGCGGCCGACGTCGCCGAGGCACTCGGCATCTGGTTCCACGTCGACGGCGCCTATGGCGGTGCAGGACTCGCTGCTCCGAGCATCCGCCACCTGTACGACGGTGTCGAACGGGCCGACTCGTTCATCGTCGATCCGCACAAATGGCTCTTCGCGCCGTTCGACTCCTGCGCCCTGATCTACCGCGATCCTTCGATCGCCAAGGCCGCCCATACGCAGCATGCGGAGTACCTCGACGTGCTGACGGGTTCCGACGAGTGGAACCCATCCGACTACGCGCACCATCTCAGCCGCCGCGCCAGGGGGCTGCCATTCTGGTTCTCGCTGGCAACGCACGGCACCGACGCCTACTCGGCGACGATCGAGGAAACGCTGGACATCACCCGGCGGGCGACGAAGTTGATCGCCAACACGGCCTACTTGCAATTGATCAACGAGCCGGAACTGGCAATCGTCATGTTCCGCCGCATCGGCTGGACTCGCGCCGATTACGGCGCGTGGAGCGACAAGGCGCTGTACGACGGGGTGGCCTTCGTCGTGCCGTCGAGCTGGGACGGCGAAACGGTGCTGCGCTTCTGTTTCGTCAACCCGCTGACGACGATGGACGACGTTCAGGTGATCCTGGATTCGCTGGCATGACCGAACGCAGATCGGAACCGGAACCGCCGCCAGGGCCAAAGTTGAAGCGGAAGCGGCGGGCATCGACGGCGACGTCGTCGTTCGGTTCCGGCAAACGCGAGGGCCACGATGCAGCCGACTTCTACAAACGATTCGAGCCGCCCGTCCTGCTCGCCGACGAGACGATCAACGCCTGTGCAGTCGTCGACGAATTGATCGTCGGTGATGCCCGCAACATGCACCAGGTCGATGACAACAGTGTTGCCCTGGTGGTCACCTCGCCGCCGTATTTCGCCGGCAAGGACTACGAGTTGGAACTCGGCAGCGGTGGGATCCCGGCGACGTACGTCGACTATCTGATGATGCTCCGCGACGTCTTCCTGGAATGCTGGCGCGTCATGGAGCCCGGTGGTCGGATCGCCGTCAACGTCGCCAACCTCGGACGCAAGCCATACCGCAGCCTGGCCGCCGACGTCACCCGCATCCTGCAGGACGACGTCGGATTCCTGCTACGCGGTGAGGTCGTGTGGATCAAGGGCAAGGGTGCCAGTGGGAGTTGTGCATGGGGCTCGTTCATGAAGGCCTCGAGTCCGGCGCTTCGCGACGTCACCGAACGCATCGTGATCGCCGGCAAGGGCCGTCTGCAGCGGGCGCTCGACCCCAAGCAACGGGCAGCGCTCGGCCTGCCTCACGAGAGCACGATCGCCAAGCAGGATTTCATCGACTGGACGCTCGACACGTGGGAGATGCGTACGGAATCGGCGAAACGAATCGGTCACCCAGCGCCGTTCCCGATCGAACTGCCACGACGCCTGATCGACTTGTATACCTACCGCGGCGATGTGGTCCTCGACCCGTTCATGGGTGCCGGCACGACCGCCGTCGCCGCCGTCAACGCCGACCGCCGCTATGTCGGCTACGACCTCGACCCGGCGTACCTGGCCATCGCTGAATCCCGGCTCCGCACTCTCGCCGACCAGCCTGTGCAGCAAACGCTCGACTGAGCCCGCAGTATGCGCACGAAGTGCGCCGCCCGAACGGCGGAGAGCGGAAAGCGGAGTTGGGGAGGTAGGACGCCTACGAAAACGAGTCAGCTGCTGAACACGTGAGGCGACGGGTACGGTCCCTGCAGTGAAAGCGCCTGCAGTGAAGGAGTCCCTGCTCAATGCCGATGGCGTCAAGCTGATCGCCACGCGAGGCGTCCGGGGTTTCGTTGACGGCATCGTCTCCGTCGTGCTGTCGGCGTATCTGCTGGTGCTCGGCTACAGCGGGCTGCAGGTCGGGATCATCGTCGCCGGGATGATGCTCGGATCGGCGGCGCTGACGATGCTCGTCGGGCTTTACGGCCACCGATACACACGCCGGGCGATCCTGCTGTCCGGATCGGTGCTGATGATCGCCACCGGCATCGTCTACGCCACGCTGACGCCGTTCCTCGTATTGCTGGCGATCGGCATCGTCGGCACGATGAACCCGTCGAGCGGCGATGTCAGCGTCTTCCTGCCGATGGAACAATCGGTGCTGCCGACGACCGTGAAGGACACCGGCCGCACGGCGATGTTCGCCCGCTACGCCTTCACCGGCAGCGTCTTCGGGGCAATCGGCTCACTCGTCGCCGGGATCCCCGATTGGGTCGTCCGCCACTCCAGCCTCGGTCGGGCAACGGCGCTGCGCGGTGTCTTCGTCGTCTACGCAGTCGGCGGCGTGTGCGTGCTGTTCATCTACCGGTCGCTTTCGGCGGCGATCGAGCCGCCGGCTCACGAAAAGCCGCAACCGCTCGGTGCCTCACGGTCGATCGTCTACAGGCTGGCAGCCGTCTTCAGTCTCGACGCCTTCGGCGGAGGTTTCACCGTGCAGTCGCTGCTCGCGTTGTGGCTATTCAGGCGCTTCCACATGTCCGTCGGTGCCGCTGGTGCGCTGCTGTTCTGGACGGGGGCGTGCTCGGCGTTCTCGGCGTTCGTGTCGGCGCGGTTGGCGAGGAGGATCGGCCTCGTCCGCACGATGGTCTTCACTCATCTGCCGGCGCAGCTGCTGTTGATCAGCGCTGCGCTGATGCCGAACGTGCAGCTGGCGATCGTCTGCCTGATCGCCCGCAGCCTGCTCTCGGCGATGGACGTGCCCGCACGCAACAGCTATGTGATGGCGGTCGTCTCACCTGCCGAGCGGGCGGCTGCGGCCAGCGTCACCAACGTGCCGCGCAGCCTGGCGTCGGCATTGCCGCCGATTGCTGCCGGATGGATGCTCGATCACAGCACCTTCGGCTGGCCGCTGATCATCGCCGGCGTCTGCAAGGGCGGCTACGACCTGTTGTTGCTGGCGATGTTCCGCAACATCCGCCCGCCAGACGAACAGAGGAGCTGACAACCGAGTGTGCCGGCAGCACCGGAGTGTCGTGGCGACGCCGACGGGTGTCAGCACACTCGGGTGCTGTGATGACACTCGGGATGCCGGCGTTCGGTCAGGAGGCTGGGGCGGCGCTCGACCAGCGGCTTTGACCGAAGCGGTAGCCGACCGAGCGAACCGTCTGGATGAGGTTGGCATGTTCCTCGCCGAGCTTGGCTCGCAGGCGGCGGATGTGCACGTCGACCGTGCGGGCGCCGCCGTAGTACTCGTAGCCCCACACCCGGCTGAGCAGCGTCTCACGCGTGAACACCTTGCCCGGGTTCTGGGCGAGGAACTTCAACAGCTCGTACTCCATGTAGGTGAGGTCGAGCGGGTGACTGTCGATCGACGCCTGATATGTGTCGAGGTTGAGCACGAGGCCGGTGTACTCTACGAGATCCTGGCGCACGTCGGTCGTGCCCTGGCGCCACACGAGATGGCGCAGGCGGGCCTCGACCTCTGATGGGTGGAACGGCGTGAGGCAGAAGTCGTCGAACAATTCGTCGCGCAGTTCGAGATCACCGAGTTGGCGGCCTGACACGAGCACGAGCAGACGGGTCACGTTGCGGTCCTTCTTGCGCATCGCTCTGCACAGCGCCCACGCACCATCCGGGTCGGCATCGGCGACGACGACAGCGCCGGCCCAACCGCCGGGCGGTTCGTTCTTGGCAGCATCCTCCGGTGATGACACCGACAGCCACGAGTAGCCGGCGACGTCGAGCGTCCGTGCCAACTCCGGGGGCGGCGGGTCGGGGAAAACGGCCAACGCATCCATCAGAGCGACCGCAGGTAACGATCATGCTCGAACTGCGAGACGTGCGTCTTGTACGCACGCCACTCCGAACGCTTGTTGCGCAGGAACCACTCGAAGATGTGCTCACCGAGGGCCTCGAACACGAGTGAGGAACCCTCCATGACCCGCAGCGAATCCGACAGCGACTGCGGCAGTTGGGCGATGCCGAGTTTGGCGAGTTCGGCGTCGCTCATCTCGAAGAGGTTGGCGTCGGCTTCAGCTGGCAGTTCGTAACCCTCTTTGATGCCACGGAGGCCGGCGGCGAGCAGTACCGAGAAGGCCAGGTACGGGTTCGTCGCCGGATCGGGGGAGCGATATTCCAGACGGGTGGCCGTCGGATTGGCCTTCTTCGGGATCGGCACGCGAATCAGGCCGCTGCGGTTGTTCCGCGCCCACGAAATATGGACAGGTGCTTCGAAACCTGGAACGAGTCGCTTGTAGCTGTTGACCGTCTGGTTGGTGATCGCCGTGATCTCGCTGGCGTGGTAGAGCAAACCGGCCATGAACGCCTTCGCCGTCGGCGAGAGGTTGTACAGGTCGTCCTCGTCGTAGAACGCGTTCTCGTCGCCGCGGAACAGCGACAGATGCATGTGCATGCCGGATCCCTGGACACCTTCGAGCGGCTTCGGCATGAATGTGGCATGCACACCCTGTTGGGCAGCTACCTCCTTGACGATCAGGCGGAACGTCATGATCGAGTCGGCCATCGTCATCGCATCGGTGTGACGCAGATCGATTTCGTGCTGGCTCGGGGCATCCTCGTGGAACGAGTACTCGACCGGGATGCTCATCGTCTCGAGCGTGCGGATCGTCTGCTTACGCAGCGTCCCGGCGACGTCGGTCGTGGTCAGGTCGAAGAAGCCGGCGGCGTCCAGCGGCTGCGGTGGCTGGCCGGCCACCGGCGGAGCGAAGTAGAAGAACTCCATGTCGGGGGCGACGTAGAAGTCGAAGCCGAGTTGCTGGGCGACCTGCAGGTTTCGCTTCAGGACCTGGCGGGGATCGCCATCGAACGGCGAACCGTCGAGGTTGTGGATGTTGCAGAACACCCGCGCTTCTGGCGTCTTGGTATCGCCGAACGGCAGCACCTCGAAGGTGTTGGCGTCCGGCATCGCCAGGACGTCGCTCTCCTGGATGCGCGAGTAACCGTCGATGGCAGAGCCGTCGAATGTCATGCCGTCCTCGAGTGCATTCTCCAGTTCGGCAGGGCTGATGGCGAAGCTCTTGAGGTTGCCGAGTACGTCGGTGAACCACAGGCGTACGAGCCGTACCCCGCGTTCTTCGACGGTGTGGAGGACGTAGTCCTTCTGTTGCTCAAGCATCACGGGGCCATTCTGCTAGGTGAAGCTGGGAAAACAAATGAGGGGACCGGGCGTCGCCGGTCCCCTCTACGACGATTTGTCGGCCGTACGCGAGGTACGGACCGCCCGCCGGCGGCATCAGAGCAGAGCAGAGATGCCGTGACGGGCAAAACGGCTACAGCTTCTCGGCGCTGCATACCGTATCGGTGATGATGCGCGTCACGGTATAGGGGTCCATGTTGGCGTTCGGCCGGCGGTCTTCTGCGTAGCCTTTGGCGTCCCTTTCGACCTGCCATGGAATTCGGATCGAGGCGCCGCGGTCCGATACTCCGTAGCTGAACTTGTTCCACGGGGCGGTCTCGTGCTTACCGGTGAGGCGGCTCTGAATGTCGTCGCCGTAGTTCTCGACGTGCTGCAGGACCTTCTTGCCGATGGCTTCGCAGGCGTTGATGACGGCCGGGTAGCCCTCGCGCATCGCCCTGGTGGAGAAGTTGGTGTGCGCTCCGGCACCGTTCCAGTCACCCTTGATCGGTTTGGCGGCAAAGCTGATGACGACCTCGTAGTCCTCAGCGATGCGGTGCAACAGCCAGCGGGCGAACGTCATGTGGTCGGAAACGGTGACACCGTCGGCAGCGCCGATCTGGAATTCCCACTGCCCTGGCATGACTTCGGCGTTCGTGCCCTCGATCAACAGGCCGGCATCGATGCATGCCTGGGTGTGTTCTTCGATGATCTCACGGCCGACGACGCGCCCCGCGCCGACACCGCAGTAGTACGGGCCCTGCGCACCGGGGAAGCCGCCTGGCGGGAAGCCGAGCGGGGTGCCGTCGAGGCGCAGCATCGTATATTCCTGCTCGATACCGAAGATCATTTCGTGCTTGGCGTACTTCTTCGCCGTCTTGACGCAGGCCGCACGGGTGTTGGTGACGTGGGGTTTGAGGTCTTTGGCGTTCATGACTTCGGCGATCACGAGCACGTTGTCGCCACCGCGGATCGGGTCGTGGATCGAGCGCACCGGGATCAGTGCGCAGTCGGATGCGCCGCCCTCTGCCTGATTGGTCGAGGACCCGTCGAAGCCCCACATCGGCGGCTCTTTACCATCTGCCATGATCTTCGTCTTGTTGCGCAGCAACGGTGTCGGAGACGTTCCGTCGAGCCAGATGTACTCAGCTTGATATGACACGTAAATAAGTCCTCTCACGGGTTCGTGAATCGTTGCACAGGAACGGCGTGAAACGCTCGCAAGGGGTGGTTTCTGGCCGGTTGCCCTTGTGTGAACGCTACGTGAACGTGCTGGTGGTACCGCCACTTGGGCGGATGAGGATGAGGGCGCAGGCCGCTGCGCAGCCGCCTGCGAGGATCATCGAACCGCCGAAGCCGTGGCTGTCGTACAGCCGCGTTGCCGGGATCGCCGCCACCGCTCTCCCGAACGTCCCGGCAGCGATCCCGAAGCCGATACCTGCCGAAGGGCGGCCGGGGATGAGATTCGAGGTCAGCGAAATCGAGCTGACGATTGCGAATTCGAAGCCGAGGAAGAACAGCACGAGCAGCACAAGCCCGGTGCCGAGATGCGCCGACAAACCGATCGCCAGCAGCACCGCCGTCGGCACCATCAGGCTGGCGCCGCGCCGCATGCTCTGGCGCTTGCCCCAGCGGTCGGTCAAGCGGCTGGTGGTGAACGACGCCGTCAGCTCGCCGAGTCCCAACAGGAAGGCGATCCCTGCGAGCGCACCGTCGCCGAAGCCGAAACGGTCGTGCAGCCACGATCCGAAGGTGACGAACGCCGATTGGCTCCCGGCCGTCAACAGGGCGACGGCCAACACCGTCGGGATCGCCGAGCGGACGAGTGACCGACGTTCCTCTGCGTCTCCCGTCGTCATCAGCGGGCGTTCCCGTGGGAACGGCATGACGAAGACGAATCCGCAGAGGATGGCGAAACCGGCGCCGGCGATGAAGCCGCCGCGCCAGCCCGTAAGCGCCGACACCCCCAGCAGTACCGGCACCCCGATCAGCAGGGCACCGGACCACGACATCTCGGTGATGCCGATGACTCGCGCCAGACGTCCGTACGGAACGTGATCCGTGACCCAGGAATTGGTGCCGATGTCGACACAGCTCTTGCTCAGCGAGATGAGCATCAGTGCCAACGAAAACGTGACAGGTCCAGTCGTCACCGAGGCGGCGACTGCGCCGAGCACCATGCCGAACAGCCCGATCAGGATCGTGGTGCGTCGCGGCCAGCGCTCGGCCCTCCTGGCGAGGAACGGGACGCCTAGGCCAATCAGTTCGCTGACGCTGACGGCCACGCCGAGGGAACTGAGGGGTACGTGGAAGCCTCTGGCGATCGTCGCCAGTAACGGCGGCGTGAACCGGTAGATCGACGTCGCTGACAGGCGGGTGATGGCGATGCGCGGGACGCGATGGCGCACCTCGGTGGAATATGTCTCGTCGAGCAGCATGGATGTCGTGGTTCGAGCGGGGCTCAGAACTCGTCCTCGGCATCGCCGCTCTTGGCGATCAGATAGCCGGTGGCGCGCTCGACGAGCGGGTAGGCGTCGACCAGTTTCCAGAAGCGCGCGGAGTGATTCGCTTCGGTGAGGTGGGCGAGTTCGTGGACGATGACATAGTCGAGGACCCACGACGGGTATGCCGTCAGCCGCGACGACATGCGTACGACGCCGGTCGATGATGTACACGACGCCCACCGGCTTGCCATGTCGTCGACCCAGCGGATCTCCGTGGGTGTGCGCAGTCCATAGCGCTTGGCAAGCGCGGCGGCGCGTGCAGGCAGCTCGACGCGCTCGGAGCGCAGTTTGCGGCGGAACTTGGCGTCGAAGTCGCGCACGAACGGCGCGGTCTCCGCCGACGTCATCCAATTCGGCACGGTGATGCGCAGCACCCCGCCGATCAACTCCGCGCCGACGGTCCGCTTGCGGCGCGCCGAACGGACGACGTCGATCGTGAACGGGGCGTCGTCCGTCGGCATCGCGGGAGCACCCGGGATCGGTTCCAGCACGACCGATGAGGGTGCGATCGAAGGCGTCGGCGAACGGCGGCGTCGGCGTAGCGGTTCGTCCGGCGGGTAGTCCTCGAAACCTGGCAGGCGCAGTGGAGAACTCACACCCGCTCGCTGTCGGCGGCGTCGGGTGCGATGTCATCGGTGCGGCGCACGAGTTCGTCGAAGACCCATCCGCTCAACAGATCGACGGTGTCGCCGACGCCAACGGAGCCGTTCGGGGAGACCTCGAACCAGCCGCCACCGAGATTCGGGATAGCCGTCTCCATGCCGCCGTTCAGCCGCGTGAGCGAACGGACGACACCGCCGTGCGAGATGACCAGCACCTCGCCGTCAGGGTACGAGCTGGCGATCTCGGTCAGCGAGGCGGTGACGCGCTCGACGACGTGCTCGCTGCTCTCGAAGTTGTCCGGTCGCCGGTGATCGTCGAGGAATCCGGGATAGGCCCGATTGATCTGTTCGGCTGTCATGCCCTGCCAGTCGCCGGCGAAGGTCTCGCGTAGGCGTTCATCGCCGAGAACGGGCCCGATGGCCAGTTGGTCGGCGATGATCTGGGCGGTGAGTGCCGCCCGCTGGAGGTCAGACGAGATGATCGCATCGAAGCCGCCGAGGCGCTGTGCAGCCTCGAACGCCTGATGTTCCCCGAGTGTGCTGAGCGGCGGATCCTCCTGGCCCTGCCATCGTCGAACGGCGTTCCAGGTCGACTGCCCATGGCGGATGATCAGGACCCGTGTCGACATGATCGCCAAGCGTACATATCCCCTACGCTTGGGGACGTGGCCATGCTCCGTCTGTTCGCCAGCGCTCGTGAGGCCGCGGGCACCGGACGTGACGTGTTCGAAGCGGCAACCGTCGGCGACGTCCTCGCACAGGCCGGCGAGCGTTACGGCGAGGGTTTCGTGGCCGTGCTGGCGGCCTGCAGGGTCTGGCTGAACGGTGACGAAGCTGACAACGCGACGCCCGTCGGAGTCAACGACGAGGTCGCCGTGCTACCACCGGTCTCCGGCGGCGCGTCATCGGACTGATGCCGTAGCCTGACGACGATGGCTGACGAGGAAGAGGGCGCGAACGGATCAGCCGCCAGCAATCCGATCAATGCGTTGCGCCTCAACGAACTCGGCGAGTTCATCCGCGCCCAGCGTGAAGTCGCGCGCATGTCGGTTCGCCGTCTCGCCGAAATCGCCGACGTTTCCAATCCGTACCTGTCACAGATCGAGCGCGGCCTACGCCGGCCGTCGGCGGAGATCCTCCAGCAGATCGCCAAGGCACTCCGGGTCTCTGCAGAACAGCTGTACATCCGCGCCGGCATCCTCGACCCCGATTCTGCTCACGACATGTCGGTCACCGACGCCATCAGCCGTGACGCCCGCCTGAGCCCTGAACAGAAGCAGTCGCTCTTGACCGTCTACGAGAGCTTCATCGGCCCCTGAAGGTCCCACACTCCGGTCGACGCAGGCACCGTTGCTGCAACATCTGGTACCTGCGTCAGCTGACTCGCTCAGAGCTTGGCGAGTTGATCGACGAGCGGGTCGAGGCCCATTCCGCCGAGGTTCAGCGCAGCGGTGTGGAACGCCCGCAGGTCGAAGCCGGCACCGTGCCTGGCCATCGCCTCGGCACGCGCCGCCAGCCAGACGCGTTCGCCCAACTTGTACGCCGGTGCCTGGCCCGCCCAACCCAGGTAGCGATCGACCTCGTCCCTGGCGTGCTGGGGTTCCGACAGCGTCCTCGTGAGCAGGAATTCGAGGCCGAGGTCAGGCGTCCACCGCTCGCCGGGGTGGAAGCCGGATCCGCGCGGAATGACCAGCTCGAGATGCATCCCGATGTCGATGATCACCCGCGCCGTCCTGAACAGCTGCGAATCGAGCAGTCCGAGGAGATCGCCGTCGTCGTCGAGGAAACCGAGCTCGAGCATCAGTCGTTCGGCATACAACGCCCAGCCTTCTCCATGACCGGAGATGAACGACATCAGCCGTTGGAAATCGTTGAGTGTGTCCTTGGCGTAGACCTGCGTCGCCATCTGCAGATGATGGCCGGGAACACCCTCGTGGTAGACGGTCGTCGTCTCGCGCCAACTGGCGAAATCGTTACTGTCGGCCATCACTTTCCACCACATACTGCCGGGGCGCGAGAGATCGTCGCTCGGCGGGTTGTAATAGGCACCGAGCCCGCCGCCCGGCGGCGCGATATGGCATTCCAGCGTGATGATCTCGTCAGGGATGTCGAAATGGACGTCGCGGACCGCTGCGACTGCACCGTCCGACAAGGATTGCATCCAGTCGCGAAGCGCCGCCTGGCTGGTGATCCGATACGCCGGGTCAGCATCGAGCGATTCGGCTGTCTCGGCGAGGCTCATCCCCGGCCGCAGTCGTCCAGCGACGCGCTGCATCTCCGCCTCGATCCCTGCAAACTCCTCCCACGCCCAGTCGTAACTCTCCTGCAGGTCCAGCGTCGCCCCGGTGAAGTACCGCGACTGCAGGCGATAGGTCTGTTCCCCGACCGCATCCCTGTGTGGTGCCCTCGGTGCCAGATCGTTCCGCAGAAACGCTCCGAGTTGGCCGTACGCCTCGCTGGCTGCTGTCGCCCCGCTGCTCAGCGTTTCACCGAGCGCACCATCGCGACCTGCCCGAGCTGCCAGGTCGTGAAAAAATGGAGTGTTCCCGATCACGCCGGCCCACGTGTCGCATTGCTCGGCACATTTGGCGATCTGGCGGACAGCCGAGACGACCCCGTGATCTGCACCGTGCACGAGCGAGCGCCGATAGCCGGCCAAGGCCTGCGGCACGGCAGCCATCCGCCTGGCGATCAGCGCCCAATCATCGTTCGTTTCCGTTGCCATCATGTCGAAAATCTGCCGGACCTCCTGGACCGGGCTGGCGATGACGTTGAGATTGGCGTGGCCCAACCCGGCCTCGAACATTTCCGAATGGAGTTGATTGCGTTCGATGAACGTTGCAGCGGCGCTTTCGTCCCCGGGACCATGCAGTTCGGCTGACCGAGCCGCCGCCAGCGAACGCTTCACCGTTTCTTGCAGGGCGGACAGGCCGTCCGGTGAGAAATCGTCGAGTTCGTCCTGGCGGACGTCGTGTCCCAACTCCGTCGCAGTCATCGGGCTGAGTCGGACACGGTCTTCGACGAACCGATTGCTGATCTCGTTGATCGAATCCATGAATGGACCGTACTGCGAACTATGGCCCATGCGTTTGGCTGCTGGTGGTCACCGACTCCGGGCGCTGTCCGGTGCGGCTGCGAGAACTTCTGTGGACCGATATGCACCGCCGGCGGTGCACCAGTGGACTCAGTTCTTCGAGCGCTGTTGACAACGTGGGAGGACCGTCGACGTCCTGAATCGTCGGAATGGATCGAAATCGGCATATGTTGCAGGCATCGTGCAACGAGTAGCGATGATCTCGCTCCACACCTCCCCCCTACTGCAACCGGGCCAGGGCGATGCGGGCGGCATGAACGTCTACGTACGCGAGCTCGTTTCCGGCCTCGCCCAGGTCGGCGTGCGTTGCTACACCTACACCCGCCGCACCAGCGCCGATCAGCCGGTCGAGGTGTATGTCGAGCCCGGCCACGTGGTCGTGCACATCGACGCCGGAGCCTACGACCTGCCGAAGGAAGACCTGCCGGCGATCGTTCCGGCCTTTACTGCAGGGGTACGCACGCACATCGAGTCTGTGGGCGGCGTCGACGTGATTCACGCCAATTATTGGCTGAGCGGCCTTGCAGGGCACCGGCTGAAACATCAATTGGGTGTTCCGCTGGTGATGACCTTCCACACCCTTGCCAAGGTCAAGGCCCAGGGTGGCGATCCGGAGCCGCAATGGCGTGAGCAGACCGAGTGCGAGATCATCGGCTGCTGCGACGCGATCTGTGTGAGCTGTACCGAGGAGGAAAGCCAGTTCAGGGCGCTGTACGGCGACCCGCCTGGCCGTGTCGAAATCGTCGCCCCCGGTGTCGAGCATGCGTTCTTCGCTCCCGGCGCCAAAGCTGGTGCGCGTCTGGCGCTCGGCCTGGCAAACGAGCCGACGTTGCTGTTCGTCGGGCGTATCCAGCCGCTCAAGGGTCTCGACGTCGCCATCAAGGCGCTGGCGATGCTGCCCCAACGCGATGCCCGACTCGTGGTCGTCGGCGGAGCGAGCGGCCAGCAGGGCGACGGCGAGATCGGGCGCATCCACCAACTCGCCGACAAGCTCGGCGTGCGTCAACGGATCCATTTCGTCGAGCCGCAGAAACATCACGTACTCTCGACCTACTACCGGTCGGCCGATGTCGTCATCGTGCCGAGCCGCAGCGAAAGTTTCGGCCTCGTTGCTCTGGAAGCAGCCGCCTGCGGAATACCGGTCGTCGCCAGTGGCGTCGGCGGTCTCCTGACTCTCGTCGATCACGGCGACAGCGGCTTCCTCGTTCCTGGTCGCGAGCCAGAGCGCTTCGCCGCCTATGTGTCGCGCCTGCTCCATGACCGCCGGCTCGCGCAGCGGATGGCCGAACGGTCGTTTCATCGGGCCTCGCAGTACACCTGGAAGCACGCAGCGCTCGTGCTCCAACCGCTGTATTCGTCGCTGACCGTCAGCGCGCTGGTCGAGTGCGCGGCATGACCAATTGGTTGACGGCCGATGGGCTGCTCGCGACCGAGATGTCGATCTCGGCGTTCCTGGCGAAGTTCCTCGCAGAGAATCCATCGGTGGAGGCGGTCGACCGTGGCGAGCCGGGAGACCCGGAGCCACGCTGGTTCGTGCGCCTGCGAGGAGAAGCCAAGGACTTCACGACGGTGTGGCTGACACTCGGGCAGCGCACACTGCGGTACGAGACCTATGTTCTGCCATCTCCTCCGAAGCGGGCGGCGGAGATCTATGAGTTCGCCCTGCGCCGCAACAACGCGTTGATCGGTGTGCATTTCTCGATCGGTGTCGAGGATGCGCTGTTCCTGCGCGGCGAACTGCCGGTCGAGGCGATCGACGACGACGAACTCGACCGCCTGCTCGGCACGATTTTCGCAACCGTCGAGCGATACTTCCCGACCCTTGTGCAGATGGCCTTTTGCTGACGGCAGAAAATTCGTCTTCCGATCCGGGGCGTTCGAGGCACACATAAGGGTGCCTCGGGTTCGGGAACATCTTGATTGGGGAAGTCGAGCTCCCGGGTCCGGGGCACAACCAGCCGCAGCTCGCGGGAACGTTGTCACCCACATCGGTTCGATACTTCCCACAGGCGGCCAGCGATGCGGTTGTACTGTCGCGACCATGGCTCGTCCTTCGACATCAGCGGCTCGTCCTTACCTACTTGCGTTGGTCGGTGGAGGCAATATGGGTGAGGCGTTGCTACGCGGCCTGCTGGCGTCGAAGTGGGCACCCCCGAAGCGTCTGGCTGTCGTCGAGCGGTTGCAGTCACGCCGCGACCAACTCACCGAGCAGTTCCCCGGCGTGGCCGTCGTCGCAGAGATGCCCGATGCAGATGCCGCATTGATCGCCGTCAAACCGCACGACGTCGACGACGCCGTGCAGCTCGCCGTCGAGCATGGCGCGAAACGAATCCTGTCGATCGCCGCCGGTGTCACGCTGGACTCGCTGGAAGCCGCAGCTGCGGCCGCCGCAGCAGCCGCTGCCGTCGAGACGAACGCCGGCACGGGACGAGGCGCTGGCCGGACAGTCGCTGTCATCAGGGCGATGCCGAACACTCCGGCACTGGTCGGTCAGGGCGCAGCGGCGATTGCCGCCGGTTCCCATGCCGGGCAGGATGATCTCGCCTGGGCCAGCGGCATCCTGTCAGCTGTCGGGACGGTGGTCGAGGTCGAAGAGCGCCTGCTCGACGCGGTCACCGGCCTCGCCGGTTCCGGCCCCGCCTACATCATGCTGATTGCCGAATCGTTGATCGAGGCCGGTGTCCTTGTCGGGCTGCCGCGACCGATCGCCGATGCGCTGACCCGCCAGCTGCTCGTCGGTTCTGCTGCGCTCCTCGCCCGGACGGGAGAAAATCCAGCGATTCTCCGAGCGAACGTGACGTCGCCGGGCGGCACGACGGCCGCCGGGCTGATGGCGCTCGAAGAACACGGCGTGAGGGCGGCGATACTCAGCGCCGTCCAAGCGGCGACGGTGAAGAGCCGCCAACTCGGTGCCCCGCATCACTGACAGCAGGCGTGTCGACGCTCTCACCGGCTGCCGGCTCGAACTTCTGGAAAAACATGGACGTGACTCTTTTCTCATGGCCGGGTTTCACGTACTCTGATCGCCGGGTCGAATGCGACCCTCTGCGACACGGCAAAACACTGCTGCCGTCGAACGGATGGCGCGCCCTCGTGGCTGCGTCGTCAGAGCCGATGCCATCGGGGGGTTGGCATCGGCTCTTTCGCTTGACGGACTGTCGTTTCAATGTCTCGGCGATATACAGTCCGGACCCGTCGCGGTCTTGCCCGCATAGACTCGCAACTGATGGGCCGACGATACGAAACGATCTCGTTCCTGTCGGATTTCGGCACGGTCGACGAGTCTGTCGGCCTCGTCAAGGCGGTCATCCGTGACATCGCCGCGCATGTCGCCGTCATCGACCTGAGCCATGAAATCCCGGTCTTCGATGTCCGGGCCGGCTCGCTCGCCCTCGCCCGATCGATCGCCTACGTGCCAAGTGGATTGATCCTCGCCGTCGTCGATCCCGGTGCAGGGACGGCGAGGAAGTGCGTCGCCATAGAGGTCGGAGGCGGCGAAGGCGTGTTCCTCGGCCCGGACAACGGTCTGCTCGCCCCGGCCGTGGCGATGGCCGGCGGTGCCGAGCGGGCGTTCGCGCTGACCAACGGCGAATTCCACCTTTCGAGCCCCGGCGCCACCCATGCGGCACGCGACATCTTCGCCCCCGTGGCCGCAGCGATCTGCAACGGAACAGACCTCGCAGAACTCGGCGACGAAGTCGACGCTGCGCTGTTGATGCCCGGCGTGATCCCGCTGCCACGCGACGGCACGAACGGCGCACTGATCTGCGAAGTGCTGTGGGTCGACCGCTTCGGCAACGCACAGTTGAATATCGGGGAGGACGATCTCAGCGAGGCATGGGGCGACGACTGGGGCTCGCAGTTGCGGGTGTCGTTCGGCGAGGAACATCGATCGATGAAAATTGTTCGTGCGTATGACGACATCGCACCGGGCGGCCCCGGGTTGATCGTCGACTCCTTCGGCATGCTGACCGTCGCCTTCGATCGCGATTCGGCGTCGAACCGTTTCGGCATCGCCCCGACCGACCAGGTGACGTTGGCACGGTACGACGACGACGCAGCGGCGCCGAAGCGCGGGACGACCACCTCGGTCACGCTCGGGCCCCGCCACTGACGGTTACCAGGCGGTAGCCTCTTCCCGGTGCGCCCCGCAACCACGCTGTCGATCGCCCTACTGCTGATCATCATCCTGGCTGCTGGCGTGTTCTCGCTGATGCGAGTTCACTGACGAATTCTGAGCACGAGCTCATAGGGGGATAGAGGACGTGGCACAGACGCTGGTGTCGTCGAACTTGGCGCATTTGATCGACGGGCATGCAGGCGAGCGCATCGCTTTGATCAGTCGCGGACGCCCGACGACCTATCAGGCGTTGCGCCACGAGGTCGATGCGGTTCGCGGCGGACTTGCCGCTCTCGGCGTCGGGCGCACCGACCGGGTCGTGCTGCTGTGCGGCAATGGCCGTTTCTTCGTCGTCAGCTACCTCGCCGTCCTCGGCCTCGGAGCCACTGCTGTCCCGCTGAACCCGACGAGCCCCGCACCGGAACTGCAACGGGAGATCAGTGTGGTCGATGCGTCGGTCGTCATTGTCGAGCCAATGGCTCTCAGCGCCTTCACGGCGCTCGACAAGTCCTCGATTCCATCGGTGAAGCATGTCGTCATCACCGAGGGATCAGCGCTCGTCGACGCAGTACCGTTCGCCACCTTGCTCGCCGCCGAACCGGTCCCCGTCGTGGATGTCGACGGGGACGACCTGGCGGCGTTGATCTTCACGAGCGGTACGGCTGGATCGCCTCGGGCGGCGATGCTCAGCCACGCCAATCTGCTCGCCAGCCTCGAGCACAGCCTCGCCTCACCGGAGGCGATCACCGCCGATGACGTGGTCTTCGGTGTGCTCCCGCTCAACCATATTTTCGGTCTCAACGTCGTACTCGGCCTGTCACTCGCTGCCGGCGCGACGCTCGTGCTCATCCAGCGATTCGATCCATCGACGGCGGCCGACACGATACGCGAACGCAGCGTGACGGTGCTGCCGGGGGCCCCACCGATGTGGGTCGCGTGGGCCCATTGGCCAGGTCTCGACCCCGATACCTTCAAGTCCGTCAGGCTCGGTCTCAGCGGCGCCGCCAAGTTGCCGGAAGATGCTGCCCAGGCGATGCGGGACCGTTTTGGCGTGACCGTCGTCGAGGGCTACGGGCTGACGGAAGCATCGCCGACGGTGACGACACAGGCCGGCATCCCCATCAAGGCCGGCTCCATCGGGCGGGTCGTCGGTGGCGTCGACGTGCGGCTCGTCGACGAGCAGGGCGACGACGTACTCGACGGCGATGCCGGTGAGATCTGGGTCCGCGGACCCAACGTCTTCAAGGGGTACCTCGACGATCCGGAGGCAACCGCACGGGCGCTCACTGCCGATGGGTGGCTGCGAACCGGCGACATCGCAGTGACGGACAAGGACGGCTACCTGTACCTCGTCGACCGGGCGAAGGACCTGATCATCGTCAGCGGATTCAACGTCTATCCCGGCGAGGTCGAAGCAGTGCTTGCCGAGCATCCGGGCGTAGCAGACGTGGCCGTCATCGGCGTACCGCATCCGTACAGCGGCGAGGCAGTCAAAGCGTTCGTCGTCGCCAGATCAGGTGTGCATCTCGACGAGGAACAGTTGATCTCCTATTGCGCCGACAACCTCGCACGCTACAAGTGTCCGTCGAAGATCATGTTGGCCGACGAGATCCCGCGCAACGCCGGGGGCAAGATCCTTCGTCGCGAACTCCGCTAGCGATCCGACCAGCCGATCAGCGGCTCAGCGACCGTCCCTCACGTACGACGGACAGCGAGCGGGTGGTCGTCAGGGCACGGAGACGACGTCGCTGCGTTCGGCCTCAGTGACCGGTGGTGTGCCGGCAACCTTGGTGCGTGGCTTTGCCGACGTGATCACAAAGCCGGCGAACAGCACGATGATGCCGAAGAGGGTCGTCACCGCAAACGCCCGAGCAGCGCCGAGCCTGGCGTTCAACGTGCCTGCTGAGGCGAGCAACAGTGTGCCGACGGCGATGACGACATTGCCGAGTGCGCCATTCGGCCGTGCGCGGGTGCCCGTGACATCGACGGAGCTCGCAGGGCGCGCCCTCCACATCCTCCACGCACTCCACACTGCGCCGCCGATGATCACGATCGCCGCAACGCCCGAGCCGACCGCAGCGAGAATGCGCGGCAGCACCCCGAAATGCTCCTTACCCTGCGGCAGACCGTCCGACGGAATGCTGCCCCTGATCGGAGCGACCCAGATGACGCCGATGGCGACGCCGGAAAGACCGACGAGCCACGCTCTGGTGCGATCCCCGAATCCACGTCCAGCAAGCAGGTAGACGGTGCCCAGGGCCAACCACGGCACGTTGAGGATGGCGCCGGCGAGGAAGAACACCCGGAAACTCTCCGCACTCCAGCCGCGGCCGAATCCCCACCACAGTGCGCCGGTGCCGACACCGAACAACGCCAGCGAGACCGCCCACGCCTGGTCGTACGGCCGACGACGGCGTTGCCAACGGTCGAGCAGGATCAGCGAGAACGCAGCGGCAACACAGGTTGCCGCTGCCGCCAGTGCGACATCGAGCGTCGGTGCTTTGGAGACCACGGCCACAAGCGTACGAGACGCCTACTCCGTCCGATGCGCACAGCAACGCCTTGACGGCCTGTGGACGGTTGGGCCATTTCGTGGACGTGGAGTCCACCGCTGGCCGATCGCAGCGGGGGAATGGTTCGGTGAGAGCTTCGGTCGGGCTTTGTGAACACGTGCACGAGTGCATAGCCTGAAGAGCGATGTCGGACCAGCGAAACGCCAACAGCCGTGGGGAGACCGTAGGCCATCCGCTGCACGGCACTCCGACACGACGGCGGGTTCCTGAGGCAACGGTCGGACGTCTTCCCGTCTACCTGCGGGTGCTCGACGAACTCGTCGCCGACGAGCAGTCGAACATCTCCTCCGATCAACTCGCTGAACTGGCGGGCGTCAACGCCGCCAAGGTTCGCAAGGATCTGAGCTATCTCGGCAGCTATGGCACACGCGGCGTCGGGTACGAGGTCGAGTTCCTCGTCTACCAGATCCGGCGTGAACTCGGTCTCAATCACGACTGGTCGGTGGTGATCGTCGGTGCCGGCAACCTCGGCCAGGCACTGGCGAACAACGGAGGCTTTGCGAACCGTGGTTTCCCGGTCGTCGGCATCGTCGACATCGACCCATCGAAGGTATCGACATTGGTGGGCGGCGTACGGGTCCGCCACATCGACGAGGTCGGCCAGATCGTGCAGTCCAAGAACGTCAACATCGGGGTCATCGCCACACCGGCGCACGCCGCCCAGGGTGCGGCAGACCGCCTCGTGCGTGCCGGTATCACCTCGATCCTGAATTTTGCCCCAACGGTCCTTGCTGTGCCGCGCGGCGTCAGCGTCCGCAAGGTTGACTTGGTCAGTGAGCTACAAATCCTGAGTTACTACGAACAGCGCAAGCGGGTACCGCACGTCGCCACCTCGGCAGACGTCTTCCGGCCGGCGAGCGCTTAAGGAACGGTTTGACGTGTCGATTGTCGTTATCGGTGTGAACCACAAGACCAGCCCGTTGGCCGTGCTCGAGCGCGTCACGCTCAGTTCCGACGCCCTCGCCAAGGCGTTGCACGGATTGTGCGCACGGCCGCACATCCGCGAGGCCGTTGTGCTGTCGACGTGTAACCGCACCGAGGTCTATGCCGTTGCCGAGAAGTTCCACGGTGCCTACGGCGACATCCGCGACTTCTTCTGCGAACTCGGCAGTCTTGCGCCTGACGAGCTGCACCCGTATCTCTACAGCCAGCATGACGATGCCGCCGTGACCCACCTGTTCGAAGTGGCGGCCGGCTTGGATTCTGCCGTCCTCGGCGAGCACGAGATCCTCGGCCAGGTCCGCTCCGCCTGGAAACTCGCCCAGCAGCAACATGCTTCTCGTACGACGCTCAACCGCTTGTTCCGCCACGCCATCGAAACCGGGAAACGCGCCCGGACCGAAACAGGGATCAGTCGGGCGACGGCATCGGTCAGTTATGCCGCCGTCGAAATGGCGACCGAGCGCCTCGACGGGCTCGTCGGTCGCAAAGTGCTCGTCATCGGTGCCGGCGAGATGGCGGTCGGTATGGCGGTGGCGATCGCTGATGCAGGCGTCGCCGAGGTCGCCGTCACCAACCGCACCGCCGCCAAGGCCCGTGATCTCGCCGACCGGGTCGACGGTCGGGTTGCTCCGTTCGCCGATCTTCCGGCGGCGATTGCCGAGGCGGACCTCGTGCTCTCATCGACAGGCTCAGGTTCGATCCTCATCGATCACGAAATGATCGCCAGAGCGATGCGCCCGCGTCCGGACCGTCCGTTGATGATGGTCGATGTTGCCGTCCCGCGCGACATCGACGGTGCAGTCGCCACCATTCCCAACGTCACGCTGCTCGATCTCGACGATCTGCGCGCATGGGCTGCACGCGGCATCGAAAAGCGTGCGGCCGAAGCGAGCGTTGTCGCTGCGATCGTCCACGAGGAGACCGAACGCTTTGCCGTCGACTCGATGGCCCGCCAGGCAGCACCGTTGATTGCCCAACTGAGCGGCTATGCCGACGCCATCCGTTCGACCGAACTCGATCGTCACAGCAGTCGGCTCGGCGAACTGACCCCATCGCAACGTGAGGCGGTGGATTCGCTGACCAAGGGCATCGTCGCCAAACTGCTGCACTCGCCGATCGTGAGACTCAAGAACGATGCAGGATCACCGCGCGGGGAACGTCACGCCGACGCCATCCGCGACCTGTTCGACCTGCAGTGACGTCCACGCTCTGCCTGCGTATCGCCACGCGCTTCAGCCCGCAGGCCAGAGCACAGGCGGATCACATCGCCAACGAACTCGGTGCAGCGCATCCGGCGATCGACGTGCAGTGGGTGTTCGTCGATACCGTCGGCGATCGACGCGTCGACGTGCCGTTGCACCGGATCGGCGGGCAGGGGGTCTTTGTCAAAGAGGTACAGCGAGCTGTGATCGACGGCCGCGCCGACATTGCGGTGCACTCAGCCAAGGATCTGCCGTCGACGTTCACGCCCGGCCTGACGATCGGGGCGTACGGCGCACGCCGCGACGCTCGGGATGTGCTGGTCGGTACGACGCTCGACGAACTCGCCGTCGGGGCGACCGTGGCGACCGGATCCGTTCGCCGCAAGGCACTGCTCGCCGAGCGCCGGCCCGACCTGCAGTTCACGGAATTGCGTGGCAACATCGCTACCCGCCTGTCGAAGGTGCCGGCGAACGGGGCCATCGTGATGGCCGCCGCCGCGCTCGACATCCTCGGGATGCCGGACAGGATCAGCGACTATCTCGATCCGAGCTGGTTCATCCCCCAGGTCGGGCAGGGGGCCGTTGCCATCGAATGTCGCGATGACGACGCCGACACGCTCGGTGTGCTGGCGATGATCGACAATCAGGCGAGCCGTTTCGCTGTCGAACTGGAACGCACGTTTCTCGCCGAGATCGGTTCGGGATGCAGCCTTCCGGTCGGCGCCCACGTCGCTGACGGGTACCTCACAGCGTTCTCCCAAGCAGTCGACGGCGTGATCCGACGCGGTCGGGCGTTGGTCGAGGGCGTCGGCGATCCGCTCGCCGTTGCACGTCAGCTCGCTGCCGATGTCAGCCGCTGACGCACAGCATGATCCTGCCGCCGGGGTCGATCACCCCGCCGAAGAATCTCGGTGCACCGGCGCTGATCAACGGCCGTTATCGGGTCGCAGCGTCGTCGTCACGAGGGCTGCGGCGCAGTCCGGTGAGCTGACGGCGGCGCTCGAACTCGCCGGTGCCGAGGTCGTCGAACTTGCCTTGATCCGCATCGTCGCCTCGCCTGACAATCCAACGGTGCTGGCACCTGCACTGGCACTCATCGACTCCTACGACTGGTTGATCGTCACGTCGCCGAACGGAGCTCGCTGTGTGTGCGACAACGCATTGGTAGCACCGACGACCTGCCGTATCGCCGCCGTCGGCGCCGCTACGGCCGCTGCCCTTGCTCCGTTCGCGCCCGTCGATCTCCTTCCCGAGCGCAGTCATGCCGAGGGCCTGATCGCCGAATTCCCGCTGTCGACGGAACTCCACGAACCCGGATTGCACGAACCCGGATTGCACGAACCCGGATTGCACGAACCCGGATTGCACGAACCCGGATTGCACGAACCCGGATTGCACG
>JAYTOR010000067.1:0-21976 GCA_043747685.1 Actinomycetota bacterium
GCGCTCGCAGCGATGCTGCGCCCGGGTAACGCCGGCGCGAACACCGTCGTTGACCATTTACAGTTGCTCGATGAAGCTGTCGCTCAGTTCCCTGTCGAGATCGCTGCCGGACACCACACAGGTGACGATGCTTCGCTGGTGAACCGGATGGTTCAGATCCGTGCCGATTCGGCCGGGTGCACCGAAGGGTTCGTTCACGGGTGCCGTGCCCGTAACGTCGGTTTCGCTGTTGTCGCTCGTGCGAACGCCAGTATTCATGCGGGAATCAGCCGGATCCACGCCACAGACCCGGACGGGCGCTGGCACAACGCACGACGCAGCCACGGGGATCCGGCGGTGCGTTCCGAGGTTGCCGAGATCACCGATCTCGTCAACATGACAGCCTGGCCCGCAGGGACCCGGTTGATCGTGCGCCGCGAGCATTTGCACCCCGGTGCGCAACGTTCCCTGTTCCCCTGCGACATCTACAGGTATTGGGGCCACTACACCGACAGCACCGGCGACGCGGTGCAGTTGGACTGGCACATGCGCCAACACGCCCACGTCGAGGATCACATCAAACGCTTGAAAGACTCCGGACTCGAACGCTTCCCGTTCAGCAACCTCGACGCCAACCGTGCCTGGCTCCACCTCATCTGCGTCGCCGCTGACTTGGTGCGTTGGTTCCAAGCCGTGTGCTGCACCGGTCACCTCGCCACCGCGCAACCGAAACGGCTGCGCTGGACGCTCTGGCACACACCCGCCCGCATCGTCAAACGTGCCGGCTCGGTGATCATCCGCATCATCGACGCCTGGCCCACCGCCGACGAGCTCCTCGCCGCGTACGAACGCATCCACCAACTCGCCTGAACCCGCCCGCAACCGACCGGCACCGGCCCCGCCCGGACCCGCCGCGCCCCGAACCCCGGCACCAGAACGTCGCCGAGCCCGCCAGCGAGGCGCCGACGTCACGGAACGACAGAAACAACCAGGCGCCAGGCGTTCAACCGTCTGAAACAAGCAATCCGGACCACCCACCGAATTCTCCCGAAGAATCAGGGCTAGAGGATCGTGTCATGACCACCACCGAACACAACAGGGCCACCATTGAACAGAACAAGACCGTCGTCCGCGACTTCATCGACGCCCTCTTCACGAGGGGCGATCCCAACGCTGTCGATGATTATCTCGCCGACGATTTCGTGAACAACGATCCACCGTTCGGCGCATCCGCCGATCGCCAGGGTATGCGAGGCGCGGGGGCGATGTTCCGGTCCGTGTTCCCTGACTGGCACAGCGACATGCACCAGCTCGTTGCCGAGGGCGACATCGTCGTGGAACGGTTCACCGCTTCGGGCACCCACACGGGCACCGACATCATGGGCGTCGCCCCATCGGGTGCAACCGTCACATTGCCCGGCATCAACATCTTTCGGCTGCGCGACGGACGCATCGTGGAGCGGTGGGGCCGCCTCGACGACCTCGGGTTCCTCCGCCAGCTTGGTGTCACTGAGCATCCATGAACACTGCTTCCTCGCTGTCACTCGTCGAGGCTTTGAAGCGCGATCGGGGCGTCGAACCTACAGTGCAACAGTGACCAGCAACACGACGAGCGCACGTCGATGGCAACGCGGCATGGCCGACATCGAGCGGCTCAGCACCGACGGGCTGGACCTGGATTCGTTCCGCAGAGAAGCTCTCCGTCGACTGCGCTCCACCGTGTCGATCGATGCCGCATTCTTCGCAAGTGTTGATCCCACCACGATGCTGTTCACATCGGCCCTGGCCGAGACCCCGTTGGCTGCAGTCACAGCGTTGTTCATCGACAATGAATACGCTCATGACGACGTCAACAAGTTCGCCCGACTGGCCGCCGCGTCCGACCCAGTTGGCTCCCTCGACCAGTCGACGAATAGCGATCGTTCCACGAGCGCCCGCTACCGGGATGTGCTCGCACCGATCGGGATGGGCGACGAGTTACGGGTCGCGCTCGTGGCCGGCGGTGTCTGCTGGGGGGTGCTCTGTTTGCATCGCACCGTATCCCCGCTCGGTTTCGACGCCGCCGAGGTCGACTTCGTGCGCCGCGTCGCTCCGTTCCTCGCCGGCGGCCTGCGCCGCACGGTCGCCCTTTTCCCCGCCCTACCAGACGCGTCGACCTCCAGCGGCCCGGGGATCATCATTCTTGACGCCGATCTCACAGTCGTTTCCATCAATCCACGAGCCGAATCGATCCTCGCCGATATCGACGACACGGACTGGCCAACCCATCTCGAGCTTCCCGCACCCATCTACGCCGCAGCAGCCCATCTGCTCGGCAACCATCGCGACACGATCGCGGCGCCGATGCCAACCCGCCTGCGTCGAGGGCGCGGCGGCTGGGTCACCGTGCAGGCATCGTCGCTCAACGGGACCGCTGGCCGCCAAATGGCGATTGTCCTCAACGCAGCCGACACCGCCGCCGTGAGTTCGCTCGTCCTCGCCGCTCACGGTCTCACACCCGCCCAAAGCCGGGTCGCCGCGTTAGTGCTCCAAGGACGTTCGACTCCGTCAATCGTGAACGAGCTGCACATCTCCGCACACACTCTCCAAGAGCACCTCCACGTCGTGTTCAACAAGCTCGGGATCGGGAGCCGCCGCGAACTCGTCGCTGCCCTCTCCGTCAGAGGATCTCACTGAACCCAATCGCCTCGAGCGTCGTACACCAAGCGCAGCGATGTCGATAACTGGTACCCCGACGCCTGCCCAGCCTGTCCAACGGCGTCAAGACCTCGGACCACTCGCGAATGGCTCTGGGCCCGATTCGCAGCCGACATAGCCGGCCCGTGACGCCGATCCGTCTCACTTCTGCACACATAACATTCGGCCAGATCAACACTGGCGACCGACCGAGCGGAGACGGCAGATCGGCGCGTCGGCAGCCCTGACCGGTGGTCGTAAGGAGCGCGATCCGCTACCGCTGCCTGGGTCGCGTCAGCGTTTCGGCTCCTGTGGCCATTCGCTGAGCCCGGCCGAACGCTCGCACGAATCCGATGAACTCAACGACTGCGAGCACGAAGGGAGAAAAAATCTCGATTCGAGCGCAACACGATTGGTGGCGAGGGTCATTGTGGGTGACAGTGTCTGACGACTCGTCACCGACCGGTGACTGTCACCCACGACGTGAGCTCGACTTATGCCTGTGCCGACGGTCGATCGGGTGCGGAACGACTGCTAAATTTTGGGGAAGATCCGACCGTCAGTGTCGCAAGATTCAATGATCGCCGAACGTGGAGATTCATTGAACGTCTTCCCAGGGTTCCCAAGAGATAACTGGTGCGTGCCGCGCGAAGCATGTGAAAGGATTCTCGGATACCTCGTCGAACTCGATCCGCACGCGGTTGAGTTGATCGTCGACGGTGGATTGCGGTTCGTCGGCGATGTGTATGCCGACTGACGAGCGCTCCCCGGACTTCGTCGACTCGCAGAACAAGCAGCGAGCGGCCCCGCCACGGGGCCGCTGCACGAAACGTGCTGAATGCCACGTGTTGTGAGATGATCGAGATATTCGAACACGAAAGGGGCTGGAATGTCTTTCGAGCGTGTCCGTCCGGTGGATAGACGCGCGCCGAAGTCCGCTGAGCGTCAGGTTGTCGAGCCGGCACGGCCGACGCATTCGATTCTGCCGGATTCGGCTGTCGATCGAGTGAGACCTGCAGGGGCGGTCGGCGTGATGGTCGAGCCGGCGACATCGAAGATTCGTCGCTCGACGTATGCGCCGCTGGCGGTTCACGCCAATCCGCTACCGAAAATGCGGCGATCAGCCGAGAAGGACGTCATCCGACGCGTCATTTCCGATGACGAGTGGAAGGACAGGATTGGGCCGGTGGTGAAGGCCGATAAGGAGTTCATCATCTGGCAGGGGACCCAAGGCATCGTTCTGCGGATGAATGAAGTCGACGTGAAAGGCAAGTTCCAGAAGAGACTTCAGTACAAGAACGTCGGCACCTCTGACGATTACTTCGCCGATGTCACGAAGACCGACGTCGACGGTTTCAAGGCCGACTCGACCCTGCTGCCGGAACACCTCGCTAAAGCGGCGACATTCGACGCCAAGCGGTCGGACGACATCCCGATCGGCGGCAAAAAGCCGGAGAAGGCTCCCGAATTCGTGGTCACCGAGTTCGCCAACGAGCCGTTGAGTCTGGTGCATCACACGATCGGCACCGCCAAGGAGAAGAATCCGCACCTCACCGTAGAAAATGCCCATGTCGCAGCAGTCAAAGATCTGTTCGATCCGAAGACGAGAGACGTCAAGTCGAAGGCAGCAGAAGACAAAGGGACGATCAACGCGCGGCTGAACACCGCGCATGGGGTCGGCAGCGTCGACAACCTCAACTTCTTCCCTGCTCCGTCGAAGAAGGGCAAGACCGATCTCGACGGACTCCACGGCGGTTTGTCGCTCGCGGACTACTTGACGTTTCTCTCGAACGCGCTGAAAGAGGGTGGCCTGCCCGTCGAGTACGGCACCAGGATTACGCAGATGGCCACGCAGATGGCGAGCTTGCAGAGGCTCGACATGTCGCAGATGTTCATGCGCGTCGACATGGACGAGAAGGCATTCGTCCGGGCGGTGCTCATCATCGACAGCGTGCTCCCAAAGAAGCTGGCGATTCCCGACGTCGTGCGCAAAACCTTCGCCCGCTGGTGGGACCAGGGCGCCTCTCCGATGCTTCCAGAGCCGGAGATGGCGATCGACGATGTCGAAGAGACCGACTGGGTGGCCAGCGGCAAGATGGGAAAGACGGAGAGCTACTCGGTGATCGAGGGCAAGCTAGCCAAAAGACACTTTGCTGCGGTCAGCGCAGCAGCCAAGAGCTACCCGCCCCCAACAGTCGTCGCGCAGATCCGCGCCGACCAGGCGGTCGTCGATCCAGGCAAGTGAACCTCGAGGGTCCCGCTGCCGACACCGCTCTCGAGTTCCACGATCGCAGGCCCCACGTCTGTGCGGTGCGCCTACTGTCAACCGCAACACGAGCCGCCGGCACAGCCATAGCGATAAATATCACGCCCTGAGCCCAGCCCAGCCCAGCCCAGCATTCCATTCATGAAGTTATCTCCACTACGTTGCACCCGTGAGGCACTCGAGGTGAACCGGAGCACCGGCGACATTCACCGGTTTTGTCGCCACCCAGGAGTCGATGTATCAGCGTTATCACCGAACTCACAATCGGCACGAAGCGATCTCATTGGATACGGTTCGTGTTCCCGCCGATCGTCGGACTCGGATCATCCCACCGCACAGTGGTACGCCGTCAACGATGTATGACACAGCGGAGACGGTCGGCTCGGGCGTCAACGCCGAGTTGTCGGGACGCCAGACGCAGTTGTTGCCCGACACGTCGGATGAGGATGGTGACGACATGTTGGGTGGAGATGTGATCGGGGCGCGTTGAGGTGATTGTGTTGGTGTGGGCATCGCGGTTGTCCAATTCGGCGGTGATCTCGGTGACGGCGGCTCGGGCGGAGGTGTCGTCGACGATTGCCTTCTTGGTGGCGTGGGCGGCGATGAGTGCTTGGACGGCGAGGTTGTTGACCGCGCCGGGTAGTCCTCGGGCGACTTGGTGGATGAGCGCGGTGGCGTCGTCGGAGAACAGGGTGTCTGCTCCCCCGGCGAGGTTGAGGTGGTGAGCGATGTAGGCGCCGGTCTCGGGCGGGGTCATGGGTGGCATCGCGGATCGGAGTGCGATGCGTTGATCGAGGGTGGCGAAGGTGCCGAGCTTGATCCGCCGGCGAAGTGTTGGTTGACCGACTAGCACACACGCGAACGGTGAGTGGGAGTCCATGTCGGCGTTGGTGAGCGGGCGGAGTTCTTCGAGTTGGTCGGGGGCGAGAAGGTGGGCTTCGTCGACGATGACGATGACGTGTTTGCCGCGTTCGTTGTGTTCGGCTGCGAGGAGGTCGGCGGTTTGGGGGATCAGGTTTGCTTTGTGGAATCTGGGCACGCCACCTAACGCGGTGACGATCGGCATCGGTTCTCGGAATTCCCACACGCCGCTCGTTGGTTCGAACGGTGCTGTAGCGAGCTGTGCTGCCAACCGGTCGACGATGTTCCAGATCTTCGTTGTGAGCTTGCCACCGCATCCGAGATGGGTACTGATGGCGTCGATCAGCGACGAGATCGAGTCGAGTTGCTTTTGGCCCGATGCGTTGTTGGCGACGCGTACAGGGTCGGGGCCGCCCAACCGCTGACGCCGACAATCTCTCGCTCGGGCGGCACGAGCCCGCCGCGTGTTGTCGTCATCGGTCGAAGGTTGCCGTCGCAGCGATCAATGAGCGCGCCGACGAAATCGAGGTAGTTCGATGCCGCCTGAGGGCGTCCCAACAAGCTGGCTGTCGCGACGGGAAGCGCTGCGTCGCGTAGCCACGTGAAGCGATAGTCGAATTGGCGTTCGCACCTGGTGCTTCTGGCAGGCTTGTCGTCGCTGCGGCGCCGGGGGCTCCGCTGTCTCGATCGGTCAACGCACGGAGCACTCGGAACGCGTCGATGGCTCGCGACGGATGATTGCGTGGGAGTTGAACATGATCGAGACAGGCGGTCTCGTCGCGTTCCGCCGCTTCCATCAGGCTGACGAGCACCTTGTCGTCGAAACGTTCATCGATCATCGCGTCGACAACGACGAATCCGCTCCATCGGTCGTAGGCGGCGAGCACCGACGTGTCGAGCGTTGACTCGGGCGCGCACGAGCAACCACCGAAGACTGCAAGGGTTCCGGTCATCGCTTCGTCAGATGTCACCGCATACACCACTTCGCGGACTCAATCCTTCGTTCGTCAGCTGGTGTCCGTTTGCGCCAGCCGTTCGAGGGGTGCGACCGCTGCCTGCGGTGGCGGCATGCCGGCGATTTCGTCGCTGATCTGTCCGGCTCTGGTAGAGAACGAGGTTTCGTCGAGCAGTCGACGAAGCGTGGCCCGGACTGCCCCCGGCGACAGATCGCCGGGGAGAACGCTAAGTCCGGCTCCGGCGTTGACGACTCGTTCCGCGTTGGTGAACTGATCCGCCCCTTGGGGAACGAACATGATCGGACATCCAAAGGTCAACGCGCCCAACATCGAGCCTGCACCACCGTGGGTGATCACAGCCGAGCAGGCCGGGAGGATCTCATGCTGGGGAACGAATCGCTCGACGCGCACGTTCGCCGGTGGTGATCCCAGTGCGGCCGGATCGCCATGTTTTCCGATCGTGACGATCACGTCGACCGGTTCGCCGGCAAGCCCGTCGATGATGGTCCTGAACACATCGCTGCGTGCGTACACCGTCCCAAGCGTGACATACACGAGCGGGCGCGGGGTGGGGTGTGCGACGGGAGTCCTCTCACCGGGCCGGACGAGTTGCACGATGGGCGCACCCGGTGGCCCGTCGTGTTGCAGCGACGGTGGGCAGATGTCAATGTAAAGGTGCTCCCACAATCCGGCTCTGGGGTGTGGGAGCAGACCTGCGTCTTGCCAGTGTCGACGGGCGCCCTTGGCTGCTGCGGCGACGCCATCGTCGCTGAGCACTACGCCGTAGGAATGGGTCGCGTATGCGAGATGGTGTGCCGTGGCGACAAGCGGACCGGCGAGCTCGGCGATCTCGTGGATCAACAGACCGGGGCGCCAATCGTCGACGATGTCTGCGAGGTCCGTGGCTCGGCGCGGAAGCTCATAGTCGGCGAAGACCCGTTCGAAGAAGAACGGGCGGATCCGGTCTGGGGTGAGCCGCTCGATCTCCGGGAACAGTTCCTTGCGTTCATCGCCAGACATCTGGTCCGGACCAGCGGGAAAGTGATTGAGACCGAGTCGTGTCGCTTCTGCACCGACGACGGCACCTGATGCGCAGGCGACATCGTGGCCAGCCGCAATGAGCGCCTGCATCAGGGGGACCATCGGAAAGAAGTGGCCCACCGACGAACGGCACGTGAACAGCACGCGAAGGCGACGCCCGCCCACGACCGTCACATCCTCGGCTTCCACTTGTGGAACCATACCGCGCACCCATCCCCCACGATCACGATTCACCGGCAGCATCTGCAGCGTGTGGATAACTAACGCGCGGGCAAAACGCGGGCTTCTAACCAAATCCACCCGGAAAACGGAAGCAGGTCAGAGACCTCAATAGTCTCTGACCTGCGTGTTGTTCGGTGGTCCAGACCGGCGTCGATCCGGTGACCCCACGCTTTTCAGGCGTGTGCTCTGCCGACTGAGCTACTGGACCGTCTACACATTGGGTGACAAAAGAACGAATACCCGCTCGCAGAGAGTGACCTCTGCGAGCGTGTACTCGACCAATCAAATCTTTCGATTTGAGCGGTCCCGACGGGACTCGAACCCGCGACCTCCGGCTTGACAGGCCGGCGTGAACTCCAGCTTCACCACGGGACCAGGATGACCTGGTCAGCACCCCCCACGGGATTCGAACCCGTGCCGCCACCTTGAAAGGGTGGTGTCCTAGGCCACTAGACGATGGGGGCTAGGTACTTGTCCATTGAGAGCGTGGAAACACTATCAGGCGAACGGCAAAACCGCCCGGGACATTTCATCGGAGCCGTTTCCATGACGGAGCAGCGTCATTGAGGTTAGCGAATGATGACAATGAGCCGATCGACAAATCTTGATGACGATCTTCAACTACGGTGCGCACCCATGCCCCGGCGATCACAGTGGAACGATGCTGCATGTCGTTACCACGCTGGCGGTCTGCGGTGATCGGTATCTGCACTGACTCGCACTCGCTGCTGTCGCCGCAGATCATCGAGCGCTACGCTATCGAAGTCGTTCCGCTGACGATCAACATCGACGACGTCGAATACCTCGACGGCGTGGACCTAGACGCCGATGCGTACTACGCCGTGAACGCCGCCGCCGCACAGTCCTCCGCTTCCCCGACGAAGCCGAGTTCCGGACAATTCGCACTGGCATACGACCGCCTCGTGGAACGAGGCGTCGATCAGATCATTTCGGTACACACGAGTTTCGGTGTCGAAGGAACCCTGACCTCTGCCCGTTTGGCGACGCGCTGCTCTGGCGTTCCGGTACGAGTGATCGACACCGCCAGTCCGAGCTTCGCGATGTCCTGTGCCGTCTGGGAGACCGCACGGGCTGTCGCCAACGGAGAGCGGCTCTGCGAGGCGATCACGATTGCCGAACAGACCAGCGCCGGCGTCGGCAACCTGTTCGTCTACGAAGCATCCGAAGCCTGCAGATCGGCATCTGGCCATGCCAGTGCAGGGCTTTCGCTGATGAGCCTGATCGACGATCAGGTACAGGTCGTTCATCAGGTCGACACCTGTTCCGATGCCGCCAGGGCGATGGCTGCCGGGTTGGCGACGACTGCTCAACCGGTCAACGTCGTCTTGGCCCACGCCGATCGATGCGGGGAGGCGATGATGGCAGAATTGCACGGTCTGATCGGCGGAATGCAGAACGTCAACGAGATCATGCGGTGCAGGATCGGACCGAGCATCGCCGCGTACACCAGCCACTGCGGTGCCGGAATGTTCTTCTACCCCATCACATAGATCAGTCGAACAGACCGGTCGCGTAGTTCAGTCGCATAACGCGTGTGCGTCGGTCCGTCGCAGTGATGCGTCGCTCTCAGCCGGTCGGGTCGCCGAGCGCCTCGATGATCGTCTCCAACAGGAACGAGAGATAGTCGTACAGCGCGTGCTCGCTGAACATCGGGTCGTTCGGCAACAACTCCGGGCCACCATCGTCCTCTTGGATGTCGAGCATCGTGCCGAGTACCAGCCGCACGGCGTTGACGCTGCGCATCCATGCCATCAGTTGCGGCTCGGTCAATTCCCTGGCTTCGATCGATTCCAGCACCGTGTCGATCGACTTCACACGTGATGTCACCAGTTCGTCGCGCATGTAGTGCTGGTATTCGGCGTCGTGGGCGGCGTCGTTGGCGTAGGCGACAGGGAACAGCCGTTTGACCCGCTCGTCCGATTCATCCGCCGGCGTCGTGATCAACGCTTTCACCTGCGGCAGCAGGTGCGCCAACAGTTGGCGTTCCTCGGCAGGCAGGTTGAGCTTGTAGGTACCGTGCCGTGTCGATTTGATCCGCTGGTTGCGCAACGCCATCACTCGTCCTTCTGCATCGTCGCCCACAAACCGTGCTCATGGAGGCGGAAGACGTCGATCTCCATCTTTTCGCGCGGTCCATTGGACACGACAGCCCGGCCTTTGTGGTGCACGTCGAGCATCAGTGCTGTCGCCTTTTCCTTGGTATAGCCGAAAAGACGCTGGAAGACCCACGTCACATATGACATCGTGTTGATCGGATCGTTCCACACCAGCACGATCCACGGGCGATCGGCAGCCAGGTCGGTATCGTCGCTGACCTGCTCTTCAGTTTGATCGATCTCGGCCGGGGACGGCGCGACGGGCATCCCCCCATTGTGTCGAGTGATCAGCGACATGTCACCACATCTGTCGGCCGCTTGGCTCGTCTTTGTCCCCAGCCGGCCGGCAGCGAGTGACGGACGTCGGCGATCGCGGTTGGGCGTTTGCCTCCGGGAGTCGTAGCGTGTGAGTCGTATGGCAGTCGGCAGTCGCCCCCTCGTGCCGTCGAGGTTGGCCCCCGGCGGAATCGCCCATGGTCCGCGTCGCGCCCCGACGACGGTGATCGGGGCGTACATCGCCCTCACCAAACTGCGCATCATCGAGTTGCTGCTGATCACCACCGTGCCGGCGATGGTCATGGCCCAGCGCGGCTGGCCGGCGTGGTCACTCGTCGGATGGACGCTGCTCGGCGGAACGCTCGCCGCCGGCGGTGCGAATGCCATCAACATGGTCATCGATCGCGATATCGACGCCCTCATGCCCCGCACGCAGGGCAGACCGCTCGTCACCGGGCTGATCAAACCGAAGGCGGCGATGATCTTTGCGATCACGCTCGAGGTGCTCGCGGCCGTGGTGTTGACGCTGTCCTCCAACGTACTGGCGGCGTCGCTGGCGATCAGCGGGACATTGTTCTACGTCTTCGTCTACACGATCTGGCTGAAGCGCACGAGCACCCAGAACATCGTCATCGGCGGCGCGGCCGGCGCCGTCCCCGCGCTTGTCGGATGGGCGGCCGTCCGCGGAGACGTCGCCTGGGCACCCGTCATCCTGTTCATGGTCATCTTCCTGTGGACCCCGCCGCACTTCTGGGCGCTGGCGATCCGCTACGCCGACGACTACCGCGCCGCCAATGTGCCGATGCTGCCGAGCGTCGTCGCCCCGGAGGTCGCAGCCCGAAAAATGATTTCATACACGATCGCCATGGTCGTGACGACGTTCGTGCTGATCCCCGTCGGGCATCTCGGCTGGATCTACGGGATTGCCTGCGGCATCTGCGGTGCACTGTTCCTGTGGGGCTCGGTCGATCTGGTCAAGCATCCGACGCCGGCCCGTTCAATGCGCCTCTTCGGCTTCTCGATCACCTACGTGACGCTCGTCTTCGGCGCCCTCGTCATCGACGTGCTGGTGCGCTGACGCCGCAACACGGCGTTACGGAACGTTGTTCTCCGGTGCGGTCGAGTAGAGGCGCCGCCCCATGTCGATGACCGTTTCGACGAGCGCGTCGACCCTGGCGACGGCGGCTTCGTCGAGCCCGGCCTTGACGTCATTGGAGTTCAGCGCACAGAACTCCGGGGCGACCCACGCGCCGAGCGAGCGGGCGACGACTGCCATGCCGTTCAACGTGTTCAGCGCAGCCATCGCCCCTCCGGCGAGCGCGAGCAGACCGATGGCGTCCCCGCGCATCGGTTCTTTCGGCAGGTAGTCGAAGAGATTCTTCATCGCCCCGGTCATCGAACCGTGATATTCCGGGCTCACCCAGAAATGGCAGTGGATCGCCGCGACGCGCTTCTGCCAGGCGATCGCCTCCGGAAGGTCCCATGCGACAGTGCCGTCGTTGAGTGGCAGCTCCGCGTTCGTCGGCGTGACGAAGTCGACCGTCACCCCGCGCTTTTCGCACATCCCGACCAGCTGCTGAGCGAGCATGTAGCACGTCGAAGACTCCCGGCTGATCGCCGAAATCACCATGATGTTCATCGAGATGTGCTCCTTCGATCTGCGCCGGCCGTGGGTGTCGGATGGGCGTCAACGGGTACGTGCGTTCAACGCAGGCGGATGAGGTTCGTTTCGGCGACCCACCCGTCCCAACCGTCGATCGATCGGACGTGGAGCCAGCCGGGCAACTGCTCATAGGCGGCGATGGGAAGGCCCGCCGGCAACATCCTGCTCGGTACCCGGCCGGCGGCCTGAGGAAAGCCCGGCGTGTTCGCTACGGCGACCTGATGGGTGGCGGCCGGCCACTGCTGCAGCACCGATGCGGCCAGTTGTGGCGCTGGCTGCGATTGATGCGGCTGCGCCACACCCTGCTCCGGGGAGGCCTGCTGCGGGGAGGCCTGCTGCGGCTGCGAAGTCGGCATTGGCGTTGGCGTCACGTCGGCGGGCTTGGCACGTGGCGGACCCTGCATGCCGAGACCGGGTTCTGCGAGGTACGTCGAGAGTTGGTCGAGGACGAAACGATCTTCTCCGCGCTGCGCGCCGAGGGCCAGACCGGCGAGGTAGTCCTCTGCCGACAGTGTCAATACCTCGACCGGATTCTTCGCCTTGACGGTGAAGGCGTGCGGTTGGCGACGCAGGATCGCCTCACTGCCGAACGACGCACCTGCCTTGGCCGCAACGGGTGCTGGTTGGCGAGGGTCGAGCACTTCGACATCGCCGGACTTGACGAGCACGAACTCAGTCGGCAGGTCACCGGCCTCGATGATCACCTCACCGGGCTTGACCTTCTTGGAGGTGATGTACTGGCTGAGGTCGTGGGCGATGATCGGGTCGAGCCCGGGAAACGTCTTGCCGACGTAGCTCCCCGTCTCGCCCCACAGCAATTCCGCCGGCGTCAGCGGCTCGTCGGCGGGCCAGCGTCTGTCGACGAGCTTCGCTCCGACCTGGCTCAAACCGCCGAAGAAGACCACCGCGATGGCCGTCAGTACGAGCACGACGAGAAGGATCGCCACCGGTGTGCGGCCGACGCCGAACGTGTCCAGGCCGAGGCCGAGGATCCGACCTCCTGAGGTTCCCGTGACGTTCATCGAATACACAGTAGCCACGCGCTACAAGTGACATCGTCGCTGACGTGTCAGGGGTGCAAGAATGTCCTTAGTTGCGCGACTGTGTGCACGCAACCAGAGGCATCACAACAGGAAGGGCATGATGGCGAAGCCGCAACTGAAATCGAAGGTGTGGAACATCATCTGCATCGTCGGGTCGGTCATGCTTGTCGCCCTCGGGTTCGGCGGGCTGTACTTCCTGCAGTCTTCGAAGTCGTCGGCGACGACGGTGCTGCTGTTCATCGTCGCCTTCGGCATTGTCACCTTCCTGCTCTTCGCCGGGCCTGGAATCGCCTTCGTCGCCAGAAAGCGCATCCCCTATCTGAAGAAGCACCTGCCTGGCGGCTCGATCGCCTGGATCAGGGCGCACCTGTACATGCCGATCCTCGCCCTCGTCGCCGCCTGGGTCCACGCCGGACTGGCACCGTTCCGTTCGAACTTCAGCTCCGGCAAGGTACTGCTCGTTGTCGCCTTCCTCGTCTGCCTGTGCGGTGTCGCCAGGCACCATCTGATCGGCGTCGCCAAGTCGGCAGTGAACGCCGATGCGCAGATCTCCAAGCTGGCAGCGGGCCGCGGCCGCGACTTCCGTCAGCTCGTCATCGACTACAAACAGGTCCGCCGACCGCTCACCGATATTCAGCGTGATGTCAGCATGATGAACCCGGAGGACCAGCAGGCTTGGGGCAAGGTCGTCGATATCCAGAACAAGGTCGATGGCGATTTCCCCCGTGGCGGGGGTCAGTCCGGCATGGTGCGCTTGCTCAAGGTCTCTCGGGCAGCCCACGCGCCGCTGACGGTGCTGCTCTTCGGGGTGATGACGTTCCACATCGTCGATGTCCTCGGCACGACGCATACGGTCTTTGCCGGTGACGCCAAGAACGCCACACCGACCGTGTCGCAATGCGCTGACTGTCATGCGACGATCGCCAACGATTTCCGTCAGTCGTCGATGGCCCACGCGCAGACCGGAACGATCATGGAAGCGCAGTTGCCGGTGACGCTGGCAAAAAACGAGTTGTTGGCGCAGGACACCGATCTGTCCACCCGGCTCGGCCGCAATCAGCAAGCCTTGAACGACGCAGCCGCTCCCACGTGCATCAACTGTCACGCCCCGGTCGGCTCGAAATTCGTCACCGATCCCGAAGCGGTACTGCCCCTCGGGGAGTCCGTCGGCGGCGCCAAGGCAGCGGTATCCGGCGGCAACGCTTCGGTGCAGTCCGACGGTGTCAGCTGCGTCGTCTGCCACAGCCAGGCTGTCGCCACGCCTGAGCTGTCCGGTGCAGGCGGGTTCGACATCAAGACGAGCAACGGCGCCAGTTTCGGCACGGTCTACGGTCCACTGTTCACCAACCCGAACCCGCTCCCGGTCAGGGTGCACGATGTCGCCAGTGGCGATCAGGGTTTCTGGAACGACCCGATCGCCACCTCGATCGCCTGCGGTGCCTGCCACAACGTCAAGATCGACATTAACGGCAACGGACTCGTCAAGGACGGGGGCGACCCGAACTCGCAGGTGTCTTCGAACGGCGACTTTACGCTCGATCAGAACGAATTGGACACCGACGCCAAGGGCAAGCTGCAGGACCTCGTACTGCAGACGACGTTCGACGAATGGCAGGACTACGTCGCCGGATTCGCTCAGCGCACGGCTCCCGAAAATCCTGCGGTGACGCAGCCGCTCGGTTGCATCGACTGTCATATGCCGTCGACGCCCGGCAAGAAGGCTCCTGTCGTGGACAAGGCCCCCGGCTTCCTGACTCCCGAAGATCGCGTCTCGCGGTCGCACACGTTTGTCGGAGTCGACTACGACCTCGACCCGCAGGAATACGTGGATCAGGGCCTCGACGCCAGCGCCGCCAACGAGGCCATCGCCCAGACACAGGCGTTGATCCAGTCCGCCGTCACCGTGCAGGTCACCGACGACGGTTCGAACGGAAAGATCAACGGCCCGACATACGACGCCAAGGTCACGGTCAAGGCCAACCTCCTCGGGCACGCGTTCCCGACCGGTTTCGCCTTCGCCAGGCAATTCTGGTTGGAAGTCTCGGCCACCGACGCCAACGGCAAGGCGGTGTGCCTGCAGCCGGTCGACAACATCACCACGCAGTGCGCATCGGGCGTCGTCGACAACGATCAGCAGGTCCTGCCGCAGTGCGACCCGAACAGTGTCGCCAAGGCAGAAGGCACCACCGTCGACAAAGTGCCTGATGGCAACATCGCCTTCGCCGCTGCACTGCCGGCTGATCAGTGCGACCCGTACCTGGCGAATTTCCAGAAGATCCTGACGGACGGCGACCCCGGCAATACAGGCATCTTCAAGGAAGTCACGTACCAGTCGTTCCTCGCCGACATCGTAAAGACCCGCCATCGCGTCGTCGACAACCTGGCGATGGCACCATTGCAGCCGACCCGCCTGGTCAAGGATGCTTCCGGTGCGCTCGTCGACGGCAGTGCGATCGACATCCCCTACAAGTTCGACACCTCGAAACTGAAGGCGGGGTCGAAGATCACGGTCACTGCCAAGCTGCGTTTTCGCCATCTGCCTCCGGAATTCATCACCGGCCTCGCCGCAGAACAACAGCAGTTGACGAACGTACCGAAGTCGGCGCTGATCGATCCGAACCAATTGCTGCACAACCTGGTCATCACCGATGTCGTCTCGGCGAAGATCGGCCAGCAACCGCAACTCGCCTGCGAGGGACCACAGAACGACCCGAGCGCAACGATTCTCACATGCGTCAAACCGGTCAGCGGCGACGGTGCCGTCCCGCTCGACAAACGATCGACCTCCAAGACCGACACGACGACCGGCATCACCGGGATGATCCACCGACCGGTGCCGTCAGGCGTCGCGCTGGCACTGCTGCTGTCGCTCAGCATCTGGTTCGCGAGGCGGCCACGCCGGCACCCGGCCGGTCAGTCGGGCTAATGGTTCACGTCGGTCAGGCGGCACTGCTCGTCGCCCTGTTGGGCGCAGCCGTGACGATGACGCTCGGCTGGAAGGCCGCACGAAGGCCAGCATCAGTGTCGACACGGTCGTTGCGGGTCGCCTCCATGGCGACGTTTCTCGGTCTAATGGCCGCAGTCGCTGTCCTCGAAGACGCGCTGATCGGCAACGACTTCTCCTTCCGCTACGTCGCCGATCACCACTCGTCTGCGTCGTCGCTGTTCTTCACCGTCGCCAACCTGTGGGCCGGTCTCGAGGGCAGTCTGCTGCTGTGGTCGGCGATCACCGGGCTGTACGTCGTGATGATCTCCCGGCGTTGGCGGCGTGAGGACGAACAGGATCGCCTCGCCGCCGGTGCGCTGTGCGTCGCCTCCGTCGTTGCCGGATTCTTCATCGCCGTCGTCCTGTTCGTGACACCCGTTTTCGCGTCGGTCGCCCATCCGCCGAAGGACGGCTTCGGGGCGAACGCGCTGCTGCAGGACAATTTCCTGATGGTGATCCACCCACCACTGCTGTACCTCGGCTACGTCGGGCTCGTCGTTCCGTTCTCCTTCGCGTTGTCAGCTCTGGCGCTTCGCGAGCGAGGCGTCGGATGGGTGTTGCGGACTCAGACGTGGACGGTGTTGGCGTGGATGTTCCTGACCGCCGGCATCATCATCGGCGGCTGGTGGAGCTACGAGGTCCTCGGTTGGGGCGGCTACTGGGCATGGGACCCGGTCGAGAACGCATCGTTCCTGCCATGGTTGGCCGGTACCGCTTTTCTGCATTCCGCTGTCGCCCATGCGCGCCGCAAACTGCTGCCGGCATGGAGCATCGGCCTGATCATCACGGCATTCCTGCTGACGCTACTCGGGACTTTCCTCGCCCGTTCCGGTGTCATCGCCTCGGTTCACGCCTTCTCGCAGTCGAACCTCGGACCGGTGCTGCTCGGTTTCCTGATCGTCGCCACGGTGATCTCCGGCTGGCTGTTCGTCACCAGGATGCGCGAAGTCGCCACAGCACCACCGTTGAAGACGATCGTCAGCCGCGAAGGGATGTTCCTGATCAACAACCTGCTGCTGGCGACGTTCGCGCTCGTGGTGTTGCTGGGGACGGCGTTCCCGATTTTCGTCGAGGCGGTCACCGGCAGTCAGGTGACGGTCGGCCGCCCGTTCTTCGACCGCATGGCCATTCCCTTGTCGCTGACGTTGATCGTGGCGATGGCCATCGGTGTGGTCACGCCGTACCGCGAGGCCAAACCGGCGGACGTCTGGGACGAGTTGCGGTTGTCGGTGCAATGCGGACTGGCGACCGGTGCCGTCGGGGTCATCTTCGGCCTGCGGCAACCGTACGTACTGTTCGTACTCGTTGTCGTCGGCACCGTCGTGACGACGGCGATCCGCCAGTACTTCCGCGCCGTACAGCCACGCCTGGCGCTCGGCGAGAGTTCGTTGACGGCAGCGCGCAACGTGCTGACGCTGCGGCCAGGTTTCTGGGGCGGGCAGGTCGCCCACATCGGCGTCGCCATCCTTGCCCTCGGCATCGCCACGTCGGGAAATATGGCCGACCGGACGACGTTGACGTTCAGTCCGGCGCAGACGATCCACGCAGACGGCTTCACGATCACCTATGTTCACCCGACCGCACGCCGGACACCGACGCACGAGGTTCGCGGAGCCCTCTTCCAGGTGACTCGAGGCGACGCCACCCGGTTGATGGAGCCAACGCTGCACAAGTACCCGAACCAGGTGCAGGAACTGCCAGGCCCTTCGATCTGGACGACATCTCATGGCGACGACCTGTACCTGGCCATCGTCGCCCTCGACAACACGAGTGCGACGCTGCGGATCTACCGCTACCCGTTCATCTACCTCGTGTGGATCGGTGGGCTGATGATGGCCGGCGGGGGTGCGGTCGGCCTGCTGCTGCGTCGTCTGCGCAAGCGCAGCGGCGGTGATGACGGTTTCGACGCCGACGACAATGAAGATGGCGACCCGGCGGTGTCGTCACCAACACTCGCAGACGCCGACGGCGAGATCGCCATTCCCACGCCGGTCGGCGCTGATCTCGGCCTGATCCGTGCGGCCGCTGTTGCGCTGCGTGGATTTCGGACTCGACGCGGCGCGGAGTTGCGCCCGTGAGCAGGCGGCACGTCATCCGTGCGGTCGTGACCGCGCTACTCGCCGGCATCGTGCTGTTCGGGATGATCGCAGGTAATAGCGGTCCACGCGATCGGGTCAGGGCGATCACCTCGCGCCTCAAATGTCCGGTCTGCCAGGGCGAGTCGGTGGCCGACTCTCCGTCCGATGTCTCCCGTCAGATCGTCGCCCAGGTGCAAGATCAGGTGTCGCAGGGCTGGACCGACGCGCAGATCGAGCAGTACTTCGTCGACCGGTACGGCAGTAACGAACTCCTCGATCCACCGCCGTCCGGCCGCAACCTCGTGCTCTGGCTCGTGCCGCCGCTGATCTTCGCCGGAGGCGTACTGCTCGTCCAACGCAAGGTCACGTCTCTGAACCGTCGTCGCCTGCGTGTCGGTTCCGTCGTCGCCCTTGCCGCTTGCGGAGCCGTCCTGCTCGTCGTTTTCCGCGATCGGTCGGCATCGGACCCGAGTTCGGCGGCCGCGCCGCCACCCACCACGCAGCAGGTGACGGATACCACCACCCGGGATCTGTCGACGGTGACGAACGACGAGATGGAGACGGTCATCTCGCAGAATCCGACGGTCGTCGGGATGCGGCTGGCGATCATCAAGCGCTACATCGCCGATGGGAAGATCGACAAGGCGTTGCGGCACAGTGCCGTCGCCGTCGAGATGCAATCGACACCTGCGGAGTACGAGCAGGCGTTGCAGTTGCACGGTTGGGTCACCTTCCTGCACGGCGAGCCGGCGAGTGGGGCCAAGTACCTGCGGGCCAGCCTGGCACTGGCACCGGACGACCGTGATTCGTTGTGGCTGCTGGCGCAGGTCGAACTGAACGGACTGAAGGATCCGCAGAGTTCATTGACCGTCCTCGACCGCTTGATCGGCGAGCAGATGGACGTTGGTCGTCGTACCGACGTACTGTCGCTCCTCAACGTCGCCCGCAAGCAGCTCGGTCTTGCAGTGGTCGACCTGACGACAGCGATGGCCGACGCCGCCAACTCGACTACTACGCCAGCCGCACCGGTGACCACGTGATTCCCGGTTCGCTGAAGCGTTTGTGCACTTCGTCCACCTCGCATCGCTCAACTGCGCAAACGCAGCATGAAGCCGGGTCGGTCCAACAGCCCCGATCGAACGGGGGGAGGCGGTGAAGCGGACATCGAGGATCGCCTTTGCCATCGTCGGGATCATGGTCATCGTCGGCTTCTCCTGGGCGGCCGTGCGTTCGTTGAACAACGGTGCTTCGATCACCAACTCTGCATTGATCGGTAAGCCGGTACCGGGAGAGTCACTGTTCGACATCGAAACCGCCGAGAAGATCAGCCTCAATTCGCCAGGCAACATCGTCGTGATCAACTTCTGGGCACCATGGTGCGCGCCGTGCGCCAGCGAGCACCGCATGCTCAACGACGCTGTTGCCCGTTACGCCCAACAGAACGTACGCTTCGTCGGCGTCGCCTACCAGAGTGAGAACGACGCCGTGACGCGCTTCCTCGATGCCAACGGTCACGCCGTGCGCACGCTGCTGGACCCCGATGGCAAGGCGGCCATCGACTTCGGCGTCACCGGGCCGCCGGAGACCTTTTTCATCGATGGCTCCGGTGTCGTGCGCGCCAGGGTCGCCGGCGCCATGTCGACAGCGCTACTCGACGACATTCTCACCAAGTTGGCCAACGGCACGACCGACCTTTCGAAGATCGAACTGAACTCGTAGTCCGTCACCTGCCAACGATCCGCGCTCCTTCGAACGTCGTGCAGCGGGGGTACTTTCTGTCGATGGCATTTCGGGGATTCTCAGACGACGCGGTGGCGTTCTTCACCGAGTTGGAAGCGGACAACACGAAGACGTTCTGGCTGGCGAACAAGCCTCGCTACGAATCGGAGATCAAGCAGCCGACCTTGGCGATGCTCGAGGCGCTGGAGGAGTTCGGGCCGTTCCACACGTTCAGGCCCTACAACGACGTGCGCTTCAGCAAGAACAGGCCGCCGTACAAGACGCACATCGGTTCATACGGCGAGAGCGAAGGCGGCACCGGGTACTACGTCGCCCTCTCGGCGAGCGGGTTGATGGCCGGAGGCGGGTACTACCACATGGCCAGCGACCAACTCACCCGCTTCCGAACGGCGGTCGACGCGGACCGCAGCGGCGGCGAGATCGCCGACATCTGCGCGCGGCTCACGACGGATGGCTACGAGATCGGTGCGAGCGACCGTCTGAAAACGGCGCCGCGCGGCTACGGCAAAGATCATCCGCGCATCGAACTGCTGCGGCGCAAGGGACTGACCGGCGGGCGGACATTCGCCCCTGCCGACGGGCTCCACACACCCGATGTCGTTGCCAAGGTACGTCAGACGTGGCTTGGCATCGCAACGATGGCCGAATGGCTCGACACCCACGTTGGCCCGAGCATGCTGATACCAGAGGAAGCGCAGATGTTCTAGCGAGGTGCTGAGGGTCGTCGACTGCGACCCGAGCGACCGCTTCGTATCTCACAACTGAGATAGGTTGTCGTTCGTGGCGACGGACTATTTGAGCACGATCGGGCCGATGATTCGCGACGCCCGCAAGCAGCGCGGTTGGACGCAGGCACAACTCGCGTCGACGCTGGACACCAGCCAGAGCGCAGTCAATCGCATCGAGCAGGGCCGCCAGAACCTCAGCCTGGAAATGATCGCCCGCATCGCCGATGCCTTGGACAGCAAGCTCGTGACGATCGGGCCGGCCGGACCGGTGAACCTGCGTGTCGTCGGCGACCGACGGCTCTCTGGCCGTATCGATGTCAAGACGAGCAAGAACGCCGGCGTTGCGCTGCTCTGCGCCAGCCTGCTGACCAAGGGCCGCACGACGCTCCGCCAGGTCGCCAGGATCGAGGAGGTCAACCGGATTCTCGAGGTACTGGAGAGCATCGGCGTTCGCTATCGGTGGCTTGACAACGGCAATGACCTGGAGATCGAGCCTCCGTCACATCTCGATCTGGCGAGTATCGACATCGCGGCAGCGAAACTCACACGCAGCATCATCATGCTCCTCGGACCGCTGATGCACGAGTACGCCTCGTTCCGGCTGCCTCACCCTGGCGGCTGCGACCTCGGAGAACGCACGGTCGAGCCGCACATGATCGCGCTGAGACCTTTCGGCATCCACGTCACGACGACGGCGCAGTTCTACGACGTGCTGGTCGACCCGGCGACCGGACATCAGCGTCCGATCGTGCTGACCGAACGCGGCGACACGGTCACCGAGAACGCCCTGCTCGCAGCGGCGCGACGGCCCGGCATCACGATCATCCGCAATGCCAGCCCGAACTACATGGTCCAGGATCTGTGCTTCTATCTGACGAAACTGGGTGTGCGCGTCGACGGAATCGGGACCACCACGCTGTCCGTGCACGGCGTCGCCGAGATCACATGTGATGTCGACTATTCACCCTCAGAGGACCCGATCGAGGCGATGAGCCTGCTCACCGCGGCGATCGTCACCCATTCCAAGCTCACGGTCTGTCGGGTGCCGATCGAATTCCTCGAGATCGAACTGGCACTGCTCGACGAAATGGGACTGGACTTCGACCTCAGCGACGAATACGTCGCCGCCAACGGCAGGACCCGCCTCGTCGACGTGACCACTCATCCTTCGAAACTCCACGCGCCGATCGACAAGATCCACCCGATGCCGTTCCCGGGACTGAACATCGACAATCTGCCGTTCTTCGCGGTGATCGCAGCGACGGCGACAGGGTCGACACTCGTGCACGACTGGGTGTACGAGAACCGAGCGATCTATCTCACCGATCTGACGAAACTCGGTGC
>JAYTOR010000068.1:0-3533 GCA_043747685.1 Actinomycetota bacterium
GCCGCCGGGTTCGCCCGTCTTGTGATCGGGCTCGCCCATCGTCGGAACGTCACGGACGATGTTCACGCCAGGGGTCTTCGTCGGGACGATGAACATCGAATACGCCTTGTACGGCGTCGAGTCGGCATCACCCGTCTTGACCATCACCAGCAGGAAGTCACTGATCGAGGCATTCGACGAGAACCACTTGTGACCGTTGATGATCCACTCTTCACCGTCGAGAACGGCGTTGGTCGTCAGCAGCGTCGGGTCGGCGCCGGCGCCAGGCTCGGTCATCGAGAAACAGCTGCGGATCTCGCCGGCAAGCAACGGATCCATCCATTGGCGCTTCTGCGCCTCGGTGCCGCCGACGGCGATCAATTCGGCGTTGCCGGAGTCCGGTGCCTGGTTGCCGAAGATGGCGGGGCCGTAGGCGCATTGCCCGAGGATCTCGTGCATCAGACCGAGCTTGACCTGACCGAAGCCGAGGCCGCCCATGTCCGGCGGGAGATGTGCAGCCCACAGGCCCTGACGCTTGACTTCCTCTTTCAATGGGTCGGTGATCCGCTTGAACAGGTCCCGGCCCCCCTCGGCGCGGAAATTGGACGCGAGTCCTTCGAGCGGGATGATCTCCTGCTTGAGGAACGTCCGCATCCAGGCCAACTTCGCTTCGAATTCCGGTTCTGTCTCAAAGTCCCATGCCATCGGTGCATCCTTCGTGTCGTATATGTTCGTGTCGTCGTACGTTCGGGTCGTGTGTGCGATCGACCTTATGACGGGGCATGTTCGCCACGCCCATCGGAGCAGCCCGTAGCCTGGGATCGGATGATCGAGCAGGGGTTGACCGTGACCGTGTTCGTACTCGTCGGACTGCGTCTGCTCCAGGGTTTGCGCAGGTCGCGGATGGGCGACGGCCGCCATCTCGTCTCGAGCGTCTATCGGACGATTCGCTGGCGGCACCTGTGGCCCGTGCCGTTCGTGCTCGTCGCCGTCAGCGCCGTCGCCACGTTGCTGTTGCAGTTCCCGGTGCTCAGCTGGGGTTGGTGGAGCGCGCTCGGCGGCGCCGGCACGCCATTGCTCGGGTCGAGCAACGAAACCGTCGGAACGGTGTGGGAATGGTTGATCCCGCTTGTGTTCATCGCCCTGTTGTCCCCGGCGCTGCCGCTGTGGGCCTATGCCGAGGAGCAAATGTTCCGCTCAGGAGCGCAGCTGTGGTCGAAGCGGCGCAGAGCGCTCAAGACCGCCCAGTTCGGCATGATCCACGCCATCGTCGGGATCCCGCTCGGGGTCGCCGCTGCGCTGAGCATCGGTGGTGCCTACTTCATGTTCGCCTACCTCCGGCGGTTCCGTGTCGCCGGCGACCAGTACGAGGCAACGCTCGAGAGCACCCGCGCCCATACTGCCTACAACGGGCTGATCATCATGCTCGTCGTCGCCCTCGTCGTCAGCCAGGCCGTCGCCCACTGAGCGGACCACGGTCGTCAACCGATTCTTCGTGTATGGGGCTGGTCGTCAGGTCGGCGGCATCAGCACCATCGAGAGTTGTCGTGAGTGGGCGACGAGTTCGCCAGCGGTGTTCCACACTTCACCGTCCTCTTCGACGAAGCCCTCTGCCGACATGCGCGAGACGAAGCGGGTGAAGAACCAGCCGTCCGTCGTTTCGATCCGGCGGGCGCGAAAGTGGATCGTCAGATCGATCGTCGGGATACCGACCATCATGCGGATACGGGTGAAGATCGGTGGGATCCACGCGTCCGTCAGCGCAGCGACCAGGATGTGGTCGGGGCTGTAGCCGCCGTCGGCAGGGTTCAGGCGGATCCAGCCGCCGAGTTCACCGGACCGACCGAGATTCGGCGGCGGGACACCGATCGCCCACTGCGTCTGATAGCGGTGACGCATCGGAATGTCCGGTCCACCGGGGACCATCGGAACTTCTTCGAGCGGGTCGGGCGGCGGCCCGTCGAGCAGGACCGGCGGCGAAATGCCATCGTTGAACGCCGCCGCGTCCGGCACGACGACCGGTGCGGCGAAAACGGCGGACGACGTCGCCAGCAACTTCGGGCCTTGGAACATCTTGGCGGCGACGAATGAGAGCTGCCTCCCGACCCGTTCGATCGTCGTCTGCACCTGCGCGGGCCCCTCGGCCGGCGGCGAGAGGTAGTGCGTGACGAAGGACCGCGGCACCCGTGCTGTGTCGTCGACGGCGGATGTCAATGCTCGCAACATGATGGCGGCGATGTAGCCGCCGTTCGGTCCGCGCTCGATCCACCATCGACGATCGAGATCGACGCCGTACCGTTCATGGCCTATTGCATCGACGTGTGTGCCGGCTGAGAACGCTGAAGACGACGGATCATCAACGACGCCCAGTGGATCGCCGATGGACGCTTCGGGCTGTGCTGACTCGCTTGACACGGTGCGGACCGTAGCGCCCAGATGCGGGTTAGCCTCCAGCGAGAGCCCACTATGTCGTTACCAACACCGCCACTTCCCGCACCGCCACCGCCCACCACCTGCTACCGCCATCCTGACCGAGTCACCGGACGCGCCTGCACCCGTTGCGGACGTCCGTGCTGCCCGGAATGCCTGACACAGGTGGCCATCGGCTCGCAGTGTCCCGAGTGCATCAAGGAATCGCAGCCGGCGATCCGCGAACGCGCAAAGATGTGGAGCGCCTCGAAACCTGCGCTCGTTTCCTACATCCTCATCGGCATCAACGTCGCCGTTTTCCTTTACCTCATCGTCAGGGACACGTCTGCGATCGGCGGTTCGCTCACCCAGGGGCACCTCGACCTCTCGGAGGCGAAATGCAATATCGAGAGCATCAACCAGCGTTTCGTCGGACCGTGCACCGAATTGCGGAGCCAATTGTGGCGCACCGTGACGAGTGGCTTCATCCACTTCGGCTTCATCCACATCGGCTTCAACATGTTCGCGCTGTTCCAGATCGGGCCGGCGCTCGAGCGGATGGTCGGGCGGGTGCGCTTCACGATCCTCTACTTCGCAGCGCTGCTCGCCGGCTCGGCAGGCGTCGCACTGTCGGACAAGTTCACGCCCTCCGGCGGTGCCTCGGGTGCCATCTTCGGACTGTTCGGCGTGCTCGCTGTGGCGATGTGGCGCCGAGGTGTCAACCCGTTCTCGACGTCGCTGGGGATGGTGCTGATCCTCAACCTCGTCATCACCTTCACGATCGCCAACATCTCGATCGGGGCACATATCGGTGGGCTGATCGGCGGTGCACTCTGCGGACTGATGATGTTCCCGTCGCCGACGCAGAAGATCCCCAGGTGGGTGTCGATCGCCGGTCCGATCGCCATTGCCGTCATCTCACTGGCGGTCGCCTACGGTGCCGGAACCATCGTCGCCTAACCGCCTCAGGCCTTCATCAATTGCCGCCTCAGGCCTTCATCATCGTCGTTCGCCGGAGTTTTGCGCGCTGCCGCTTGAGCGGTGATCGGTCGCTCGACCACTTCGCGTCCGGAGCCATCACCAGCGAACACAGGGCGATCAACGTGTCGTCGTAGTTCACCCGCCAGCCAGAGAAGTCGATCCAT
>JAYTOR010000069.1:0-12258 GCA_043747685.1 Actinomycetota bacterium
CGCCATCACCGAAATCACCGCCGACTGAACCGCCCACATCCGCTCACCATCCTCACTCAAAATGACGCCGCCATCCTCAACCAAGATGTCCGGCAACAGGTGGACATCGAGGCGAGCATTCATTTCGGTCCGCCGAAGACAAAGGCAAGCATCCGCACGATTCCGGTGCCATCGTTCGTGTGCGAGTCTCTCGCCGACCTCCGGACAGACGGTCTGAGTGGCGGCGACCTCGTATTCCGATCCCCCGAAGACCACCCGATTCGGCCGGCGTTGTTCCGACGCAGGTTCTGGGAGCCGGCCGTCCAGAGTGCGGGCCTCGTACCGCTCAGGATCCATGATCTCCGCCATACCGCCGTGTCCCTGTGGATCGCCGACGGCGCAAACCCGAAGCAAGTTGCAGCGCTCGCCGGACACACATCGGTGTCGGTGGTACTCGATCGCTACGGCCACCTCTATCCGGCGCAGGACGACGAACTGCTCCTTCGTCTCGAGCAGCGGCGACGCTGATCCGAGTTGTGCGCACCGCTCCGGTCAGCCAGCTGCGAGAGCGTCCGAGTGCCTCACGCACGAGCTCGGAGGCATCGAACGTTCGCAAGCGGCGCGCTCGTTGACTGGCCGTCAATGGTCAGGGTCGAGCCGCACGGGCAGTGTGTCGGCGGGGGCAGAACCCGTCGCCGGTCGTCCCGGGCGTCGGCGAAGCTTGGAGAGATCGAAGCCAGCCTCAGCCTCTAACACCATCCGCTCGATTACTTCATCGGTCAGCTCTATTCCAGAGCTGGTGCAAACATAAGACAAGTCGTCGGAATCATGCGTCGACCGGTTCAGGCCTGACACATCTCGGGTTGGCTGGGAATCCATCAATCGTCGTCGGGGTCGTCCGGCGCATCGAGGAATTCAGAGAAGGACTGCACGCTCCCCCGTCCCGCCGCAGCGTCAGCGATTCCTCGCTTGATCGAGGCGACCGCCTCGGGGTCCGCAAGGATCGCCCGCTCTCGCGGGGTCAGCACGATGGCGGGAGTCAGCATGAATCCGCCGTCCTCCGTCGGCTCGACGATGTACTGAGTGCGACCAGCGACGCCGAAGCGCGCCAGCGGGAGCCGGCCGCGACTGTCGAGTTCGATCACCGGGCGATATGCCGTCTCTGCCATGCCTGCATCGTAGCAATGACCGGTCCGTTGTCAACATATGACCAATTGCATCTTCGGCACACTTGCACCAGACGGTACTGGGCGAAAGGGTAAGCTGTAGGCGTGCCCTTTGCCCTGTTCATCACCTCCGGAGCTCAGGACACGATCGACGGTCTCACCGCAGGCTCTCTGGCTGACCCCAAGAAGCTCCGGAAGGTGAACAAGACTCTTGCGTTGCTCGAAGCCGATCCGCGCCACCGGTCACTGGCCTCGCATCGCTACGCAGGTCTTGATGCCGAATTCGGACAGGCCATCTGGGAGTCATACGTCGAGAACCACACCCCAGGTGCGTGGCGAGTCTGGTGGTTCTACGGCATCGAGCCTCAGATGATCTCCGTCGTGCGGATCGCGGCTCACCCCGATTGACATTGTTGCCTCCGTGTCCCAAGAAAGCGCACGGACCATCCAACATGTGAATTACGTCATAGCCGATTGTCCGTCGTGAACCACCATGAACCGTGGTGTACCGCCACGTACCATCTGGTCCGCCGAGATCCGATTCCCGTGATTTATATGGGTTGTAGGGCGGAACGACAGGGGTGTAGTTAGTACAGGGTGATGCATCCGCTGGTGTCGTTCGATGAGGCAGAAGACTGTCGTCTGCTGCTGACGGTCGAGCAGGCAGCGCGCATCTTGCAGATCGGCCGTTCCCGGGCGTACGAGATGGCACACGAGTATCTGGACTCCAGCGGCACCGCCGGAATGCCCGTCATCCGCCTCGGTCCGGGATGCCTTCGCGTGCCGCGCTGGGCGCTGCTGATTCTGGCGACGACGGGCCGGCTCGTGAGGCTCTGCGATGTGGAGGCCCAGCCAGCTGGGGCTCCTCGTGAGCGCTGATCCGAGCCGTCGTTCGATCCTCCTCGGACCCGAGGCCACCGTGATCCGCCGCGAGCTGGGCCCGACGTCGTGGGTCGTGCTCGAGCCGTAGGTTATGCTCATCCGCGTAGGCAAACAACGCCTGCCTCGCGTCCGGCGTCACGCTCATGCCGGCCGCAGCGGCCGCGTTCTCCGCGCGCTCGCGTTCCGCCGCCGGCAACCTCATCGTGATTGCCGCCGCTCCGTCACCCATCCCCTCCAAAACCGGAAGCGTAGATGGCTCTGCGGGCGTCGACGTCGAGGCTCGGCCCATAGTGAACCAAGCGGCCGCGGTACGGTGGCGTTGAAAGAAGCCTGTTTGGATCTCCGCTGAAGAGCAACACGTCGTGTGGCGTACCGCCTCGCTGAATCCTGGCAGCTTATGGCTGCTGGCGACACGTTCGTAAACGAGCAACCCATCGTGGGTAACAGTTCATGTCCTACGCTTCTTCCTCCACCCGTGACTGTCACCCACGACGGAGCATCGCCAGACCCCGCTACACCGGACCCACTCGTAGCCGAAATCGAATCTCCGTACGCCCCGACCTGTTCGAGTCTCCGATCTCAGCGCGGTCGCCGAGCATTAGCGGTCCGCTCAGAAGTGGCTCTCTGTCCAGAACTCGGCTGCGTGTCGCATCCTTGCTGAGCTCGAACTTCGCGAGTGTTGCTTGGACCGAATTGATTTGTGGGTGCTGCCCGCTGGCGTGGGCTGGTCGGGTTTTGACCCATTGTCCGAGAACAATGGCAGTCCATACCCGCGAAGGGTCGGCGGAACATTCACAGATCAGAGGCGGGATTGTGTGCCGCGATGGGGTATGCCAGGCCCGGCGAATGAGGGCAGAATGGGTCAGCCTGGGCCCCAGACCGACGTGATCTGTGTTGTCCGCTCAGTCGTGCAACCCGAAGGCGTACACCTTGTTGTTGGGCGTGCCGAAGCCGAAGTTGCTGTAGCCGGAGCCCCAGTAGAGGGTTCCGTTGGAGATGGCTGCACCGGACAGGCATGAACCGCCGCTGGCGAACTGCCACAGCACTGCTCCGGTCGAACCATTGAGGGCGTACATGTAACCGCTGGGGTCGAGCGAGCACCCGAACACGATGCCGTTCGCTGTGGTCACCGGTCCCGAAGTGCCACCTCCATGCGGTGGCGAGGTCTGCCAACGCACTTGTCCGGTCACGGCGTCGAGTCCACTCCACACACCGTCTGTCGTCGCCACGGTACCGCCAGGCTGCAGCGTCCACGATTTGTGGTTGCTGTTGGCATTTGCCGTGTACACACGCGTGCCGTCGACGGCGGAGCCCCACTGCAGTCCGCCGGCGGTTCCTCCAGGTCCGGCCTGGGTGACCCACTGGACCGCACCGTTGTCGGGGTCGAGGGCCCAGTACTGGCCGCTCTTCTGGCCGGCCCCGACCATCTCGCGCGGCTTGCCTTGACCCGCAGGATTCACTTTGAACAGGGCGGGTGCCTGACCAAAATCGAAGTCCGGGCCTGCCGGCTGGGGGCACTGGCTGCCGTTATTGAAGCCGAGCGGGATGCAGTCCACGGTCCACGCGTCATAGGGAATGGCTCGTGTCGCCCAATGAACAGCTCCCGTGTCGAGGTCGAGGGCCATAATCGAATCGACGTAGTCGCTGCTCGATAGGCACGCCGATTGCGCAGCAGGATTGCCGCCTGCGTTGGCGACGCACTGCAGCACGTCGGCGGGAACGGAGTAGTTGTTCCCGGTGCCGATGTACACCTGGTTGCGTTTGGTGTCGATTGCTGGCGAGCTGCCCCACACCGCGTTGCCGGTATATCCGACCGGCGCCGTGTAGGTCTTCCAGATGATCGTTCCCGTGTTGACATCGAGAGCGAGCATGCTTCCGCGGAAGCTGAGCGTGTACGGATGGATGAAGGCGGCAAGTGCTTCTTCCTGAGATGCCACGCCGACGTACACCCTGTCGTCCAAGACCGTGGCCGACTGCGTGATGATCGCCGCCAAATGCGCGTCAACCTGCGTACGCCACAACAGTGCCCCCGTGTTCTTGTTGAACGCGAGGACTTGTGCTCCCGGGCCACCGCCTGGAACGAGGATGCTTCCCTGGGTGCCGATGATCACTTTGTCATCGGTCACCGTCGGCGTCGCCCGAGCCTTGTCGAACGGCACTCCACTCGCGGTCGAGATGCTGACCTTCCAAATCTGCTGACCAGTGGTCTTGTTGACGGCATACAGGTTGCCCTTCCAATCGGGGAAGTACACGGCGTTGCCGTCAACAGCAGGTGTCGCTGACACGTCGCCATCGGTCGTAAACGCCCACTTCTGCATCAGCGACCCGACATTGTCGACGGTCAGCTTGTGCTCCGACGACTGCGACCGCGTGTTCTGAAGATCGCCTCCCGCCGAAATCCATCGAGGCCCTCCGGACGAGGCAAACGCCGCAGACCCGGCGAAGAACAGCACCGCTGCGACGGCAACGCCGCCAACCACCATCCTCTTCCTACTCACTGTGAACTCCTTGTCCATGTCACGCGGTGGAGGAACAATCGCGAACCCGACGAACGAGCACCCAATTCCCCATCCACTGCCCAGCACCCCCGTGCCGATTTACAAGCTCAACGGTACACCCGATCGCGCTTCGTGTGTAGATTCGTGTATCAAAGCGAAACCAGCCACAAGAACTGTGGCGAACCGATCGACACCGTCCCGGCTTCGCGTTGCACCGCAGCGGTCACATCGCCAGCGAGCAGATGACCGAGATCCCCATCAGCAGCGCAACCCGCCAGGAAACGTCGAGCCCGAGCGACATACGCCAACGCAGTGCATCCAGCCAACGCCCGTTCCGCCAGCAGATACCTGTGGAACGAGGCCGACAGCACCTCCACCGATGAACACGGCACCACCGGCGCTTCCACCGCCAACACACCCACCTCGGTGAGCAACTCGATCAACGGGGTCAAGCTCCGCGGCGTGAACGACGACGTGTGACCAGCCGCACGACGATCGCGAAGGAACTCCTCCACCCGAACGCCGGTCAAGTCCCCGGCCATCCAACCGGGATCGTCAAGCCAGCGGCTCACATCCAACATCAAACGAAGCATGTTGACTGTCGTCAACGGCGTGTAACCACACTCCTGCAACCTCACCCTGAAATCCGAGACAAACGGCGCCAACCGCCCCGTCACCCGAACATCAGCAACCCTCGAAACCGGTACCGGCATCACTGTTCCTCCATCTCTCAATCGGAGATCACAGGATGCGCGAACCACCCACGATTATGCCGACCCTTCCAGGTCCCAGACCACCATTGGCCAGGGCCTTCGCCCAGAGGTCGGCATAATCCTGGTGTCGGCATAATCGCAGTAGAGGACCTCGGGGAGACAACGACGCACGATTGCTTGACGGAACACATCTTGACCAGCGCGGGTGTTCTCGACCGGCATGAACCGGCCATGAACCAGCAGTCGGGAGTGGTCATCAACGATCAAGAACAGCCGGGCCCTGACCGATGCCGGCGTTTTCGGGAACGGGACGAACGAGCCCACGAGCACGTCGGTGATCCACCGCTGGTTCGGACGTTCAGCCTCGAACCGCCCGAACACTGGCTCGCACTCGCCGGATTGATCCTGTTCTTCGGGACGAAACGCATCCGATCGGTCAGCTTCGCGACGTCACGCCGGAACGCGTACCGCGTCACACTGAAGACACCGATCGATATCGACGACGTGTGCGGGGAACTGGTCGACATATCCGTCGGAGGTGCAGCAGTGCGCTTTCCACTCGGAACGTTGCCTTCGACCGGCTTGGTGCAGTTCCACCTGCCCGGCGCTCAACCGATCAAAATCGAGATGATTCCCCTCAGCGACCTACGCGACGATTTCGACCGAGCATCTTTACGTGCCCTCGACACAGACTGGACCGCGTTCAGAGAGATGTCGTTGTGGCTGTTCCACACGCCCGCAAACGCTGTAGCAGGACTCTTGCCAGGCGCCCCGGTCATCGCAACCTTTTACCGGCCTGACCGAAGTCCAAAGGACTCGGGGCCGTTTCAGTGCGGATCTGACATTTGGCCCTGGAGTGTCGCTGTGCAATCGGCGCATTCTTACTCGCATGTGGCAGGTGTGGAATCGTTAAGCAGTGATGGTCATCACGCTCGGGGCGCTCAGAGCGGTCGGGTTGCCCGGGTGTGAAGCCGACCGGTCCGACGGCCCGACGATCGCCGATTTGATCGACTTCCGGGTCGATTTGACCTCGACGCCGGTGCACGTGGGCTCGAACAACTTCGTGATCCGAGACGAAGGAGGCGTGGAGCACGAGTTGATCGGATTCAAAATCGACGAGCTGGTCACCAGCCTCCCGCTGACACCGGAAGGGAGGCTCGACGAAGAAGCCACGACCAACGTCACCGACGGCCCCAACCTGGCACCAGGCGCTACGTCGACGCGCACCAACGACATCTCCACGCCCTTCCTCGTCATCAAGTGATCCTTTCTCGCCACGGCCCTTCAACCGCGGACTCTCAGATCACGACGCGCTTACACAAAATTTCTGACAGTCCCGACGACGGCTCTATCGGCGGAACCCTGAGCATCCTCGGTTTCAAGGCGCACCCACTCAACTTCACAGCGAAGCTGCAAGAACTGGCCGCACTCAACGCCTCGCTGGTGCCCGCTGACGCCCACCAGGCACCATCTGGCGATGCCCTCACCCCGGAAGCGGCCAGATTCGCTCAAGCCCTCCACCAGAGCACTCCGGCTGACGCGAGCCATCTCGGGGCATCGTTCGGCTTCAGCCTCAATGAACTACAACACGCATCGCGCAACCTCGCCGCGTTGCAACACTCTTCTCCCACCGTCGGAGAATCCCTCGGCTTCAGCGCCTCTGACCTGCGCATCGCGGAGCAAAGACTGGCAACCATGGGCTGAGACCGGCTGTTCAGAACGAGCGTCACGAGCGACCCAAGCGTGCCTTCAGGTGCACGCAACGTGCTGCCATGCATGTCGAGGAGCTCTTCGAGTTCCGCTTCGAGTTGACGGATCTGGCAGCGTGCCGCGCGGTCTTGTTCGATCAGCGGGTTGAGCCGGTACGCGCAGGCGGACGTCGACACGTTCGTGGTGTCGAGGTGTTCGAGGGGCGCAGGCGGGCTTCGGTTTTGCCGGTGTTGAGAGCCGGTCACGGATCTCTGTCGGCAGTTTCCAGATCTGGTCCTGCGCGTAGTAAAGAAGGGCCAGCGTTCGGACGTGGGCTGCCAACACCAGCCAAGGGCGCCCGGAGGTCGAGTGCTGTCGTGAACACGTCGCCCATGGCCAGTTCGTTGGCATGCGCAGTGTTGGTCGTCCCGAACGGTTGACGAGACGACCCGGGATCTGATGTCATTGGGTTGGTCTCGCGGGTCCGGTCCGAAGTTGGTGGTCCGAAGTAGCGGCGACCGTGGCGGTCGGCGAGAGGCTGGAATCGTCTCCATGTAGCCATCGGCTTATCGACGTTGAAAGGCAGCGGTAGTCAGTGGCCCGCTTGCTTTCCAGCACTTCGGACACCTTGTTCGTCTATTAGCGTGCGAAAAAGGTCGTTTCGAACGAAACTGGTGAGACACACACCGGGGTTTCGGTATCACGCTCCGCCCGGCTCAAATATCGAAACAGTGTCAGTGTGATGCGGCGACGAGTGCGGGGAGAAGTTGTGCTGCGTTGGGTGTGCCGAGGCCGGTGATGGGGTCCCAGCCGGTGGTGGCGGGGTAGCCGGGTATGGTCGGGTCGGCAGTGTTGTTGCCGACAGTGATGTCGTTGAAGTCCTTGGCGTAGGCAGTCGGGTCCGCGGCCAGTTTGTACAGCGCGGGGTTGATGAGCCCGAGCCCGCCGCCGTTGATCTGGTCCGCGATTGCGACTAGCCCTGCCCATTGCGGAGCCGACAAGGAAGTCCCACCGATGTCGTACCAGCCGGTGCTGCAGGGCGTCGAGCCGCAGATCAGGCCGCTGAGACCGTCCGGCGGTAGCGTCAGATAGACGAGCCCGCCGGTGCCGGCGCTCGCTTGCAGGGCGATATCTGGAACGCCACGCATGGCCGCGATCGGGGTGCTGCCCGCCGGCAGAGAGTTCTGGTAGGCGGGCTTGGCGAAGACGTGGCTATATCCGCCACCTGAAAATGTCCAGCCGACTTCGGCTTGACCCGGGTTTGCACGGCACTTTCCGGGAGGATCGACGCTGTCAACGAGGCGTGTCGAGGCGGCGGGGTCAGTGCAAAGGTACGTGCCGCCGACGCCCGTCACGAGAGGGTCCGACGCCGGCCACACGACGGTGGGGAATGGGATTGTCGGTCCGGCGTTTGGTCCACCGACGGGAGACTTGCGGCTGTTCGCTGTCCCGCCGTCACCCGATGAGCCGAGCACGGTAACCCCGCTCTGGGCGGCTGAGACGAAGGCGTGGCGGAGCTGCTGCAACGAGTTGGCACTGCCGAAGGCCTCCTCGGCCGACGCAAATGACTGAGAGATGATGTTCGCCAAGTGATGGTCGACGACATACTGTTCGGCGTTCATCATGTCCGGGAAGCCCTGCACGCCGAGGGTCTCTGCGGTTGGCGTCGTGACGAGCAGGATGTTCGCCATCGGCGCGATCGAGTGAGCGGTTTCCACGTCGAGGGCGACTTCGAGCGCCCACGCGGACTTGGCTTCCATCCCGGGACTCTTCGCTGTCGGCGGCGGTGCCTTCGTCGCAGGTGAACCCTGTACGTGCAATTCGGTGAATGTCGGCATCCCCGACACGCAGACGACCGCTTCTTCACCACACATTGGCTGCATACCGAAGGCCTGGTCATAAACGTGCAGATCGTGAGCCATCGTGTCGCTGCCAAAAGAGTCGACGATCGCGATGGTGATCCCCCGACCGGTGAAGCCTCGGTCGTACAACGGCTGGATGTCGTAGGCCGCCCGCACTCCCGCCGGCGTGAAACAGCGCCGACCGGCCGACACGCACTGGGCCTCAGTCGGCGGCGTCTGAGACTTCGTCAATTGGGTGTACTCGGCCACCGTCGGATGCATCACAACGCCGGAAGACCGCGGTGACGCCCCCGATGAACCGTCAGAAACGAGCAGCGAGGACGATGCGAAGGCCACCGTCGCAACGCCAGCGACGAACTTCGAAACGAAACGGACGGACATGTCGACCTCCCAAAGTTCAAAAACCACAAACGCTGCGGTGCTACCGAACCTGACCGTAGCACTGAACATGACATGCTGCGAACGAGGCTGCCCCGTGACAACGAGGGTGAGGTGTCGCCCGTTCCTCGACCGATTTCCTACTGCTCGCATCGGGCCATGCAGTGTTGGTAGCAACCGGGCCCGATCTCCAGGCGGCGGCAATGGACGGCTTCGCCACGCGATGGCCGGGCCATCAGCGACGGAGGGGCGCTGTCTCGACGTGCTTGGCGTAGTAGAAATGGACGGCCCAACCGCGGGTTCGTGCGAGCTCGCCCATCGCCTGGCGGTACATCACCGAGTCGGCGCTGCTGTCGTACGGGACGCCTCGTTGGATGGCCACGGCGTCGGGGAAGTCGGCCGGCCAGGCGCGCAGCGAGAGCGACACGACCGGTTCCGACACGCGGACAACTCCGCCGTGAGCTCATCGACTGCCGATAACGCGCAGCGGACCATGGACGTTGGCACGTACGCGACCAACGCCGCGAGCGCATCGTTGTCCAGCGGCTCGGCCCACCGGTGGAGAACGTGCGGGCCGCCGTCGTGGTGGATCGGTGCTGGCGCCAGACCGGGCTCGATCAACTCGACCGTTCGACGGTCCACCACCGTGTGGTCCGCCGAGGCCATGACAGCCACAGCCCAGCCGAGGTGGTGAGCGATGCCAATACGCACGCCAGCGATTCTGCCTCGATCCTCCAACGACATTCTCCATTGGCCGCCGGCAGACGCCATCAATCCGTGCCGGTCATACATCGACGCAATAGCGCTGATCGGCAGATCCGGCCGAGGCTTCGGCCGGCGGCTGGGTCGGCCGGCTCACGTTGGTGCATCGCGCGCCGTCGAGGAGCGCGCGGCGCTCGCATCTTGTCTCGTTCCGACGATGCACCGCACCACGCCCAGAACCCGGGTCCTTGCCTGATCTGGGTTTGACATGCCGAGTCGCCAGCCGGTTTCGAGTTTGGTGAGGCTGCGCCGGCTGGACGCGTGATCTCGTCGCTTTGCATCGCGGCCACTGCAGCGTCTCGGAAGGTGCCGGACTCTCGGCGCGCCGTCAGCAGCCAACCAAACGTTGACGTCGGCGCCCTGACCGGCTCCTCGAGCATGATCCGCACGCCAAGAGCGCTGCCGCCCGGATACACCATCCACCGGACGACGCCCGGCCTGCGATCAGCGTTGAGCCGACCAGTGTCAACGCGCTCCGAGACGCCGGCGGATCATTGCGCAGGTCCCTCATGGGCCGACCAACCATTTCTCCAATCTGGACATGTGCATGCGCAGTGCTGCACGGTGACCGCCATGCCCGACCCCACCTGACGTCCGACTGACCGCAGCCACCTCATCGAAACCGCCGTTGCATGAGCCGCCGGAACGCCTGGTTCGTCAGCCTCCCTGGCAGCCGCTAACCGTCCACACGGTGTTGTTTGATGGTGCGTGATGCGGCTCGATATTGCCCGGTGTTGTCTTGTCGCGTGTACCTGGCGTGTACCTGGGAGGATCTCCCACTCACACTGCCTGGCTCGATATAGCCGCTGAGCTGGTCTTTTACGGGTGGAGACGAGGGGAATCGAACCCCTGACATCTACCTTGCAAAGGTAGCGCTCTGCCAACTGAGCTACGTCCCCGTTGCGGCGTGACGATCGTAGCGGTGCATCGCGACGACGGCACCTCCGATTGGCCTGAGATATCGCCGACCACCCGCGCCTGCGATGATCGACAGATGACAGAGCATGTCGACGAACCTGACGGCCGGGACATCGACGGCGGCGCAGGACCAAATCCACTGGTGGGCGGGCCTATCGGCAACTGCGATGATCCGCTCGAAGACCCGAGGCCCGGCGTGCTCAGCGATATCGCCAGGTTTCTCACCGCCCCGGTCAGAGCGCTGCCGGAAGTCGGTGCGCTGGTCCAGCCGGCCTGGCGTCGTCTGACAGAGGGCGAATCGGTCTGGCCGGTGCGCGGCGCAGTCACCGTTGCCATCTTCCTGCAGGTCACACTGCCTCCGAGATACGCGATGCCGCCCCGGTGGCTGTTCCCCGCCGTCGGTATCGCCGTCGCCGTCGCGCTCTGGGTCGCCCATCCGAAGCGGATCACCAAGCACACGCCGCTCCTGCGAACCTTGAGCATCTCCCTGATCTTCGTGATGTCGTTCTCCAACGCCGGGTCCGGCCTGCGCCTGATCGCCGCACTGTTGAACGGCCACGCCGGTGAGGACGCCGGAGGATTGCTGCTGCCAGGTGGTGCGATCTGGCTGACGAACGTGATCGTTTTCTCCATGTGGTACTGGGATCTCGACCGAGGCGGCCCAGCGGCACGAGCAATGGCGATGAAGCCGTACCCGGATTTCCTCTTCGCCCAGATGACCGTCGAGAACCTTTCCAAACCGGACTGGACACCGGAATTCATCGACTACCTCTACCTCTCGTTCACCAATGCGACGGCGTTCAGCCCGACGGACACGCTGCCGCTCGCGCGTTGGGCGAAGCTGACGATGATGCTGCAGTCGATTGTTTCCCTGTCGTTGGTGGCGCTGGTGATCGCCAGGGCAGTCAACATCCTCAAATAAGCAGTTCTGTGGACCGTTTTGCACCGCCGGCGGTGCACCAGTGGACTCAGTTCCCGGGAGAGAGCGGTAGACAGAGCGGTGTGAGACGTTCGATCGATGACCAGCCGTTCAACGAGGCGGACCTGCCCCCCGGAGACGAGGATGCCGCACGCCTGTCGTGGGCCGTGGCGATCTGTGACGACTACGACGATTCCGAGCCGCGAGTCGTGCTCACCGCCGAGGAGTACGGCAAACCGGGTGCCGGCCTGATCTTCCATCTCACGCCTGACCACACGAGACGGCTGCGGCGTGCGCTCCACGATGCGCTGCGCGAGATCGGCGAGCGTCCAGGCGACTAAACCGTCGGCACCCTTGGCATCAGCGTGAGCGAGGCCTATTGTTGACCCAGGAAGTCCACAATCTTGCCGAATTCTGCCTGGGAGGCACGCCATGGGGATCACACCCGTCATTCCCACACCTCGCGATCTCGACGCCGAGCAGCAGCGCGAC
>JAYTOR010000070.1:0-23841 GCA_043747685.1 Actinomycetota bacterium
TACGAGTTCGATCAACGAAGGCTGCATCGCCATCGACCACGACAGTCTCGCCCCGGCTGAGCTCATCGACTTGATCGGCGCGTCGCTGCACGGCATCGCTCTGGCGTCGAACGAGATCGTGATGTCGACCGTCAGCCCTGTCGTCTCGGTCCTGCACTGCGCATACGAATCCGCGCACAGGCCGACGTCGCCCGTGTCCGACGACGCCCGGCTTGAGACCGTCACCTACGCACTCACCCGGCTGCGCGCCGACGGTTACACAGCCGACTTCTCCGCAACCGCCCAGGAAGATCTCGCCTGCCAAGGCTGCAACCAAGCGATGCACCCGACCGACGTGCAGGTCGACCACACAATCCGGTTCGAGGGCGACACCAACCCCGACGACCAAGACATCGTCATCGCCATCCAATGCGCCTGCGGATGCAAGGGCACCTACAGCGCGGCGTACGAACCAGCCACCGCACCCGACGACCCCGCCGTGCTGCGACAACTTGCGCACGCCGCACACCCACACGAGCACCCACCACGAGCACCCACCACGAGCGGACAGTTAGCGTGGAGCCGGTGGCGCGCAACCGGTGGATCGAACTGACCGAACAGAACCCTGATCACTCCGCGTGGTACGTCGAACGGTTCAGGTCGATGGCCGCCGCCGGCGACGACCTCGCAGCCGAAGCACGCTTCATCGACGCAATGGCAGCACGAAGGTCCCGAGTACTCGACGCCGGATGCGGGCCCGGTCGTGTAGGAAGCCAACTCGCAACAGCAGGACACGACGTCGTCGGCGTCGACATCGACCCGGTGTTGATCTCCGCAGCCGAGCACGACCACCCGGGCCCCACCTGGCTCGTCGCCGACCTCGCGGACCTCGACCTTCCCGCCATGGGCAAAGCCGACGGGTTCGACATCATCATCTGCGCCGGGAACGTCATGACGTTCCTCGATCCCGCAACGCGACAGCCCGTCCTCGACCGACTCGCACGGCACCTGCGCCCCGGTGGCCGCATCGTGACCGGATTCGGAGCCGGCCGCGACTACTCCTTCGACGAGTTCTTCGACGACGTCGAGCAGGTAGGCCTCACCCCCGACCTGTTGCTCTCAACATGGGACCTGCGCCCGTTCACACGTGACGCCGACTTCCTCGTCGCAGTGCTGTCACCGCGTCCAAATTCGAGCTGACTGGCGCATTAGGTCGCAGTCCTTGTTTCGGATGTTTCCCTCGGCGTGACCGACTTCCTTGGTCGGATCCTGACGAAGTGCAAACTCCCAACCCCCCCGAAACGCGGCCCTGCTCTTGCTCGAAGCTGCGCTGCGCCCCGCTCTGGCGAACGGACATCGCATCGGCCGATCAGTCGAGCTTGCCGGCAAAGAGTATGCGGTGAGAGAAGCATGGACCGTCACATTCCGCACCAACCTGGCCGACCTCGCACACGAACTCCTCCCGATACTCGAGAACTCGATCCTTCGGGCCAGTTGGTTGCTCCGCTCGGCGCCACGCCAGCGTCGACGTCGACGCAATCAGCTACGGTCATTCGGCGATCGAGGATCATCCTCAAGATCAATACCGAGAGCCCATCTGAAGGATTGACCCCGGCGGCCAAAGCACAGGGACCGACGGTCAGAAACTGACGTAGCCGATATAGCGCCCGGTCTTGCACCTACACGAGCTCTGCACAGGTCACTTCAGTCCCGGGTCATAGGGCAAACCGAAGGACAAACCGGTATCACCTGTTGCCACGGATTCGCCGCATACGTGCGTCACGACACCGCCGCGAGCCTCAGGAGATGGAGCCGAAGGCGGCGATCGCCTCGTCGATGACCGCGTGCAGCTCGGCGAGCTCGTCGGCGGTCAGCCCAAGCAACGGTGGGCGGGTCACGCCGACCGCTGCGCCGACGTGGTTCATGCCGGCCTTGACCTTGGAGTTGTAGCGGCCGCTCTCCATGTACTGCAAGAACGGCAGCAGAGCGTCGAACTGGCGACGGCCGAGTTCGATGTCGCCGTGCAGCATCGAGGCGGTGAAGGCGACGTGCTCGGCTGGCAGTACGTTGGCCGTGCCGGCCAGCCAGCTGTGTGCCCCCCAGGCCATGTAGTCGAAGGCCTGATCGTCCGATCCGCAGATCACCTCGATGCGGTCCTTGTAGCGGTGCTGTAGCGCGAGGAAGCGGGAGAAGTCGCCGCTCGACTCTTTGATCGCTACGACGCCGCTGTGGTCTGCGATCTCGTCGATGCACTCGAAGCCATACTCGACCCCGGCACGCGCCGGGTAGTTGTACGGAACGACTGGCAGGGCGGAACGATCGGCGATCAGCAGGACGTATGCGGCCAATTCGTGCTGTGTCGGCAACGAGGTGGGCGGCGGAGAGAGCATCACCGCGTCATAGCCGTGGTCGCGGGCATGCAACGCCAGCGACACTGCGGCGCTCGACGCCCCCATCGTGCAGCCGGCGATCAGCGTGGCGCGCTCGCCGACCAGCTTGGCCCCGAGGGTCAGCTGCGCGAGGCGTTCCTCGAACGACATCGCGTAGTACTCGCCCGTCGTGCCGCCGACCACGATGCCGCTCACGCCGACGCTGAGCATCCGCTCGATGACCGACTCGAACCCGGCCTCGTCGACCGACTCGTCGGCGCGGAACGGTGACACCACCGGCACGATGACACCCTCGAAATTCACACCCACGTGTCCCCCTTGCCTAGCGACGACAGACGCCGGCACATCACGAGCAACTCAAAATTGGATCGCCGAGCACGCTCTCGTCGACATCGATGCCGAGTCCCGGTGTCGTCGGCGCGGTCCCGAGACCGTTGACGCTTCGCGGCTCGTAGCCGGCGACGTGCTCGTTGCACCAGTCGTTCATGAACGACACGGTCAGCAGCGCATTGGGCCTCGTGCTGGCGGCGAGGTGCGCCGACGTCGCCGAGACGATGTCGCCGCCCCAGGTGTCCTCGATGGTGACCTGGATGCCGAGGCTCTCGGCGACGTCCCGCATCAGCTTCGCTTTGGTGAGGCCACCGACCTTGGACACCTTGAGGTTGAACGCACCTGCACCACCCTCGTTGACCGCCCGCAACATCGTCGGCAGATCGTGGACGACTTCGTCGTAGACCATCGGCAACGTCGTGCGCTTGCGCACCTCGAAGCATTCCTCCATCGTCGGGCAGGGCTGCTCGAAGTACAGGCGGGGCAATCCCTCCATCAGACGGGCCGCGCGGATGGCGTCGTTGAGACGCCAACCGCAGTTAGCGTCCGCGACGACGAGGTCGTCGTCGCCGGTCGCCTCGATCACCTGGCGGGCACGGCGCCCGTCGACGGCCGGGTCGCCGCCGATCTTCAACTGGAAGCGGTGGATGCCCTCCTCCCGCCTGGCGAGGACGTAGTCGGTCATCTCTTCCGGCGAGCCCAGGGGCACAGCCATGTACAGCGGAAAGCCTGTCTGACGCAGGCCGCCGAGCAACGTCGTGACGCTCACCCCAAGGGCGCGGCCGGTGAGGTCCCAGCAGGCCACGTCGATCGGGCTCTTGGCGTACTCGTGACCCATCAACGCCTGGTCCATCGCCTCGTTCACCTCGGCGAGGTTCGTTGGATCGACGCCGATCACCGCCGGGGCGAGCAGCGCCAGTGCGGCCCGTGCGCCACCGGCATGTGACGCCAAGTAGGTCGTGCCGAGCGGGCACACCTCGCCCCACCCGGTTACGCCGGTGTCGCTGGTGACCCGCACAATTGTCGAAGGCAACGAGTCGATAACTCGACCGCCGGACATGACGTAGCGTCCGTGCACGTAGGTCAGTTCGAAGTCGAACACGTCGACACGTTCAATCCGCATGGCTAGCACGCTCCTTTGAGCAGCGATTCGGTAGTGATGGGACCCGGCAACAGCCGGGGGTCGAGCAAGCCATCGTCGACCAGTGCGGACCACAGCGACGCATCGGCGCCGGCGGCGAGTGCGTCGGCGTTGGCATCGACCTCGGCGGGCGTGCGTGCTCCGAAGCAAACCGGCCGCACTGCCGGGTGCAGGCCAGGCAGGGCCAGAGCTGCTGCGGCGAGCGTCGTTCCATGCGCTGCGCAGATCGCCGCGATCCGTCGCGCCGCGGCAACGACCGGCTCCGGCGCAGGCGCATAGTCGAAAGAGTCGGAGGCACCCGGCTCACGAGCGGACAGTACGCCACTGTTGAACACAGCGGCAGCACGTCATCGACCACCGACTGGTCGAGCAGTGTCAACCGCCCGGCGATCATCAGCACGTCGATCGGGCACCGGCGGGTGAACGCCTGGGCGACGACGACGCTGTGGGTGCCGAGGCCGACTGCACCGATCACGCCGCCGTCACGAAGTTCGACCAGCGCTGGAAACGCCTGATCGCAGGCCTCATCGAGGTGGTCGTCGGGATCATGGATGTAGACCGTGTCGATCCGGGACAGGCCGAGCCGGACCAGGCTGTCGTCGAGCGAGCGGCGCACGCCATACGCAGAGAAGTCCCAGCGGCGGCGCAGCACTGTTTCGACGGAGAAGCCCTCGGAGTCGGCGACCACGCGGCGATCGTCCGACTCGACCAGCATGCGGCCGACCTTCGTCGACATCTGGAACGAGTCACGCGACATCGCCGACACGACCCGTCCGATGCGCGTCTCGGAAAGCCCGAGCCCGTAGTGCGGGGCGGTGTCGAAGCACCGCACCCCACGGTCCCACGCCCGCTGAACGGTGGCTGTAGCCACGTCGTCGTCGACCTCGGTGAAGAGGTCCCCGAGCGGACCGCCGCCGAGGGTGATGTAGGTCATGGATTCCTTCCGTCTGTCACGCGGGAGTCCCCCGTGCGCTGTCCCATCGGTCCAGAGCGCAGGGGTTCCCCACCGACGATCGTCACGCAGGCGTGAGGATCTCTACGAAGTTGTTGGAGACGCTGAACCCGTTCATCGGGCCGGACTTCCAGTCCTTGCGGACGGCGAACTTTAGGTCGGTCCACAGGATCGGGATGATCGGGATCTGCTTCGCCGCGTCCTGCTGGATCTGCAGGGCGAGGGTTGCCGCCTCCTTCGGGTCCGATGACTGGCGGGCCTTGGCAATCAGTGCATCGACGGCCGGGTCCTTGAAGTTCGACGAGTTGTTGCCACCCTTCGTAGCGGCAGCGCTGTCGTAGTAGAGGGCGAGCAGCTGCATCGGGTCCGGTACGTCCGGCACGTTGCCGATGATCTGGATGCCGAGGTTCGGGGCGTGGTCCAGGATGACCTGGAAACGCGGGCCGCCCGGCATGACGTTAAGCGTCACGTTGACACCGATCTGCGACCAACTCTGCTTGATCGCCTGGGTGATCAGGCCAGCCGCCTTGCTGCCGTCCGGCACGTTGATCGTGATGGCGAACCCGCCTGGCACGGACGACTGGGCCATCTCGGCTTTCGCCTTGTCGATGCTGAAGTCGAAGATGTCGATGGCTGCGTAGCCCGCCTGGACGTCGGCGTCAGGCAGGATGCCGCTGAACAGCGATGAGTCGTTCAAGGTGGACGACGGCTTGCCCTGGCCGGGGAACAGGCCTTCGGCAATGCCGGTGCGGTCGGTTGCGTAATACAGCGCCCGGCGGACGTGAATGTCGTCGAGCGGCTTCTGCGTCAGGTCGATGGTCAACCCACGGAACACGTAGGACGGTGCACTGTTGACCGTCGCAGCCTTCTGCCAGTTGGCGATCGCCGCACTCGGCACATCGAAGGTGCCGTCGATGTCACCCTTCTGCATCGCCAGCAGGCGGGTCTGATCGTCCGGGATCACGTCGAAACGGATCGAGGAGAACCTTGGCTTGTCGCCCCAGTAGTACGGGTTCGGGACCATCGTGACGTGCGAGTCGGCGACGAATTCCGTGACCATATAGGGGCCGGAGCCGAGCGGGACGTGCTGCGGGGTGCCGTACGAGGCACGGTCCGCCGTGACGTCGGCCTTGCTGTAGATGTAGGTGCCCATGTGGCTGGGGAGGAACTTCCACAGCGTGTCAGGGGTCTTCAGGGTGACGATGATGTCTTGGCCGCTGACCGCCACGTTGTCGACGTTGGTGAACAGCGCCGACTCCTTCGAGGCGTTGGTCGCGTCACTCTGCAGGTCGATGGAGAACTTGACGTCGTCCGCCGTGACCGCCGTGCCGTTGGAGAACTTCAGGTCGGAACGCAGCGTGTAGACGTATGTCGTCGGACTGGTGGCCTTCCATGCCGAAGCCGCGCTGGGGAGCAGCTGGCCGTCACCGGTGTATTTCAGCAGGTTGTCCTGGACGAGACCCATCAAGCCCGAGCCGATCGGGGTGCTGAAGTACGTCGGCGCGTACAGCGTGTCCGGGCTGACGCTGAGGCCCCAGTGGAGGTCCACCTGCTTGGCCGGCGTGGTCGACGCGGCTGTCGCCGCAGTGGCCGTGGTCGTCCCGGTCGCATCAGTTGAACCCGACGCCGTCGTTGAACCGGACGCTGTCGTCGAGCCACTGCTGGCAGCGGTCGTGGCCGTCCCGTTGGCTACCGTCGTCCCCGAGACCGTCGCGGTCTTGTCGCTGGAGCAGGCTCCGGCGACGAGGCCGAGTACCAGCACGCTGACGAACAGGCCCTTCCTCGTTGATCTCGAGCTCGAGATCGTCCTACGTATGACACCCATCCCATACCTCCCTGGAGCGGCTACGTGTGCCACCTCGACACAACCGATTCCGGAGAGTACCATGTCACACTTCACAGGTCAAGGCTGGATGACATGTCACATGACAGTTCACAGGGCCGTCACGAGAGCGTGGGGCTGCGGTCCCACCAGAGCTACGGAGCAATGGACGATCATGAGACCGAACATCGTGCTGATCCTGGCTGACGACATGGGCTACGGAGACCTCGAGGTCCTCAATCCGCAGAGCCGTATTCCGACGCCGAACATGAACTGCCTCGCCGCAGCGGGCATCAGCTTCACCGATGCCCACTCGGCGTCGTCCGTGTGCACCTCGTCGCGCTACGGGATCCTCACCGGCCGGTACTGCTGGCGGTCGGCGCTACCGAGCGGTGTGTTCGCCGGCTACGAACCTCCACTGATCGAGCCGGGCCGGATCACGATCGCCGACCTGCTCCGTTCGGCCGGCTACCGCACGGCTGCGGTCGGCAAGTGGCACCTGGGCCTCGGGTTCCGTCGACTCGACGGCACACCCGTCCCCTTCGACCGCCTGTTGCCATGGCCGACGGCGACGCGGGAGATGGAGGAGTCCATCGACTTCGGCCAACCCTTGAGCGGCGGTCCGCTGGCTCTCGGGTTCGACTCGTTCTTCGGCACGTCGGGGTGCCCTACCTGCCAGCCGCCGTATGGGTGGATCGAGGGCGATCGATTCGTCGACCCGCCGTCCGTGTACGAAACGACATTCCCGTACACCGGTCGCCCAGGCATGCGTTCGCCGACCTGGGAGCACCGCGATGCCGACCCGACGATCATCGCCCGGGCGGTGAACATCGTCGAGCGGTCATCGGCTGATCGGTCGCACGACGATCAGCCCTTGTTCCTGTACGTCGGGCTCGACGCACCGCATGAGCCGTGCACCGACGAGGTCGTGCCGCTCATCGCCGCAGGAAAGAGCAAGGCCGGTCCGCGGGGGGATCTCGTATGGATGGTCGACCACTGCGTCGGGCAGATCACCGATGCACTGGACGCCGCCGGGCTCACCGACACTACGCTGCTGATCGTCACGAGTGACAACGGCGCACTGGCCGGCGACAGGGTGCTCGACGATCACGGTGTCGAGCACTATCGGACGTACGGGCACCTGTCGAGCGGCCAGTGGCGCGGGCACAAGGCGCACATCTGGGAAGGCGGACACCGCGAACCTCTGCTGATGCGCTGGCCCGAAAGGATCCCAGCGGGATCGACCACCGACTCCCTGGTATGTCTCACCGACCTGATGGCCACCGTCGCTGCCGTCATCGGAGCCGAACTGCCGGATGGCGCTGCCGAGGACAGCATCGACTTCAGCAGCGTGCTGTTCGAGGGCGGTATGGGCGACCGCACGACGATGATCCACCATTCCCAACGCGGCGTCTTCGCCGTCCGTGACGGCCGGTGGAAGGCGGTCTTCGGCACGACCGGCTCCGGCGGATGGCCGCCACCAGTCGGCGGCCCTCCGGTCGATGGTGCGGACGGTCAGCTTTACGACCTGGACGACGACCCGGGCGAGACACGCAACCTGTGGCACGACCGCCCGGACATCGTCGCCGCGCTGTCAGCGACGCTGGCCGACACCCGCGCGCCCGTCACGTCATCGGGCGCAACGACGGGCACATCGGCGGGCAACCCCGAAGCCAACCCGGCGAGCAGCACCGAGGACGGGTCAGCGGGTCAGTGACAGCCGGTCGCGCTCGACCGAGTCGTACCAGGCGTCCAGCTCGCGCTGCATCCGGCCGATCCGCTCCCCCTCCCGGGCGGCGAGGTCGAACTGCTCGCCGGGGTCGAGTGCCAGGTTGAACAGCTGCGCAGCCGGCGCCGCCCAGTCGCGTGCAGGGATCTCCAGCTCGGCGGGTGGCCGGTAGTTCATCGGGTCGGCGCGCAGCAGGCGTTCCTGCACGGGATCACTCGGCAAGATGTGCAGGATCTCCGGCACCGCCGGGTAGCGCAGCTTCCAGTCGCCGACCCGCGCCGCGGCGTTGGACAGCGGCGTCGGTTCGTACCGTGACCACTGCCAGAATCGGGAGTTCGGCAGCTGCAGCTCGGACCCGGTCAGCAGAGGCAGCAGGTCGACGCCGTCGCCCGGCAACCGCTCTGCGAAGCGATGGTCGGCGGCGGCCAACAGCGTTGGCACCCAGTCGGTGAAGTGGGTGAAGTCGTGGATTGTCCGGCCGGACGGGATCGCCCCTGGCCAACGCACTACGGTTGGCACGCGGATGCCGCCTTCGTGGACCAGTTCCTTGCCGCCGGCGAGGCCGATGTTGTACCGGACCGTCGTCTCGGTCATCGGCCCGGGCCGCATCCATGGCCCGTTGTCACTGGTGAACATCACGAGCGTGTTCTCCCGGAGCCGCTGGCGATCGAGTTCATCGAGCAGGGCGACGATGCCGACGTCCATCTGCTCGACCATCCTGGTGATGGTCTCGAGCACGGTCATCTCGCCGTCGTGTCCGCTGGTCGCTGCGGAGGGTGCCTGAAACGGCCCGTGGGGCGCAGTGTAGGCGAGGAACAGGAAGAACCGCTCATTGCCATGCCGCCGGACGAAATCGACGGCCTCGGTCGTGAAGACATCCGTCAGGTAGCGACCGTCGGACGAAAGGGCCTCGCCGTTGCGTTCGAGCCGCCAGTCGTAATAGTCCTGCACGCCGCCGCGGAACCCGGTGAACTCGGCGAAGCCGCGCCGGTTCGGGTGATAGTCGTGGCCGAGCGCGCCGCTGTGCCACTTGCCGACCAACCCGGTGACGTACCCCGCCTCGGTCAGCAGATCGCCGAGCGTGCGCTCGTTCAGCGAAATGCGGTCGGTTGCCCGGTGTGGGAAGGTGTCGATCACGCCGCTGCGCTGCGGGTAGCGACCGGTCATGAATGCCGCACGGGCCGGCGCGCAGATCGGCGATGCCGAATAGTGCTGCGTCATGAACGCGCCATCGTGCGCCAGCGAATCGATGCCAGGCGTCGTGCTGGCACCGAAGTTGCACATGCCGAGATCACCGAAGCCGAGGTCGTCGGCCATGATCACGACGATGTTGGGGCGGTCATCCATGCGCGTTCGTACGGGTCGGCGGAAGGATCAGGCAGGCGTGGCGATGTTCGCCGCATCGTTGCCGTCCATCGCTTCCGTGCGTCCCGCCCAGACCCCGCGAACGTGGCCGAGATGGCGGCGCATCAACCGCTCGGTGCCGGTCGAGTCGTGTGCCACCAGACGGTCGAGGATCGCCACGTGTTCTTGCGCCGAACGCACCAGCAAACCTCGGTTGGCCAACTCGCGGATGCCGTAGAGCCGGCTGCGGGCTCGCAGTTGGTCGACGGTTCGCACGAGCTGTTGGTTGCCGGACATCGCCAGCAGTTCGAGGTGGAAGCGGCGGTCCGCTTCGATGTAGCCGATCAGGTCGGACTTCAGCGCGGCCGCCTCGATCATCAGGGCGATCGGGCGGATCGCCTCGGCGGCCGCCGGGTCGCACGTCGCAGCGATCTCACCCATCGTCGGCACCTCGATGAGCGTGCGCAGCTTGGTGATCTCGTCGAGTTCGACGTCCGTGAGCTCGGTGACGCGGAACCCGCGGTTGCGGATGACCTCGATCATGCCTTCGGCCGCCAGTTCTGACATCGCCTCCCGAACGGGTGTCGCCGACACCCCGAGCTGCGTGGCAAGTACCGGTGCCGAGTACAGCTGGCCCGGCTTCATCTGTCCAGAGATCAGCGCAGCACGCAGGACCTCGGCGACGCCGTCGCGGTAGCTGCGGTAGGTGCCGATGCTACTGAGCGACAGGTGGTCGGGTCCTTCGACGCCGCTGTCGTTGATGTCCTCCACCGATTCAGCCATCAGTCTTTCCTTTCCGGTCATCGCAGACCGCTCCGGTCATTGCAGGATTACAGCCCGTCGGTGCCGAGGCCCCGCAGCGACTCGTCGCTGTGAACTGAAACCCTAGGCGGCGTCCTCCGTCTCCGGGCGACATCGCATGGATCATCGCGTTTCGCCGGACGACGTCGCCAACTCCAAGCGGGCGATCGCCGCGCCGGGGTCCCAGTGATCGAAGAGGCTGCCGTCACGCATCGCCAGCTCGATCTCGTCACAGTCGAGCGGTGCCGCCGACGTCAGCACCTCACACCCGTCTGCGGTCACGACGACTGTGTCCTCGCAGCGCACGTACTGCAGTTCCTCGGGGATCCAGATCATCGGATCGATCGCCATCACGACCCCGGGCTCGAGAGGACGCGAGCGGTAATCGCCGACGTCGTGGACGCACATGCCGACGGGATGGGACATGTGGCCTGTGAATTGGAGCGCCCCACGCGCTGCTGCCTCGTGCTGGGGGCTGTCCCACGCAGTGCGATCGACGACGGGCGTCATCACCTCGCGGACCTCCTCCATCAGCTCCCAGCAGTCGACCCCGGGACCAATGCGCGACAACAGCTCACGGTGGTACTGGACGATGAAGCCATACAACATCCGCTGTGTCGGCGTGAACGAGCCGTTGACCGGCCACATCCGACCGATGTCGCTGGTGTAGTAGGCGAAGTCGGCGGCGTGATCCATCAGCACCAGGTCACCGTCGACGAGCGGATCGCTGAGCCGGCCGTAGTGGCCGTGCCAGGCGTTCTTCCCGCCACCGACGATCGCCCGGTAGCCCTCGCCGCGGGCACCCCCTGCGAGGAAGATGAAGTTGGCCACAGCAGCGAGCTGATACTCGGTCACGCCCGGCGTCGTGCAGCGCATCGATTCGGTGACGGCATGGGCGGTGAGCATGCCGGCGCGGCGGAGAAGGCGGATCTCGACGTCGTCCTTGACCTCTCGCAGGCGGTCGATCACCGGCGACAGGTCCTCGACCATCAGCGTCGGGAACGAGGAGCGCAGCTGCGTGGCGAAGTGGCTCTCCGCCGACACGGCCGACGACCACGGGTCGGCAGCTGCAGCCGCACGGGCGAACAATGCCGAGTCGCGACTGGTTGCCGCACCCTCCGCCGGCCGGCTCGGGATCATCAGCGTCGGTGGCACCGGCTTGAGCGCCCAGCGGGCAACGTCGCGGGCGAGTTGTTCGATCGGCATCACTCTGTCGAATCCGGTGAGCGCGCCGGCGACATCGGGTGCGGACGCGTGCAGATAGTCACCGGCGCCACGCGCGTGACCGGCGTCGAAGTTGGCCAGGTAGAGCGTGCTGACGCCGGTATCGCCGTCGATCGACAGGCAGGCGTGGGCGACCTCGACGCCGGTCAGGTAGTACATCTCGTTCGTCTGGCGGAACAGCACCATGCCCGGATCGCTCTGCGCTCCGCGTACGAGCGCGACCCTGCCGGGCCCGATCGCCGTGGCCACCGCTCCGCGGCGGGCGCTCAGCCTTCCCGGGGAGAAGTTGCACTGGAACAGCCGAGGGAGCGCCTCGAGCTCCGAATCGTCACCGGCGATCTGGCTGGGGACGACGTTCACGAGACGCTGCCGTTCGCTTCGCCAGCCGGCAGCTGCGATGTCGCGACGAGTGCGGTCAGCTCGAGCCGGTCACCGGCACGCATCTCGATCATCGGGCAGTTGGCATGGCCAACGACAGCGTCGGTGTCGACGGCATCACGTCGCGCGAGTTCGTTGGGTGCGACGATCCGCAGCGGCCCGTCGACGGTTGCGAGGAGGGCCGCGTCGGTGACGCGGCCCTCCGCCCAGCGGAGGTCGAGGGTGAACCCTCCCCGTAGCCTCAGGCCCTCGACGTGGCCCGTGGACCACGTCGTCGGTAGCGCCGGCAACAGCCGCACGACACCACCGTGGGATTGGACGATCATCTCGGCGATCGCTGCCGGCGTACCCAGGTTCCCGTCGATCTGGAAGGTGATGTTCGGGTTCGTGCCTCCTGGTGGATGAGTGGTCAGCAGGCTGACCGACGTGCACGCCGCGAGCATGCCCTGCAACGAGTTGAGCGCACCGTCGCCGTTGCCAAGGCGAGCGGCGATCAGTGCAGCCCACGATCGGCTCCACGATCCGTTGGGTGTGCTGTGTTCGAGTCGGTGCTGCAGTGACTTGGCGACCGCGTCGATCAACGCCGGGTCGCCGGCGGCGAGCAATTGGTCGTCGGGGTAGGCACCGAACAGGTGGGACAGGTGGCGGTGACCTGGCTCCCACTCGACGAACTCCTCGTTCCATTCGAGCAGGCGGCCATCGCTGCCGATCTTCGGGGGAGGCAGCTTGGCGCCGGCGTCGGCGACCTGGTCGAGCCAGGGGTCTTCGATACCGAGCAACGCCGCCGCGGAGGTGCATCGGTCGAACAGGGCCCTGGTGATCTGGACGTCCATCGCAGGGTTCATGCACAGAGCGACGGGCACGCCGTCGATCACGAAGGCGTTCTCCGGGGAGATCGTCGGCCCGATCATCAGCTCGCCGTCGTGGACAAAGGCGAAGTCGAGCAGGAACTGGGCGGCGTCCTTCATCACCGGGTAGGCGCGGGTGCGCAGGAAATCGAGGTCGCGGCTGTAGTCGAAGCTGTCCCACAGATGCAGTGCCATCCACGCCCCGCCGAGCGGCCACAGGCCGCAGCGGTTGTTGTCGAGTGGTGCCGTATCTGCCCATAGATCGACGTTGTGGTGGGCGACGAATCCGCCGCAGCCATAGTGCACCTTGGCGGTCTCGGCACCGTTGACGCGAACCCGGTCGAGTAGGTCGAAGAACGGCTGATGGCACTCCTGCAGGGCGCCGACCTCTGCCGGCCAGTAGTTCATCTCGGCGTTGATGTTGATGGTGAACTTGCTGTCCCACGCCGAGATATACATTTCGTTCCAGATGCCCTGCAGGTTCGCCGGCAACGTACCGGGGCGGCTCGATCCGAGCAGTAGGTAACGGCCGAACTGGAAGAACAGGGCCAGCATCGCCGGGTCGCCGGAGCCGGCACGGATCCGATCGAGGCGCCGATCGGTTGGCAGCTCGACGGCTTCGTCGGCGGGGTCGCCGAGTGAGATCCGCACCCGCCCCATCGCCGCGCTGTGATCGTCGACGTGAGCCGAACGGATGCTGGCGAAGCCGCGTTCCTCGGCCCTGGCGATCGTGTCCCGCACGACCGCCGGGTAGTCGTCGTGGCGGAACGATGTCGCCGCTGCGAGCACGATCGTCGTGGCACCGCTGTCGCGCACGAGCAGGTGGTCGCCGACGGCTTCGACGGTACCGTCACCCGGGATGACCCGCAGCAGCGAATCGAACCGAGTGCCGCGGCTGCCGCACTGACCGGTCAGTTCGAGGGTGCGCTCGTCGAGGCACGTCCCGACGGCGTCCTGCTTGCGGTACAGGTTCATCGCCAACAGGCGTTCCTGCGAGCCCGTGGAGGAGATGCGCACGACGATCACGTCGTCGGGTGCCGACGCGAAGATCTCGCGCGTGTGCCGCACATCGCCGAGGCGGTAGCTGATCGTGATCAGTCCGCTGTCCAGATCGATCTCCCGGCGGTAGTCGGTGCTCCATTCGATGTGATGGTCGAGGAACAGCAGCTTCAGCGTGGCCCATTGCTGGTAGGTCGCTTGGTAGTGCGGACGGCCGAACATGGCGTACTCGGCGAGGAAGTTGGCCTCGTGCGACTTACCGTCGAGGAGCAGTTGACGGATCTCGGCAAGGTGGGCGAGGGAGTCCGGATTGTTGCGATCCGGGTTCTGCTTGGTCCACATCGTCTCTTCGTTGAGGCCGATCATCTCCTTGTTGACCCGGCCGAAGACCATCGCCCCGAGGCGGCCGTTGCCAGCCGGGTAGGCGTTCAGCCACTCGCTCGCCGGTTCCCGCGACCAGATCCGCAGCGCCGGCGCGTCCGTCATCGCAACCCCTCCAGATCAGCTTGGCGGGTGTCGTCCTTGATGATGTCGTGGACGACGCTGGTCGCCGCCTCCACGAGCCCCGGTCGTGCCGTCATGTCGTGCTCCTCGGAAGGTATGGAGGCGATCAATCGCCGCGTGTACTCGTGTTGTGGCCGGTCCATGACCTCGTCGACCGGCCCGGACTCGACGACTTCGCCCTGGTACAGGATGTGCACCGTGTCGACGACCTGACGTACCACCGCGAGATCATGGGTAATGAACAGCAGGCTGAGCCCCAGCTCGTCACGCAGGCTGCGGAACAACCGGAGGATCTGCGCCTGCACGGAAACGTCGAGCGCCGACACCGGCTCGTCGCACACGAGCAGCTGCGGCTCGACGGTCAACGCCCTGGCGATGGCGATGCGCTGGCGCTCACCACCGGACAATGCATCGGGTCGGCGGCGGGCGTACTGCTCGGGAAGGCCGACGGTGTGCAGCAGTTGGGCCACCTTGCGACGGGCCGTCGACTTGTCCATGCCCATCTGCCGCAGCGGTTCGGCCAGCGCCGCTCCGACCCGCTGACGGGGGTCGAGCGACGAGTATGGGTCCTGGAAGACGATCTGGACCAACCGCCGTGCGGCGTGCTCGCCCGGGGCGATCAATGCGCCGGCACCGTCCTGCAGCTCGATGCGCCCGCCGGTGACCGTTTCGAGACCGGCGATGCAGCGCCCAAGCGTCGTCTTCCCCGAACCGGACTCACCCACCAGGCCGACGGACTCACCGCGGCGGATTGCCAGCGTCACGCCACGCAAGGCACGCACCTGGCGGCGGCCTGACACCATGAACGTCTTGTGCACGTCGATGACACGGGCGATCTCCGCGACCGACTGCTCGGGCATCGGCGGCGCTGCGTCCGGTTCCAACGTGAAGGCGCTGCGCTCGGCGGCCATCTCCGGAGCGATGTCGTCGAGCCGGATGCAGCGGCTCTGGCGGTCGAGGGCGACAGGCAGCAACGCCGGCCGGCCGGCCCGGCACTGCGGTTCGACCCATTGGCACCGGGTGGCGAACGGGCACTCCGTCTTGACCGAATCCGGCCGGGGAACGGTCCCTTCGATCGAGCGCAGCTCGACCTGACGCCGGTGAGCCGTTGGTTCGGACAGCAGCAGGCCATGGGTATACGGGTGTAGCGGGGACGTCTGCACATCGCGGCCTTTGCCGACCTCGAGCACCGAGCCGGCATACAGCACGTAGATCCGATCGCAGACCGAGAAGGCGACGCGCAGGTCGTGGGTGATCAGCACGAGGCTCATCCCACGCGCTTCCTGGGTGCGCCGCAGCAACTCGAGGATCTCCGCCTGGGTCGTCACGTCCAACGCCGTAGACGGCTCGTCGGCGATCAGCAGTTCAGGATCGCCGGCCAGCGCAGCGGCCAGGGCGACGCGCTGGCGCATCCCCCCCGACAACTGGAACGGGTAACGGTCGACGACCGTTGGATCGTCGATGCCGACCTCGGCCAAGCGGGTGATGGCCGCATCCCTGCCGGCTGCTCGCGTCAACCGCTTGCCGCGCTGCAGTTGCAATCCTTCTACGATGTGCTTGCCGCAGTGGAGCAAGGGGTTCAGTGAGGTGAACGGGTCCTGGAACAGCAGCGTCATCTTGCCACCGCGGTATCGCGCCCTGGCTTTGGGCGATAGGCCGGAGAGCTCGGTCCCGTCGAAGGCGATCGTGCCCGACAGCGCGTCGACCCCGGCCGGGAGCAGCCCGACAATCGACTTCGCCAGCATCGACTTGCCACTTCCGGACTCGCCGACGATGCCGACCGTCTCGCCCCTGCCGACATACATGTCGACGCCGCTGAGGATATTGGCCAGCCCGGCCGGGCTGTGGGACGACACGACGAGGTCGCGGACGTCGAGCATCGCGCCGGCCGCTTCGATCGCCGCAAGGCGGGCGGCCGACGCCGGTTCGATTGGTTCGATCTCGGACGTCATCGGCTACCTTCCGCTCCGCTCGGGTGCCGAGTAGCGGTCGTACAGCCAGTCGCCGACGAGGTTGACGCTGACGGCCAACAGGATGATCACGAGGCCGGGGGCGAGAGACGCCGCCGCGTTGACGAACAGGATGTCCTGGTTGGCGGCGAGCATCGCACCCCATTCCGGTGAGTCTGGCTGCGACCCGAGGCCGAGGAAGCTGAGCCCGGCCAGGGCGACGAGGGCGAGGGCGAAGTCGATGGCGAAGTTGGCGACGAGGATCGGCGCGACGTTCGGGAAGATGTGGCGAAACATGATCTTGCGCCGTTTGACGCCGAGCGATCGGAGCGCCTCGATGTACGGGAGCGGCCGCTGTTCGAGCGTCGCTCCGCGCACGATGCGGATGTCGCCCTGCACGTTGAAGACCGACAGTACGACGATGGCCATCGCATAGCCACCGCCGAGCACGGAGACGACGACGATGGCGACCAGCAGGCCCGGAAGGGCGAGCATGAAATCGACCCAACGCATGATGATCGTGTCCGTCCAGCCACCGATGTAGCCAGCGGCGATGCCCAGCAGGCTCGACACCATCAGCCCACTCGCAGCGATCAGCAACGGACCGATGATCGCCGTACCGGTGCCAGCGAGAATCCTCGCCACGACATCGCGGCCGAGGCCGTCCGTGCCCAACCAGTGCTTTGCCGACGGCGGCTTGGAGACCTCGCGCAGGCTCTGGGCGTACGGCGACCCGGCGAGGGTTCGGCCGAACATGAAGACGAACAGGATGGCCGCAAAGAAGACGAAACCGAGGATCACGCTGAACGGGGGCCGCCTCCGGAAGCCCCTCGACAGTCGGCTACCGCGAGCCTCGGCGACAGTTGCGACGGCCATCTACTTGCCGACCTTTTGGAAATCGACCCGCGGGTCGACGAGTGCGTAGGCCAGGTCGACGAGCAGGTTGGCGAGCACGATCCATATGCCGACGATCAGCGCCAAACCCTGGATCACCGGGATGTCACTGGTGCGAACTGCGCTGATCAGCAGGCTGCCGAGCCCTGGCAGGCCGAAGACCGTCTCGACGAACACGGTGCCGGTCAGCAACCCGACGAACAGCAGACCGGCGGCGGTGAGCACCGGGATCAGTGCGTTGCGCAGCCCGTAGACGATGATCACCCGTCGCTCGGACAACCCCCGGGCGCGTGCGAATGAGATGTGGTCCTGGCTGATCTGGTCGAGCATCGACGCCCTGGTGATCTTCATCACCAAGCCCATCGGTGCGACAGCCATCACGACACCCGGCAGCAGCAGGTGGTAGAGCTTGTCGGTGAAGGACCCGTCGCCCGCTCCGAACAGCGGGAACCAGTCGAGCTTCTGGGCGAAGACCCACAGGAAGACGAGTGCGACGACGAAGCTCGGCGAGCTGCTGCCGAAGATGCTCAGGCCGACGACGCCCCGGTCGCGCGCTGTGCCGCGGCGCATCGCCGCCCAGGTGCCGAGAGGGACCCCGATGAGCACTGCGAGGACGAGGCCGATCCCGTGCAGGATGAGCGTCAGCGAAAAGCGTTCTTTGATCGACCGACTGACCAGTTGACTCGTGCGGAACGAGCGGCCCAAGTCGCCGTGGAACAGGCCGCTCAGCCAGTTCGAGTACTGGGTCACCAGTGGCTTGTCGAGGCCGAACTTGGCGCGCAGCTGGGCGATCTGCTCGACGCTGGTGGCCCGCCCGTTCAACAGCGCAGCGACCGCTCCGCCGGGGATCAGTGAGGTCAACAGGAACACGGCGATGGAGATCAGCAGCACAATCGGCACGAGCAGCAATAACCGCCTGACGATGTAGCGCCCGATGCCACGGCCCCTCATCGCCCGCTGCCTTCCCGGACGCGGGTTACGGAGCCGGTGTCGAGGTCCTCGACGAGCTGGCGATCGAGCTGGCGATCGAGTTGGCGGCCGAGGTGGCGGTCGAACCATTCGATGGTGCGCGTCCAGGCATCGATCTGACAGTCCGGCGAGCGCAGGCCGTGGCCCTGGCCGGGATAGGTGACCAGCTCGGTCTCGACACCCTGATCGAGAAGCGCACGGAACAGCTCGTCGGCCTGACCGACCGGGGTGCAGCGGTCCGCCTCGCCGTGCAGGATCAGCGTCGGCACGACGCCGGGATGGGCGTGCAGCACCGGTGAGCGTTCGGCGTAGACGTCGAGCAGTTCGCCCACCGGCGGGCCGCCGAGCAGGAGGTCGTAGAACGCCGGGTTGTTGCTGGCGAAGCGGGCGCTGATCAGATCGGGGTGGCCGAACATGACGACTGCGGCGGCGACCTCGTCGCGAAGCACCGCTGCGGCCGACGTCAGGTAACCGCCGTAGGACCCACCGACGATTCCCGGTCTGCGGTCCAGGACCAGCCCCTCGCGACGGCACAGCGTGGCGCCACCGAGCACGTCATCGAGCTCATCGCCGGCAGGGTCGCCGAGGTTGGCGCGGGCATAGCGCTGACCGCGGCCCACGCTGCCACGCGGGTTCGGGGCGATCACTGCGTAGCCGGCGCATGCGAGCGCCGTGGTACCTGCGGATCCAGCCCGCGTCCACAGGTTCGCCGGGCCGCCGTGCACGACGAGGACGGGCTGGCAGTCACTCGCTCTCAGGTCGTCGCGCGTGATCAAAAGGCCGCGGATGATCGAGCCGTCGGCCGCCGTCCATTCGAGTTCCTCGACGCGCATGCCGATGCGCGTGTCCATGTCGGTCCGGCCCGCCGTTTCGGACGCAGCTGCGCCGGCCGCAGAAACGCTGACAGGACGGAACGCGCCGCCGTCCCGGCTGGTCACCAGTGCAGGTATCGCGCCGCCCCGATGGCGGATCGCCGCGGCGACGTCTCGGCCACCGACGGGTGAGATCGCCATCTCCCGGTGCACATCGTCATTCGCGTCGACAGCCACTGACGTGATGTTCCCACGGTCGTCGACGACGCCATGAACGCTGCGCTCGCCGATCCACCCGCTGAAGCACAAGTGCAGGTCGTCGACCCAGTCATATGTCACAGCGTCGATCCCGTCGAGCGACCAACCGATGCTCGAACCATCGTCCAGGTCGACGATCCGGCCGTCCCCTGCCACATGGCCGCGATCACTGGACCAGCCCTCGACGATCGCCACCCGACGGCCGTCCGGCGAGACCGCCGGCCGGGCGATCTGCCAGCCGGGTTCGTACAGTACGGACTCGCGCTCGCCGCGATCTTGGCTCCGGACCGGAGATGTGGCGCTCGGGAGGAGGGAGAGCCGAGACCCGTACCAGCCCGACTCGGTCGGGTCGTCGGATGTCACGGCGACGAAACCACGACCCGGGGCAAGAGCGAACTCCCAGACCGTCGCCGGGCCGGTCTCGAGCAAGGCGGTCAGGCCATCGGAGGGACGCACCGTCATCAGGCGTCGGCGGCCGCTGTCCGCTCGCCGAACGCGTACGGCGCCGGAAACCTCGTTGCGAACGGAGCCGGACCCGACAGACGTATCGCTGTCCAGCGGGGCGACGAGCAGCACGAGTTCGTCCGGTCCTGACCACGTCATCTCCTCGGCCCGCCACCGCCCGGCGATCGGCACGTCGTACGTCGTCGCCAACGGGACGTCGCCCTGACGCGTGCCGATCGCTGTACCCCGCACCGCGTCGACCACGCGGATCGACGCAATGCCCTCGTCGCTCGAGACCATGGCGAGCATGACGCCGTCCGGCGACCAGCGCGGCAGTCGCTCGTCGAGGTGCGCATCCCTCGAGCGTTCACCGGCCGGCGGCGTGCTCGCCACGACGCAGGCCCGGTCGAGCACCAGCACGCGGGACCCGCCGGACGGGCTGACCTGGCAGAAGGCCACGGATCCGTGCACCGAGATCGCCGGTGCCGTTGGGACCGCAGCGGCGATCTGTGCTCGCCATCGGCCATCGGCTCGGATGGCGACATGTGACATTGCACTACCATAGTGCACAGTGAGGTGACTGTCGACCGTGCTCACCAGTTGAACATCGTTCCGTCGACGAGCCGGTTGACCGGAAGGAACGCTGGTTCGTAGGGATACTTCGCAGCCAGCACGTCGTCATAGTCGACGCCGAGCCCTGGCCGATCGCCCGGGTGCAGGTAACCATCGGCGAACCGGTAGCCGTGGGGAAAGACGGCGTCGGTCTCCTCTGTGTGGCGCATGTATTCCTGTATCCCGAAGTTGGGCACCCACATGTCGAAGTGCAGGGCTGCGGCCATCGCCACCGGCGAGAGATCGGTCGCCCCGTGCGATCCCATGCGCACGAAGTTCAGCTCGGCGATCGCCGCCACCTTGCGCAAGTGGGTGATGCCTCCGCCGTGGACGACGGTCATCCGCAGGTAGTCGATCCACTGGTTCTGGATCAGCGTGGTTGCGTCGTGGACGGTGTTGAACACCTCCCCGACGGCCAACGGCGTGGTCGTGTGCTCGCGTATCAAGCGGAAGGCCTGCTGGTTGTCGGCGGCGACCGGGTCCTCGAGCCAGAACAGGCGGTGCGGCTCGAGGTCCTTGCCGAGCCGTCCGGCCTCGATCGGCGTCAGCCTGTGGTGAGCGTCGTGCAACAACTCGACCGACTCCCCGTACTCGTTGCGGACGCGCTCGAACAACATCGGAACCTGGCGGAGGTAGGGGCCCGTGGCGAACACCGTCTCCGGCGGTCGGCCGCGTTCGGCCGGCTCGTAGAACAGGTGACCGCGGCCGACGCCGTAGCTGTTCGGCAGGCCCTCGATACCGGCCTGCACTCGGACGGCCCGGTAGCCGAGGTCGAGGTAACGCCCGACCTCGTCGACCGCCTCGCCGATGTTGTCGCCGCTGGCATGTCCGTAGACGAGCACGCTCGTTCGACTGGCTCCGCCGAGCAGGTCGTAGACCGGCCGTCCGAGGACCTTGCCCTTGATGTCCCACAGTGCAGTGTCGACAGCACTGATCGCCGTCATCGTGACCGGGCCGCGCCGCCAGTACGCACCACGATAGAGGTACTGCCAGATGTCCTCGATCTGGTCGACGGAACGCCCGATCAAACACGGCACGACGTGGTCCCGCAGATAGGAGGCGACGGCGAGTTCCCGCCCGTTGAGCGTGGCATCTCCGAGCCCGTAGACACCTTCGTCAGTGCGCAGCCGCAGCGTCACGAAGTTGCGGCCGGGGCAGGTGACCAGGACCTCGCCGTCGAGGATTTTCATCGGTCTGTCTCCGTTTTTCCAGGCCCCTCGCCGGGAGCGGTTTTGGTCACTGGCGCTGCGCTCGCCTCCAGAACGGAATGCCTGTCGGGGAGCGGTTCGTTCACGTCGACGATGCCTTTGAGCACCGTGCCATCGGACGCGCCCCATGCCGGCATGTCGCCGGCGACGGTGTCGAGGGTGGTGCGGCTGGTGATCCAGGAGGTCGCTCCGACTACGCCGGACTCGATCAGGTCGAGGAGCGCACGCCAGTCTTCGGCGCGAGCGTTGCGCGAGGTGACGACCGTGATCTCCCGCCGGTGCAGCGTCGGGTTGTCGTAGGTGAGATCGCCCGTCGTGTGGCCGACGAGCACGAGCGAACCGGTGAAAGCGACGAGCCCGAGCGAGGATTCCATCGACTGACGGTTGCCCGTCGCGTCGAAGACGAACCACGGCAGGTCGCCGTCGCCGGCGTCCCGCAGGCGATCGGTGAACCCCTCGCCATATCCCACGGGCATCACCGGCACCAGCGCAGTGGCCGAACCGAGCCGGATGTCGTTGATGTCGGTCATCATCACATGCGCCTGTCTGGCCAGCAGCGACTGGGCCAAGGCCAGGCCGATCGGCCCGGCGCCGACGATCAGCGCCGGCTGCCCGGCCTCGATACCCGACCGCTCGACGGCGTGGAACCCGATGCCCAAGGTTTCGACCAGCGCCAAGGCGTCGAGGTCCAACCCTGGCCGCCCGAAAAGGGCCGACGCGGGGACGACGAAGCGTTCGCAGAGTCCGCCGTCGATCGTCACGCCGAGCAGGTCGAGCCGTTCGCAGCAGTTCATCCTGCCCCGCCGGCATGGTACGCAGCGACCGCACGGCAGGTACGGCAGCACCGCGCACAGGTCGCCGGCACGCACGCCACGGACCGCACCACCCGCTGCATCTCCGACCCCACTTCCCACATCGAGCACCTCGACGGAGAGTTCGTGTCCGAGTACTCGCGGATAGGTGAAGAAGTTCTGGTTACCGTCAAAGGCGTGGTAGTCGGTGCCGCACAGCCCGACGCGCCGTGTGGCCACCAGTACCTCGTCCGGGCCCGGAGACGCCGGCTCGGGACGGTCGACGAGCGACAGTTCGCCGGGGCGTTCGAGGACGACTGCCTTCATGTGTCGATCCTCGCGGTCATTCCGGCGATCGCCCCACGATGGCCGACGACGAGGGCGGCACGCCGATGACCCCGACGGGCGGCCTCGACAGCATCCGATCCTGCCAGACGGGCGCCGAGGTAGCCGGCGTTGAACGCGTCGCCTGCGCCGGTGGAGTCGACGACCACATCAACGGGTTCTGCGGCCACCTCAGCGCTCCGATCACCCCAGGACAGCGCGCATGATCCGGCTGCGGCTGTCACCGCGACCTCGCGCGCGCCTGCGTCGCGGAGATAGGCGGCGAACGCCGCTGCTCCAGACACTGAACGGGACCCTGCTCCGAGCACGAGCCCGTCTTCCGCCGATGCAAGGACCATCGCGCCCGTCGACGCCACACGCCGTAGCCACTCGCCGGCAACCGGTGCGCTCCACAGTCGTGGCCGGTGGTTCGGGTCGTAGGCGACGATCCCACCGGCCTGACGGACGCCAGAGGCGGCAGCTGTGAGGAACTCCCTGCCGTGGTCGTCGAGAATCGCCAGCGTGATCCCGCTGAACATCAGCACATCAATCTCGCCCGCCGGCGGCAACCGCACCGGATCGGGCGCGGAGAACATCCTGCGGGCCGGGCTGTCGCCCCGCCAGTACGTGAACGACCGCTCGCCCGCTGGATCGGTGACGATCAGGTAGAGCCCGATGACACCGCCGCGCTCGACGCTAACCGGGCTCATGTCGATGCCATGAGCCGTCCCGAAGGTGATCAGCTCGGTGCTGAACGGATCGTCGCCGACCGCGCTGACGTACTGCACCGACAGCGTTGGAGCCTCGACGGCGAGGTGCACTGCCGTGTTGAACGTGTCGCCACCGAACCGGCGGGCGATCTGCCGGGACGCGGCCTCGTCCAGTTCGACCATCGGCTCACCAACGAGCACAACCGTGGTCATGTCGCCTTCCCGTGCAACCCGGCGAGGGCATCGGCGCGCCGGCGGATGCCCGTCCAGTCGCCACTGTCGACCGACGAACGGGGGCACGGGAAGCTGCCGCCGACTGCGGCGACCCCGGCGACGGCCAGGTATGTCGCGACATCGTCAGACGTGATGCCACCAGTCGGCACGAACCGCATCGCAGGGAACACCGATGCCAGCGCCACCAGGTACGCC
>JAYTOR010000071.1:0-14509 GCA_043747685.1 Actinomycetota bacterium
ATCGCCTCGAGCCGGGCTGCTCCGACCTCCCGACCGCACTCGACGCACCACCCGTAGCGTCCGGCGCGCACTCGTTCGAGCGCTTCGTCGATCGACACACTGTCGGCATGGGCCTGGCGCAGCAATGCGCTGACCTGGGCGCGTTCGAAGGCGATGGTCGCACCCTCCGGATCGTGCTCGTCGTCGGTACTGACGAGTTCGGATGCTTCGACAATCGCATCGAAGTTCCGTGTCAACGCGGCAACCTGGGCGAGCGCCGTGGCACGTTCGATCATCAGCCGATCGATGTCACCGGATCGATCGACGACTTGCCGGGAACCTGCCATCCCCTCGACATTACCCGAGATCTCACCGAGATGTCCCCGAGATCTCCCCGAGATCGTGGACGTGATGTCGACCCACGGCGTGACGTAGCGTCGGTGGCGATGAGAGCCATTTCCGAACGCCAAATCAGATGAGCAGCGACAGCGCATCGGCCGACACCGACGACGAACCCGTCGTCGCCCGCACACGCGTTGTCGTCGGTGCGGTTTCCGGCATCGCTGTCGGTGTCGGCAGCATCTTCGTCGCCCCGTGGCAGTTCGCCATACTGGCCGGATGGGACACGGCAGCCGCGGTCTTCCTGATCTGGATGTGGTCCACGATCCATCCGATGAGCGGTGATCGAACGATGGAGTTCGCGATACGCGAGGACCCGAGCAGGGCGCTGAGCGACGTGATGCTCATCGTCGCCAGCCTCTCCTGCCTGGTCGGTGTCGCCTTCACGCTCATCAAGGCGGCCGATGCGAGCGGCAACGGCAAGGCGGGACTGGTCGCAATTGCCGTCCTCAGCGTGATTGTCTCGTGGACCGTCGTGCATACGGTTTTCACGTTGCGTTACGCCGGTTTGTACTACACGGCACCGGCCGGCGGGGTCGATTTCAACACCGACACGTCGAACGGAGAAGCGAGCGAACTGCCCGACTATGTCGACTTCGCCTATCTCGCCTTCACGGTCGGCATGACCTATCAGGTGTCGGATACCGACATCACCGACCGATCGATCCGCCGGACAGCGTTGAAGCACGGACTGCTGTCGTTCCTGTTCGGAACGTTCATCGTCGCCATGCTGATCAACGTCATTGCCGGACTGCTCAAATAGCGCCGTTCCATCCCCGCCGTCCTGACGTTCAGGATCGGTATCCGCCGCCGCTCTCCGCCAACGGCTCCTCCCACCATTGCTCCGGCGATCCCGCCTGCTCCCACTCCGGAAACGGATAGATGCAGTTGACAGGACACGCCGGCAGACACTTGTCGCAGCCAGAGCACAATTCGGGAATGATCACGACGTCGGCGCTGTGGTTGAAGATCGCCCCGAATTGCGCAGGACAGTGGCGCAGGCATGCATCACAGTTGATGCATTCCGTCATCTCGATACGCAGTGGCACGTTCTGCCATTTCGGGTTTCGTGAACGAGTCTCGACGCGCTGCATACGAGAGGCCGACATCGCCAGATCGTAGACCGGGCGTCGTTCCGTGGACGAGGGCGATTCCAAACTTGACCAGCGGGTCAATAGGCTGTCGCCGTGGAATCCTCGCCGGAGCGTCGCCTCACCGATCAGGGACGCGAGCGTAAGCAGCAAATCCTCGACGCCGCCACGGTGCTCTTCGCCAGTCGCGGTTATCAGGCGACACGCGTCGCCGATATCTGCGCAGAAGCCGGCGTCGCCAAGGGCCTGTTCTACTGGTACTTCGATTCCAAGGAAAGTCTGTTCGCCGATCTCATTCGCTCGATGCGCCTGCAACTGCGGCGGACACAGGGTGCGGCGATGGACCCGTCCACCGATCCCGTGACCCGTCTACGCGCCGGCGTCGAGGCAAGCGTGAGGTTCATGGTCGATCACGCCGCGTATTTCTCGCTGATCGAGTCGGAGCGCACGGACGAATCGCTTCGGCCGGTGTTGTCGGAGGGCGGCGAGATCTATGCCGCCGACACGCAACGGGTGATCGTCGAAGCGCAGCGGGCCGGGCTGATCCCGGACTACGCCGATGCACAGATGCTGACGCTCGGGGTCATCGGCGCGGTGTCGCATTTCTGCCAGTTCCATCGCAACGGTCGCACGACGATGTCAGTCGACGAACTTGCCAACTTCGTTGCAGGTTGGACCGTCAGGGCGGTCGGTGCCGACGATCGGATTACGCTCGGCGGCTGACGAACGAATCAGTCGAGCGAATCAGAGGAATGCGGAGGCCGTGAGTCGTACACAACGTTCACGCCACGTGGAATCGAGCGCAGTCGCGGCGATCATCCCTGCGGTCGCAGTCGTGCCGGTGTGGCTCGTCGCCCTGTTCGTTTTCTGGTTCCCGCTGCACTTGCTGCTCAAGGTCTCGTTCTGGCTGTTCGCCGTTCTGTATCTCGCCGCAGGCGTGCTGCTGTTCTTCCGCCCGGTGCAACGGGTGCTTCTCGCTCGGCTCCTCGGTGCCCGAAGACCAACGTTGGAAGAGTCCTCGATCATCGACCCGGCATGGCGCGTCGTCACTCAAGCGGCACGCACTCAACCGAACCGGTACGTGTTGTCGGTGCTGCCGGCCGACGAAGTCAATGCCTTCGCGTCCGGTGGCCACCTCGTCGTCGTCACGACCTACGCGTTGGAAGTGCTGCCACCGGCTGAACTCGCAGGTGTCCTGGCGCACGAGCTGAGCCATCACCTCGGCCTGCACACGATCGCCCTGACCGTCGCCCAATGGCTGTCGCTGCCGATCGTGCTGCTCGCCAGGATCGGCTTCTTCTTCCGCTCCGTCGCCCAGGCTGCCACCGACACGTTCGCCCGACGATCCTCCGGGTTCACGATCGTCGGCAACATCATCGGCGGACTGATCAACGCTGTGGCCTGGTTGTTCCTCCTCGGCATCCTGGCGACGAACGCCATCGCCAACGCCGTGGGCCGCAATGCGGAATTCCAGGCAGACCATCGCGTTGTCACCATCGGCTTCGGGCGCGAGTTGCGTGCTGCGCTACAACGATTCGTGTCGAGCGGCCTCGCCGAACGCACGGGCAGTTGGTGGCAGCGGCTGTTGACGTCGCATCCGCCGGCGCGGACCAGGATCGCCAAGATCGACAACCAGATCCGTGCTCAGCACGAGCGTCAACGATTCCTCGAAGAAGACTGGAGCTGACTCCGCCGCCGGGAGACGCCGGTGATGCTATCGAGACGCTGCCTGACGTGTGAGACGTTGTCAGACGTTGCCTGACGTGTCAGACGGTGACGTCCTCGAACTCGTCGCGCAGTTGACGTTTGAGGATTTTACCGCTGGCGTTACGAGGCAATTGGTGCTGGACGAAGTGCATCCGGCTGGGAATCTTGAAGTTCGCCAGTTTGCCGGTGAGGTGGGCGGCAATGTCCTGCTGCGTCAACGTCGTGCCGGGGCGAGCCATGACGACTGCGGCAACTTCCTCCCCGAGACGTTCGTGCGGCACACCGAAGACAGCGACTTCGTAGACGGAAGGATGCTCGTAGATCGCCGCCTCGACCTCAGCGGAATAAACGTTCTCCCCTGCACGCAAAACCAGATCCTTGGCACGGTCCATCACGTAAACGAAGCCGTCGGCGTCGACCCGGCCGAGATCACCGCTGCGTAGCCACCCATCGACGATCGTCTCTGCGGTCTCCTCCGGCTTGTTCCAATAGCCACGGATCAGGTGCGGACCCTTGAACCAGATCTCGCCCATCTCGCCGGCTGGCAACACGTTGCCGTCGGGGTCCCGCGTCTCCAGTTCGAGTACGGGGACGAACCGGCCGGTGCTCGTCGGATGCGAGACGTAGTCGTCGCCATTGTTGCCTGGCCCGTAGGCGTTGGTCTCGGTCATGCCGTAGCCGATGTTCGGGCGGCCGACGAAGTTGTTCTCGACACGCTTGACGAGCTCCGGCGGAGACGGAGCGCCGCCTCCGCCGATGCTGACGAGGCTCGATGTGTCGTAGTCCGCGAACTGTGGGCACTCGAGCAGGTCCCAGCTCTGGGTCGGCACACCGACGAAATGGGTGATCCGTTCGCTCTGGATCAGCTTCAACGCTTCGAGGGGGTCCCACTTGTACATCACCACCATTTTCAGCCCGCCCGCCAGCGTGCTCAGCATCACGAGCGCGCCGGTCACATGGAAGAGCGGAACGATGAGGATGTAGCTGGTGGGGTTCTTCGGCGGCCCCTTCGGCGGATTCCGCAACCCGTCGACGGCGGCTCGGCAAGCGAAGGCCATCAGCGATTGGACAACGGCGCCGTGAGTGCTGACGGCGCCCTTCGGTCGGCCTGTCGTCCCGCTGGTGTAGAGGATCGTTGCATCGTCGTCCGGCGTGATCACGGCATCGGGGAGCGTTGCGCCGAGCGGCAGGTCCCACGCGTCGACGGCTACACCGGTCGCGCCACGAACACCGATTGTGCGGACACCGAGGCGCTGACAGGCGTTGCGACTGCGTTCGACCCGCTCGCGGTCGGCGATGAGCACGGAGGCACCGGAGTCCTCGAGCGCATAGTCGAGCTCGTCCGCCGTCCACCACGCATTGAGTGACACGGCGACGGCGCCGATCGAGACGATTGCCGTGTAGGAGATCACCCACTCCGGATAGTTGCGCATGCCGATCGCCACCCGGTCGCCCTTGACGATGCCGTAGGTGTCGACGAGGACGTGACCGAGCGCAGCAACCGACCGCTGCGTCTCCGCAAAGGTCCAATGTTCGTCCTGGTAGACCATGAACACGCCAGCGCCCCGCTGCGCACCGAGCATCTCGCGCAGTGATCGCGGCGCGTTCTTGAAGGCGTTGAGCTGCACGCCGCCGACCGAAATACGCTCCATCTCGAATGGAGCGCCAGGTGCCGTGATCGCGGCAATGGCCTCGCTGTAATCCATCCTGAAAGTCCCCTCGACGAACGACGAACTGCTTACGCTACCGCGCAGGTCGTTCGCAGCGAGCCCTCCGGGAGACTCAGTTCGGCCGGCCGATCGCCTCACCTGTCTTGATGTGTGCCCGGTCAGCGGCCGCCCGCCCGGCATGCCAGCCGCGTGCGTCGACGTTGCGGCGTTTCATCGGTTGGGTATCCGGAAATGCGTGCTCGTACGCTCCGTCGACGGCATCAGCCTTCGCTGCGAGCAACGGCACCAGCGCTCCGCCGTAATGTTCCTGGGCCTCGGCTGAAGCGTGCTGCCCGGCGTCACGAAGTCGCTCGCCGATGCGGCCGGCGAAGGCGACCAGGAATGCTCGACGGAACGATGCCGTTCTCAATCGGCGGTCGACGCTGGTCGCTTCGGCGGACGCCCTGGTCGCCTGGACCAGCAGCGACGTGAACAGCAATTCTGTGAGATCGAGATCGACCGGAAATCCCATCAGCGTGCTGAACCCGATGTCGGGACTCCAGATCGCCCGTACGGTGTTGACGTCGGCGACGACGGCGAGGAAGGTGGCCTTTTCGTCGGCGTACGGACTGTCGATATGGATGCGCCGTGACTCGATGCCGGCAGCGAGCCCCTGGCGATCGGCGCTCGCAGCGACGAATGCCGCATCGATCGAGCACCGCGTCATCATGTCCTGTGCCTTGGCGGTGAACGCCTCCGCTTCCGCCTCGAAGTTCGTGCCCTCGGCCTTGGCGAGCAATGCCCTGATCAATGTCAGCGTCTTCGGGTCGACCGCCGCTGACTTCATCGCCGCCGGCGGTCGAACACCCTTGTTCGAATCTCCCCACTTCGACGGTGCTATCAGCAGGAGTGAGAGCTTCGGAGAACGCATGAGCTGGCCGAGTACACCGAGCGAGATCGTCAGCAGCTCGTCGGCGTACAGCGTCTCCTGCCGAGCCCATGTCGCGACGACAGCTTCGCGACGGCGGACATCGTTCTTGACACCCCCATCCGCGCTGGTTGTAACACGCCTGCCGACCTGTGGATCGCCGAAGAAGTCGGCTGGCTGGTCGATTCGCAGGTCGACGGGCCCATAAACGGGCCGGTCGACGGGCACGTCGTCTTTGATCGTTTTTTGCCCGAAATCCAACGCACCGAGCGCGCTCAACTGTTCGAGCCATGCCTGCGGGGCACGTTCGGCCGCCCGACTTGCGGCGGCTTCCACGGCGATGACCGACGTCATCAGCTTCGCCGCCCTCACGGTCCACCTACGCCGAACCGAGTGGACCAGATCTGCCGGCTGCCAGCCGTTCTCATACAACACGCCGACATATCGCACGAGTTGGCGCGACACGAGTTGCGACGGTTTGTGTTGCAGATGACTGTCGATCTCGAGGTCGACCAGTGGCTTCAGCAACAACGTGAACGCACCAGAGTCGAGCCCAGCCGCCATCGCCGTGGCCGCCGCCTGCAGGACCATTCGTTCGAGAGCAGCTTCGGACGGGATGGAGCGGTCGTGATCTCGGCGGCTGTCGCCGTTGCCAGGTCCTGGCTCACTCTTCGACCCACTGTTGGGACCACCGTTGGCGTGGCGGTTCGAACCACCGTTCGATCGATTGTCGGGGGCACTGGCACCAGGTGCACTGCGGTGCTGCTGACGCAGCCGGGCAACTTCGGCGCGACGCTTCTGCTCGGCTCTGCGTTCCTGGCTCCTGCGACTCATGGAAACCAGTCTGCCAAACCGGTGTGGCAGATTTGATCCGCCCGTTCAGTGACGTCGGGCCGGCGCTGACTATGGTGCTGCGATGAGCTACGACTTGGCAGTGTGGGAAGGCGCTCGGGCGCAGTTCGACGAAGAAGGCTCCGCCGACTACGACGAGATGATGCAGCTGTATCACGACGCCGACGAACCGCCGCTGCCGTCACCGGCGATCCGCAACTACGTCGAGGCGTTACTGCAACGCTGGCCGGAGTCCGACGACCGGGACTGCCCGTGGTCCGATATGCCATTGATCGACGAAGCCACCGGGCCGTTGATCTATTTCGGCATTCGCAACAAGCGGTCATCTGAAGTGTCGAGCTACGCCGCAGGCCTCGCCCGCGAGCATGGTCTCGTCTGCTTCGATCCGCAGTGGGAAGCCCTCCGCCCGTAGCCCCGGCGACTCAGCGACTCGGGTGTCGCCGCAGCACCCGAGTGTCGCAGCGACGCCTACGGGTGTCACCTCACTCGGCTGTCCGATCTGGAGTGGGTGTCAGACGGCGCCACCGTAGAGATCCATCGTGTTGCCCATGCCACCGTCGACGTGGATGGTCTGGGCGGTGACGTAGCGCGCGGCGTCGCCGGCGAGGAACACGATGACGTCGGCGACTTCCGCCGGCGAGCCCCAGCGGCCGAGCGGTATCAGCGTGTTGATCTGCTGCTCGACGCCGCCGATCGCCTTGTTCTTGGCCCACAGCTCGGTGTCGATCACGCCGGGAGCGACCGAGTTGACACGGATTCCTTTGGATCCGAACTCCATCGCCAGCGACCTGGTCATGGCGTCGACCGCTCCTTTGGATGCTGCGTAGGCGGCCCGGTTCGGCGTGCCGACGATGCCAGACACCGAGGAGACGTTGATGATGCTGCCGCCGCCAGCGGCGATCATCGATGGCACGAGACCTTTGATCAGCAACAGCAGGTTGCGCACGTTGACGTCGAGGAGGCGGTCGATCACCTCGCCGGTCACGTCCGTCGTCGCCATCCGGGCCGCCGCTGCTGCGTTGTTGACGAGGATGTCGACGTGCCCGCACGCCTCGACGATCTGCTCGGCCGAGTCGGGCTCTGCGAGATCGGCGACGACCGTCTGCGATGGGTGGATCAGCGTCGACGCGACCTCGACCAGTGTCTCGATCTGCCGCCCGACAAGGATGACCTCGGCCCCGGCGGCATCGAGGGCGCGCGCCGTCGCAGCTCCGATCCCCCTGCTCGCGCCGGTCACCAGCGCAATCCGTCCCTTCAGATTCGGCAACGTCCAACCTCCAGCTCGACCATCAGTCCAGCCTCGCGCAGCTTGCGCCCGCGCCAACACTCGTCCCGTGTCACCGAATGTGCGCAGTTTCGATGACATTCGGTGACACGTCGGCCCGCCGGATGTCCCGACGTCAGTGTGGCAGCAGGTCTGGCGGCGGCATCGGGGCGGAGTCGATGCAGGCTCTGTGCCACCAGTCGATGGTCGCTTCGATGGCGTTGAACGTGAAGACGTGCAGACCGGAGATGCCGAGGGCTTCGGCGGACGGGGCGATCTCGTCGAGCAGTTCGAGCGGGTCATATCCGCCGGGTCCGACGAGCTTGCTGATCACAGCGGCGTTCTTGCGCAGATACCGCAGCGATGCACCGATTCCGAGGCGCGTCCCCATCGAGACGAGCTTCGCCCGCTCGACGGCGCCAGGGATGCCGAGGCGGACGGGCAGAGTGATGCCGTCGTCGCGGATCGACTGCAGCCACGAAAGGATCAGCGTCGAATCGAAACACATCTGCGTACTGATGGCACCGACGAGGCCGGCGTCGGCGATCAACCGCTGCTTCTCGATCAACGCATTCCGCAGCAGTGGCGTCTCGATCGAGGCGTGGCCGTCCGGGTACCCCGGGACACCGACGATGCTGATGCAGGGATCGGCGTCGAGAAAGTCGCGGATGAACGGCACGGCCTCGTTGTACACGCCGTGTGGTTCGGGAGCGTCGCCGGCGATGATGAAAACCTCGTGGATCGCGTGATCGCGGCACCACACCGCGAGCCGTCTGGCCTGTTCAGGACCTTCTACCATCCTGGCGGCAAAGTGCGGCACGGCGTCATGACCCTCTGCGAGCAGGCGGGAGGCAAGGTCGAGCGTGTGCTCGATTCCCTTGACCGGCGAGCACGTGACCGAGATCGGCGCACCAGCCGGGAGTTCGGCGATCGCCTGGTCGATGCTCTTGATCGGCACGAGTTCCCAGCGCGGAGCAAGCAGCAGATGATGGCGGGCTGCGAGCAACTCGCTGCTCGCACGATGGGAAACCGCCGCAGCATGCGTAGCCTCATCGTCGTTGACGACCGGTCGGCGGAACAAACGCAGCGCCATCAGGCGAACTCGTCCGGGAGGATCGCCTTGCGGGCGGCGATGAAGTCGAGCAACTCGGCGTCGATCGCTTCGTCGAGCGGTGGTGCCTCGTAGTCGTTCAAGCGCTTCTTCCAGATCTTGTTCGCACGTTGCGCTGCGTCGAGGCCACCGTCCTCCGTCCACTGCTCGAAGCTCGAGTTGTCGGCGGTCGTCGAGCGGTAGAACGCCGTCTCGAAGTTGGCGAGCGTGTGTGCTGTGCCGAGGAAATGCATGCCGGGCTCGTGCTCGACGATGGCGTCGACGGCCTGGCCGTTGTCGGTCAGGTCGAGACCCTCGGCGAAGGTCATCATCATCCCGAGCTGGTCGTCGTCGAGGATGAACTTCTCGTAGCCGATCGAGAGGCCGCCTTCGAGCCAGCCGGCGGCGTGCAGCACGAAGTTGACGCCGGCGTTGACCGTCGGCAGCAGCGTCGCTGCGCTCTCGTAGGCTGCCTGCGCGTCGGGCAGTTTCGAGGCCGTCAACGAGCCACCGGAGCGGAACGGGACCTGGAGACGGCGAGCCAGCGCTGCCAGGGTGTAGAGCACCAGTGCGGGCTCAGGAGTACCGAACGTCGGAGCGCCGGTCTGCATCGAGATCGACGAAGCGAACGAACCGAAGATCACCGGTGAGCCCGGGCGCACCAACTGCGTGAAAGCCATACCGGCCAACGATTCGGCGAGCGTCTGGGCGCAGACACCAGCGGCAGTGACGGGCGCCATTGCGCCAGCGAGGATGAACGGCGTGATGATCGTCGCCTGGTTGTTCTCGGCATAGATCTCCGCTGCGGCAAGCATCGATGCGTCCCAGATCAACGGAGAGGAGGCGTTGATCAGGCTCGTCATGACCGTGCGGTCCTGTAGATCGCCGCCGAAAGCGATGCGGGACAGATCGACGGAATCCTGAGCCCGGCTTCCGGCGGTGACCGATCCCATGTACCCCTTGTCGCTGTACTTGATATGGCTGTACACCATGTCGAGGTGTCGCTTGCTGACCGGTACGTCGACCGGTTCGCAGACCGTGCCGCCCGAGTAGTGCAGGTTCGGCGACATGTAGGCGAGCTTGACGAAGTTCTGAAAATCCTGCAGCGTCGCGTAGCGGCGGCCGTTGTCGAGGTCAAAGGCGAACGGCGATCCGTAGTTCGGCGCAAAGACAGTGGCGTCGCCGCCGATCTGCACGTTGTGGACCGGGTTGCGAGCGTGCTGCGTATATATCGGCGGAGCCGTCGAGACGAGCCGCTTGGCGAGGCCCCTCGGAAACCTGACACGGTTGCCGGTCACATCGGCGCCGGCGGCGGCGAACCGCTTGACCGCCTGCGGATAGTCGCGAACCTCGATTCCGACCTGTTCAAGAATCGTCTCGGCGTTGCGTTCGATGATCGACAGGCCCTCTTCGGAGACGAGTTCGTACGGCTTGATCTTGCGGACCATGAAGGCGTCCTTCTGAACGACCGCCTGGGCCCTCAGGGTCTGTCGGTTGGCGCGGCCTCCGCCACGTCGTCCGTGCATGTGCTCAGTCATACAGAAGCCCCCTCGATCATTTCGTCGTCGTTGTTGCTCACTGGTGAACCGGACGGTTCATTCACGTTGCCACCTTTTCGGCGGCGTCCACCCTGGCGGCCTCCGGCGTTCGGCGTACGGGCCGGCAGCGTGACGAGTTCGGCGAGATGCGGTGTCGGAACCGTCGCATGCGGCATCGCCATGGCGTTGACGAACAACTCCTGGAACCGCGGCTCGGTCGCTGTTTCGATCTTCTCGACTCGGCGAACGGCTGTCTCCATCTCCGTGCGTGAGGAGCGTGACAGCAGTGCCATCACCGCTCCGGCACCGGCGGCGTTGCCGACCGAACGGACACCGGCGAGTTCGCAGTCGGGAACAAGTCCCAGCAGCATGGCGTGCAGCGGGTCGATGTGCGCGCCGAATGCCCCGGCGAGGCGGATGTCGCCGAGCGGCGGATTGCCGGCATGTTCGACGAGCAGATCGATGCCGGCCCGAAGAGCGGCCTTCGCCAACTGGATCGCGCGAACGTCGTTCTGCGTGACCATCAGCGGACGGCCGGCCTCGCTTTCGGCGGAGTCGTACATCACGTACGAGAACGTGCGCCCGTCGGCGACGATGCGCGGCGACAGTGCGGCGTTGTCACCCTTGATCACGCCGTCCTGGTCCATCACCCCGGCGAGGTACATCTCGCCGATGACGTCGATGATGCCAGAGCCACAGATACCGGTCACGCCAGTCGATTCGATCGATTCGGCGAACCCGGGCTCGTCGCTCCAGACGTCAGAGCCGATGATCTTCACCCGTGCCTCGAGCGTCAACGGGTCGATGCGCACCTTCTCGATCGCGCCGGCCGTCGCCCGCTGACCACAGCTGATCTGCGCTCCCTCGAATGCCGGCCCTGTGGGGCTGGAAGCAGCGAACTGTCGCTTGCGATTACCGAGGACGATCTCGGCATTCGTGCCGACGTCGACGACGAGTTGCCAGTCCGCCCCACGGTGCGGACCCTCCGCCAACATCACTGCGGCCGTATCGGCACCGACGTGACCGGCGATACACGGCCCGACGTAGAACTTGGCGTTCATCAGCTCGAGGTCGAGGTCCTTGGCCGGGCCGGACACGGACTCGTCCGTCGCCAGGACGAACGGCGCAGAACCGAGTGGGGTGGGGTCGATTCCCAGCACCAGGTGATGCATGATCGGGTTGCCGACGATGACGATCTCGAGCACCCGCTCACGCGTAACGCCCGCTTCTTCGACGAGTTCGCCGACGAGTTCGTCGAGTGCGGTGCGGACCGCAGCGGTGAGCCGCTTCTCTCCGCCGGGGTTCATCATCACGTACGACACGCGGCTCATCAGATCCTCGCCGAAGCGGATCTGCGGGTTCATCCTGCCGGCGCTGGCCAGCGCTTCTCCCGTGAACAGATTGCACAGGTGACCGGCGATCGTCGTCGAGCCGACATCGACGGCAACACCGAATGCAGCATCGACATAGCCGGGCCAGATCGCCGTGACGACGTCACCGTGGTCGCCATGTTGTACCGCAACCGTGGCAGCGCCGTCCTCGTTGTCCAGCGCCGGCTGCAACCTGGCGAGGACGAGATGGTCGATGCGCGGCCGACCTCTGCCGTGTTGTTCGGCGACGGCATCGGCGACGAGACCAGCGGCGCTGACCGCCTCACCGAGTACCGCTTTCGGGACCTCGATGTAGTAGAGACTGAACGACGGATCGACCACCAGCGCCGACACGTTCAGCGCCTTGCGCACGACTTGGCGGTGGACCTGGCTGGCCGCCGGGACGTCGACGACGGCGTCACCGCAGATCTTCGCCGCGCAACCGAGACGGTTGCCGGGTTCCAACGCACGGTTGGCGTGGTAGTCGAGTTCGAACTCGGCGAGCGGTCCGAGCGCGCCGGCTTCGGCGGTGATCGCCCACTTGGCGAAGGAACCGATCGACGGTGTCACCTGGCAGTGGCCGCAGATGCCACGGCCGCCGCAGACGGAATCAAGATCGACACCCAACTGTCGGGCCGCATCGAGCACCGACGTGCCATCGTCGACCACGCCGGCATGGCCGGACGGGGTGAAGACAACGTGGTGCGACGTCATGGTGAGATGCGGTTTCCGCTATTGGCCGGCTGGACGGCGGCGGCGGCGGGCGTCACGCGCTTCACGGTCGGCGCCACCGGCGTTCGGGTCGCGGTTGGCCTTGATCCAGGCTGCGCAGTCGCTATCGTTGCCGGACAGCACATCGGCGGCCATCACTGCGCTCTTGATCTCGGCATGCAGCGGATTGGTGATCGCCGACGTCATGCCGGCACCGATCGCCATCGCCAGGAACGTCCCGGTGATCACCTGACGGTTGGGGAGCCCGAAGCTGACGTTGCCGGCACCGCATGTCGTATTGACCTTGAGTTCGTCTCGGAGCCGTCGGATGAGCTTGAACGCCTGCTGGCCCGCCTGGCCGAGAGCGCCGATCGGCATCACGAGCGGGTCGACGACGATGTCGGAGTACGGGATCCCATGGTCGGCGGCGCGCTCGACGATCTTCTTGGCGACGGCATAGCGAACGTCCGGATCCATACTGATGCCGGTCTCGTCGTTCGATATGGCGACGACCGCTGCGCCGTACTTGGCGACGAGCGGGAGCACCCGTTCGAGGACCTCGTCCTCACCGGTAACGGAATTGACGAGCGGCTTGCCCTGGTACACGGCGAGGCCGGCTTCGAGGGCGGCGATGATCGACGAGTCGATCGACAGCGGGACGTCGGTGATCGCCTGCACGAGTTGGATCGCCCTGGCGAGCAGCGCTGGTTCGTCGGCGAGCGGGATGCCGGCATTGACGTCCAGCATGTGGGCGCCACCAGCGACCTGGGCGATGGCGTCAGCCTCGACACGGCTGAAGTCGCCGGCCTTCATCTCCTCTGCGAGAAGCTTGCGCCCTGTCGGGTTGATGCGTTCGCCGATCATCACGAACGGACGGTCGAAACCGATGACGATCTCGCGACTCGCAGAACTGATGACGGTGTTGGTCATGACGGCTGATCCTCTGCATTTTCGGCGGTGGTGTTCGCAGCGTTGGTGTTCGCAGCGTTGGCGTCCCCTGAAATGGCAGGGTCGGTCAAGGAGATGGAGTTCGAGACCCGCTCGATGCCGTCGTTTTCTGCACGTCCGCCGCCAGCATCGGCGAACCCGCCGGCGTAGCCCAACTTGCCGAGTCGCTCAGAGGAATAGTCGGCAATCAACGCTGCGGCAGCAGCGGCGGCTTCTGCAGCGAGATCCTCGCCGCACGGACGGCTGACCCGGCGCCACTGGGCGACGTCCTCGTGAGCGGTGACGATCTTCGCTTTGCGCTTGGCACGGTCGATCGCCCGCTCGAATTTCTCCGGCAGCACGATCTGCTGGCGTTCGCGGCCGCGCTGCGCATTGACCTGCGCAGGGATGTCGCGCCAGTAGATCGTCACGATCTCGGGATTGTTGCTGCCGCGCGGCATCGTCATGCGACCTTTCGGGTGAGGGTCAGGTTGACAGCATCGCCGAGGCCGTCGCGGCCGACGTGTCGGTGCTCGAACGCCAGCCCGAGATGTGCCGCAGCGCTGCGGCCTGCGTCGATCACCACCTCGTCGGTCGACTGTGAGATCAGCATCACGCGGGTGTAGTTACCGAAGTATGCGTCGCGCAGTTGTGGGTGACGATCGAGGCCGAGGCCCTGCCAGACGAGCGCGTCGAAATGCTTGGCGAGAAAATCGGTCAGGTAAAAGGTGCCCGGCGCTTCGTCGTGCATCGCTGCGAACAGTTCCGCCCCGGAGAAGAACTCGTAGCAGTGCGCACCTGGCAGTCGCACGACATTCGGCATCGTCAGACGAAGCCTGTCGAGCCAACGGTCGAGCATGCCGCCCGTACCGCAATCGGCATAGCCGATGAGCACTGTGCGATCATCGTGTTGCATTGCAGCACCTTCGCCGGCGGTCGCATCATCGTGAGCCCCGTCAACGGCAGTCGCATCAGCGGCGTCGCGCCCGGCTGTTGCCAACTCC
>JAYTOR010000072.1:0-26752 GCA_043747685.1 Actinomycetota bacterium
TTGTTGACGATCACGCCCGCAAGTTCCAACTCTGGGTTCTCGGCGTCCCACACTTCGTCGACGACATCGGCAATCGCACCGATGCCACGTAAGCCGAGCGCCGACGGCTCGACGACGATGATCGCGTGGTTCGCAGCGGCCAGGCCGTTCGTGGTGAGGTTCCCCAACGACGGCGGGCAATCGATCAATACCGCGTCGTAGTTGCCGACGACCGATTCGAGAGCGGCGCGCAGCCGCTTTCCCGAATCCTTTCCGGAACCGTGCTCTCGGTCCTGCAGACGCGTCGCCGCAGGCAACACGTCGACGAACTCGCCCCATGCGGAGGTGACGATGGCCTTGGAGGCAGGTGCTCGACCGAGGACCTCGGCCGACGAGACCTCGACGTCCGCCGGGTCGATACCAAGCACCCACGTGCTGCCACCCTGCGGATCGAGGTCGACGACGAGGACCCGGCGCCCTGCATGTGCAGCCGCCGACGCCAGTCCCAACGTGACGGTGGTCTTGCCGACGCCACCCTTCTGGTTCACAAAGCTGACCGTTCGACCCATCACCTCATGTTGCCACGAACCATGGTGCCCGCCGTCCTCGATGGGACGAATGGCACTGGCCGGCCGCAGATCGGCGGTTCTCAGATCGGCGGTTCTCAGATCAGTGGTTCTCAGATCGGCCGCAGGACCACCGCGGCATCGGCGCTGAGGACGCCACCGAACGGCATCAGTTCCTGCGAGCGGTCGGTCGATACGGCGATCGTGTTGGCAGCTGGAACTGCCACGGTCTGGGGGGTGCCGGTGGTGTTGACGAACACCCAGCAGCGGTCGCCTGCCGACGTCGCCCGCTGATAGGCGAGCACTCCATCGGGGGCGTCCATCCAGGTCAGTGTTCCGCGAACGAGCGCGCGATGCGTGCGACGGGCGGCGAGCAGGCGGCGATACAGGTGGGCGATGGAATTGCTATCGGCCTGCTGTGCCTGGACGTTGCGCCGGTCGGTCTCCGGAGGAAACGGGAGCCACGGATCTGCCTGCCACCCACAGTCTGCTGTGTTGTTCCACGGGATCGGCGCTCGACATCCGTCGCGTCCACCCGGATCGACGACACGTTCCGGCGCCACGACGGCGTCGAGGAGGCCAAGTTCTTCGCCCTGGTAGACGAACGCCGTTCCCGGAAGCGTCAACAACATCACCGCCGCAGCGCGGGCGACCGCCTCGCTGCCGCCGTATCGCTGGCGGTGTCGCGGCACATCGTGGTTCGACAGAACCCAGGTCGGGGTGGCTTCCCGAAGGCCCAACAATCCAAGTGTCGTACTGATCCGTTTCTTGAGCTTGGCGGCGTCCCACGACGTCCATAGGAAGGCGAAATTGAACGACATGTGCAATTCGTCATCGTCGCCGTAGTACGTCGCCATTTTCTGCTCGTCGAGCAGATAGACCTCACCGACACTCGTTCGGTCACCCGGGTAGGAGTCGATCACCGAACGAATGCGGCGTAGGCGCTCGTGAGTGACAGGCACATCGTTGAATTGCACGTGGTTGAGGGGGGCGATGCCGTCGGGGTCGTCCTCGAAGTCCTTCCCGATCAGATGGACGACATCCATGCGCAGCCCGTCAACACCCCGATCGAGCCAGAAGCGGATCGTGTCGAGCATCGCCGCCTCGACGTCGTGGTGCTCCCAGTTGAGGTCCGGCTGCTCTGGTAGGAACAGGTGCAGGTAGTACTGCCCGGTCGTGGGGTCGAGGGTCCAAGCCGGCTGCTGGTCGCTGAACGAGGCGGTCCAGTTGTTCGGGTACTCGCCGTTGGGCTGCAGGTCACGCCAGATGTACCAGTCCCGTTTCGGATTGTCGAGGCTGGAACGCGACTCGACGAACCACGGGTGTTTCATCGAGGTGTGGTTCGGAACCCAGTCGAGCATCACCTTGAGCCTGCGGCGATGTGCCTCTGCGAGCAGATCGTCGAAGATCCGCAGATCGCCGAAGAGTGGGTCGATGTCGCAGTAGTCGCTGACGTCGTACCCGAAGTCGGCCATCGGCGACGGGAAGATCGGTGACAGCCAGATGGCGTCGACACCGAGCCATTGCAGGTAGTCCAGTTTCGAGATAACGCCCTCGAGATCGCCGATCCCGTCGCCACTGCCGTCGGCGAAGCTTCGCGGGTAGATCTGGTACACCACCGCCGATTTGTGCCATGGGTGTGCAGTCATCGCCCGAATGTTAGACCGGACGCTGGCAGTGCCGGACTGCCGGGCACCCAGCGTGGTGTTGTGCCCGCTCTCGGGCAGTGTCGGGGCCTGGATCATCCGTGCAACGGTTGGCCCAGCCGATAGGCTTGTCACCAATGTCAACTCTCTAAGTTCGGAGCCCTGCCGTGAAGAAGGGTCGTCATCGTCGCTTCGAAGAAGCACGAAAATTGAAGCAGTCTGGTCCGGGGGCTTTCGACCTCGGATTCGGTGACAATAGCGGTCATCGCAGTTCGTCCGAAAGTGACGAATATGCGGCTATTGCCGAACGATATGGCGTGTCGTTCGACGATGACGACGACTCCGACGAGGACGACGACCAGTAGGCCCTCGGGCTGCCACGGTTGGTCGTGCGCACACAGTTCCCCCCGCAAACACAAGTGCCGGATTGCCCGGCCGAAACAGGATGTTCCACCTTGTCAACCAGTCCTATCCGTAGCGTCGCGCTCGTTGCCCATGTCGATCATGGCAAGACCACACTCGTCGACGCGCTCCTGCGCTCGACCGGCACCTTTGCCGCCCATGAAGCGGTCGTCGACCGCATCATGGACAACAACGACCAGGAGCGTGAGCGAGGCATCACGATCCTGGCAAAAGCCGCGCAGATAGAGTGGAGGGGCGTCACGATCAACCTCGTTGACACCCCTGGTCACGCCGATTTCGGCGGCGAAGTCGAGCGGGCGTTGGCGCTCGTCGACGGCGTCGTGCTGCTCGTCGACGCCGCAGAGGGCCCGCTGCCACAGACCCGCTACGTGCTGTCCAAAGCGCTTGCCCTGAACCTCCCGGCGATCGTCGTCATCAACAAGGTCGACCGCCAAGACGCCCGTCCGGAAGAGGTCCTCGAGGAAATCGAGCACCTGTTCCTCGACCTTGCACACCACGACGAGCAGTTGGCCTTTCCGGTCATCTCCGCCGTTGCCCGTGACAGCAAGTCGATGAAGGGCATCGGGATGCCCGGCGAGGACGCCGATCTCGTGCCGTTGCTCGACACGATTCTCGACCACATCCCGGAGCCGACCGCCGATCGCGACTTACCACTGCAGGCGATCGTGACCAACCTCGACGCCTCGGAATATCTCGGCCGGTTGGCCATCGGCCGTGTTCAGGCCGGTGTCTTGAAGCGTGGGACACAAGTCGCATTGATGCAGAAGGACACCAGCGATGACAAGGCGCCGTTGCGCCGCCGCCTGTCGCAATTGTTCAAATTCTCCGGGGTCGGCCGCGACGATGCCGACGAAATCGTCGCCGGCGATTTGTTCATTGTCGCCGGTATCCCGGAGGTCGAAGTCGGCGACACGATCGCTGCGTCGGACAACCCGGTGGCGCTGCCCCGTCTGATTGTCGACGAGCCGGTGCTGCGCATGAGCTTCGGAGTCAATACCTCGCCGTTCGCCGGTCGTGATGGGCAGTTCCTGACCAGCCGCCACCTCAAGGAGCGCCTTAACAGGGAGATCCTCGGCAACGTCTCGATCCGCCTCGGCGAGACCGATTCACCGGACATCACCGAAGTCGCAGCCCGCGGCGAGTTGCAACTGGCCGTGCTCATCGAATCGATGCGCCGTGAGGGCTACGAACTGCAGGTCAGCCGTCCCGAGGTAATCACCAAGGAGATCGACGGCAAGAAACACGAGCCGCTCGAGCGTGGTATCGCCGACATCCCCGACGAGTACGTCGGTACCGTCACTCAGGCGCTCGCACCCCGTAAGGGACGCGTCACCGACATCGAACAGGGCGACCCCGGTCGTACCCTGCTGACATTCGAAGCGCCGTCACGAGGCCTGATCGGTTTCCGTTCGATGCTGATGACGTCGACCCGGGGTACTGCACTGCTGCATCAGTCGCATGCCGGCTTCATGCCGTGGGCCGGCGAGTTGCCGCACCGCATGGGCGGCGCCATGGTCTCTGACCGCATGGGTATGGTCACTGCATACGCGCTCGACACGCTTCAGCAGCGCGGCGAGTTGTTCGTCGCTCCTGGCATCGATGTCTACGAGGGCATGGTCGTCGGTGAGAACGCCCGCGCCGACGAGATGAACGTCAACGCCGTACGAGCCAAGGAAAAGAACAACATCCGCACGCACAGCCACGACGACGCCGTCAAGCTGCCACCGCCGCGGGTCTTCACCCTGGAGACGGCTTCGGAGTGGATCGGCGACGACGAACTCGTCGAGGTCACCCCGAAGCGGGTTTCGATTCGCAAGCGCTATCTCAACCTCGAAGACCGCCGCAAAGCCAACAAGAAGTAGCCCGTTCGGTCGACGCTGTCGGCGGAGGTAGCACATGATGCGACTTACGCCGACAGCGGCTCCGATTCCGCCGCATTCCGCAGTGCCGTGCCGATTTGCAGTGCGACCCAATCGGGTCGGCGCGTGACGTCTTCGTACGTAAACGTGAGCACGGTGAGTCCGCGCAGCGACAGTTCGGTGTGTCGCTGCGCGTCGACCTGGCGTTGCAGTCGAGTCGCATGTGTGCCATGCCCTGCTACCTCGACGACGATGCCGCCTGGGAAGTAGGCGTCGACCCTGGCAACAGTCCGGCTGCCGGATCGGAAGACGCGTTGCGTCATCGGGCGGTGGATCCCGGCGCAACGTAGCAACGCGAGGAGCCATCGCTCCAGCCGGCTCTCGCCACCGGAATCGATCAGTGCGTCCAGCAGGATGTGGTTGCCGTTGTATCCCTGGGATCGTTCCGCGAGTGCGCGGGTTCGCAGGCGCTGCTCGGACAGCAGCCGCATCCGCAGCGCCGAATCGATGGCATTCTCGGTTTCTGTTGTGCTGAAGCCGAAGATCGACGAGTCGAGGATTGTTCTCGCCGCGCTCGTAACCCGCATCCCCTCGATGATGACGATGTCGCCCTGCCTCCACGGTCTGCTCGTCGATCTCGCAGTTGCCGCACTGCTGCGATCGCGTTTTGAACGCTGGACAATGAACTCGACATCGTCGTCGGTGAATCCGTCCAGGCCGTGCAAGCGGGACGCCGAACGGCCGCCGATGAGCCCTGCCCCGTCGAGATCGGCGTGACCGATCTCCAGCTCTCGCAGCCACCCCGGTGGCGCGCCGGGAACCGAATACGCCCGGTTGCCGACCCGCTCGATGCGCGACGATCGCACCCATTGCTGCCGTAGGGATTTGTCCACCCGGAACCGGTCGAGGGTCGAGGTCGAGACGATGCCGTGGTGATCTGCTGTCCATGCGCTGACGAGTCGAAGCCGTGAGTCCATGATCGAAGCGTGCGCCCTCGGTGTCGCACAGTTTCCGAAGTCACCGCGAATTCGGTCGCTGTCGGCGCAGGTAGCAGATGATGCGACTTGTGCCGACAGCGACTCGGCCTAGCCCCGGCGGCGGACTGCTGGATGGGGGAGCGGGACCGGGCGGCTGATCCGCCGCTCCAGCGCGTCGACCAGCAGCTCGTAGATCTGTTCGCCGATGAACTCGATGATCTCGTCGCGGAGTGTGCGATAGACGGCTTGGCTGGCGACGAAGGCCTCGTGCGTTTCCGTGCACCACCAGTGGAAATTGGCGCCGCCCTCACCCCAGTCGCGTCGTTTCCATTCGCGCAGCGTCGCGGTGACGCGGCCATTGCTGTCGGTGTCTTCATGCAGGCGGAGCGGGAGCTGCCAGCACACATCCGGCTTCCAGTCCATCGGGCGTTCGCCGACGTCGAGCGCGGCGACATGCAGCGCGCATCCTGCACCCCCGGCAAAACCCGGCCGGTTGAGGAAGATGCAGGCTCCATCGCGGAGTCTCGTGACCGTCGTTGCCGGGTCATCTGGATCCGTGCCGAGGAAGCCGTCGCGCATGCCCTGCTTCTTGAACTGCCAGTGACGACCCTTGAGTCGCCCGGCGGCCGCAACGACGGTGGCGACATCGGCATCGTCGACGAAGTGCGCGCCGTAGCTGCAACACCCCTGCTGCATCGACGTCGCATCACGGTCGAGCACACCCTGACAGCCTGAGCCGAAGATGCACGTCCACGCCGACAGGAGAAATGTGACGTCGAAGTTCCAGGTCCTGGTTCCGTCAGGATCGTCGAACGAGATCCATTCGTGCTCGTCGTTCGAACCTGCACCCATCCGACACGACGTTAGCTCCGCTACGTTTCAAGTCGATGATTTCCGCAGCGGTGGTCGACGATCTGTGCGCTGCCGTTGGACGTGACCGGGTTCGCACATCGGCGACCGAACTCGATCTGTACAAGCGTGATGCTTCGACGATCGATGGCTCAGCCGGCGTCGTGTGTTTCCCGATGACCACCGAGGAGGTCCGTCAGTGCGTGCTCGTTGCCCACAGACATGCAACACCGTTCGTCGCTCGCGGGTCGGGGACCGGACTGGCAGGTGGAGCAGTCCCGCTCGACGAATCGATCGTCATCACGACGACGAAGATGAACCGAATCCTGTCGGTCGATACAGCTTCGCGTCTTGCGTGGGTCGAACCTGGCGTACTGAACCTGGATCTGACGAAGCATGTCGCACCACTCGGGTTGCATTTTGCTCCGGATCCGTCCAGCCAGCAGAGCTGCTCGATCGGCGGCAACGTTGCCAACAACTCCGGCGGGCCGCACTGCCTCGCAGACGGGGTGACGTCGGCGCACGTCATGGCGCTCGAGGTCGTGCTCGCCGACGGGCAGGTGGTGATGCTCGGCGGTGAGGATCCGGAGCCGGACGGCTACGACTTGCGCGGTGCGTTCGTCGGTAGCGAAGGCATGTTCGGAATCGCCACCAGGATCTGCGTCCGGCTGAGCCAGAATGCGCCGGATGTCCGCACGATGCTCCTCGACTTCGCCACGGTCGAAGATGGCGCCGAAACGGTCAGTGCGATCATCGCCGCCGGGATGGTGCCTGCGGCATTGGAGATGATGGACAAACTGTGCGTCCAAGCCGTCGAGGCGTACATTCACGCCGGCCTGCCGACGGACGCAGCTGCGGTGCTGCTCGTCGAGGTCACCGGATTGCCGCACGGCGTCACCGCCGACGTCGTCCGCATCAGCGAGATCGGCAAGGCGCACGGTGCAGGAACGATCCGCATCGCCCAGGACGAAGCGGAGCGTGCGTTGCTGTGGAAGGGCCGTAAAACTGCGTTCGGCGCAATCGCCCGTATCAAGCCGAACTACTACTTGCACGACACGGTGGTGCCGCGACGCAAACTTCCGCAGGTCCTCAACGAGGTCTATCGGATCGTGGAACGCCACGATCTGCTGGTGCTCAACGTCTTCCACGCCGGTGACGGCAACCTCCATCCACTCCTCGTCTTCGATCGCCGCGAGCCGGGAGTGATGGACAGGGTGCATGCTGCCGGTGAGGAAATCGTCAGGGTGAGCATCGCCGCCGGTGGCGTCCTCAGCGGCGAACATGGCATCGGCCTGGAGAAGAGGGACTTCATGCCGTGGATGTTCAGTGCCGTCGACCTTGCGGCTCAGGCCGCACTGCGGTTCGCCTTCGATCCTGACGGACTCGCCAATCCGCACAAGGTGTTACCGAGCGGATCGAGTTGCGGCGATATCAGCCATGTCCCGGAGGGCGCATGGATCTGACAGCGTTCGCTGCGGAGATGAGCGGCGACGATCCGCTGACCATCGAAGGCTGCGGCACACGCGGTGGTCGGACGCCCGGTGCCCGATGCATGACGGCACCGTCGGGAATCGAGTGGATCCAAGCCGACGAGATGACCGTCTGCTGCGGTGCCGGCACTGCGGTCGACGAACTCTCTGCAGCGCTCGCCGAAGTCGGCCAGCGTGTCGCCCTGCCGACCGGCGGGACCGTCGGCGGGGCGTTGGCGGTCGGACGAAGCGGCATCCGCAGACTCGGCGACGGGCCGATCCGCGACACGCTGCTGCAGGCGCGCTACGTCGACGGTGCCGGCGACATCGTCAAGGCCGGTGGGCCGACCGTGAAGAACGTCAGCGGGTTCGACGTCTGCCGTCTGCTCGTCGGTTCGATCGGAACGCTCGGCTTTCTCGGCGAAGTGATCCTGCGCACCAAGCCACTGCCAGAGTCGTCCCAGTGGTTCGTCACGTCAGCGGGGGCAGACCCGTTCATGCTCTGGCGGTTGCTCTACCATCCCGTCTCTGTTCTGTGGAACGGCTCGCTCACGTGGGTGCTGCTGGAAGGTGATCCTGCTGACATCGCCGAGCAGGCAGCGGTCGGTGGACTCACGCCGATCGAACACCCACCTGCACTCCCTGCCACGCACCGTTGGTCCGTCGCCGTCCGGGAGTTGCAGGGACTGACGAAAATGGAAGCGGGCCCGTTCGTCGCCGAAGTCGGCATCGGCATCGTCCACCATTCGTCACCACAGCCGGAGCGTCCACGGGACCCGGTTGCCGAGGAGCTGCGGCACCGGATCAAAGTCGCCTTCGACCCGGCTGGGCGCCTCAATCCCGCTCACGGCTAGTCGACAGCTCAACGGCCGAACAGTCAGATAGTCGAACGGGCGAGATGCTCGAACGCCTCCACGAGTGCGGACCGCCCAACGGTGGGCGCTTCACAGAGCGGGGACCTGCTGACGAGTCACCGTTGCATCGGGACGTGCCGTCAGAGGAAGCGCTTCACGAGTTGTGTCTTCCAATTTTTGTACGGCGGGTACATAATCGGCGGGTCTGGCCTGGCGGGCTTGTCGAGGATCGGTTTGGCGTGGCTGAACGTGTCGAAGCCGGCCTTGCCGTGGTAGTGGCCCATGCCGCTGTCGCCGATGCCGCCGAACGGCAGATCGGGGACGGCGAGATGGAGGATCGTGTGGTTCACGCAGACTCCGCCGGACGATGTCCTGTCGATCACTCGCTCGGATACGGCGTCGTCGTTCGTGAAGACGTAGAGCGCCAATGGCTTCGGCCGATCGTTGACGAAGGCAATCGCCTCGTCGAGATCGTCGACGGTCAGCACCGGAAGGATCGGCCCGAAGATCTCGTCCTGCATGACCGCTGCGTCGGGCTTGACACCGGACAACACCGTCGGCGCAAAATACCGTGTCGTTCGGTCTCTACTGCCGCCGGTGACGGTCGTCTCGAACCCGCCGTCGTCGAGCAGACCGCTGAGACGATCGTGGTGCCGGACGTTGACGATGCGCGCATAGTCCTTGGACTGCTCGGGGTCTACGCCGTAGAACGTGGTGATCGTCTTCTCGATGGCACTCAGGAACTGACGCTCGACGGATGCATCGACGAGCACATAGTCAGGCGCGACGCATGTCTGGCCGGCATTGATGAACTTGCCCCAGGCGATCCGCTTCGCTGCGACCTCGATATCGGCGTCGGCGGCGACGATGGCCGGGCTCTTGCCGCCGAGCTCCAGCGTCACGGGTGTGAGGTGTTTGGCTGCCGCCTCCATCACCGTGCGGGCGACGGTGCCGTTGCCGGTGTACAGGATGTGATCGAACCGTTCCTGCAACAGCGCCGTCGTCTCGGCGACCCCACCCGTGATGACCGTGACGACGCGCTGGTCCAGATACCTCGGCAACCGCTGAGCCAGCAGGTTCGACGTCGCTGCGGCGACGTCCGACGGTTTGAGCACGACCGTGTTCCCGGCGGCGATTGCCGGGATCACCGGTGCCAGCAGCAGTTGCACGGGGTAGTTCCACGGGGCGATGACGAGAACCGTCCCCAGCGCCTCCTGCACCACTCTGGCCGTGCCGGGCTTGAACGTCAACGGCACCTTGGTCCGTGCGTCTGCGACCCAGCCATCGAGGTGACGCAGTGCGTAGTCGACGTCATTGGCGACGAACGACAATTCGGCAACATAGGCCTCCACCATCGGCTTGCCGAGATCCTCTGCCAGCGCAGCGAGCAGTGCAGGCTCCTCCTCGATGATGAATCGCTTCAACTGTCTCAGCTGTGTCCGGCGCGCCTCGAGTGAACGGAGCACGCCCTCCCGGAATGCCACCTTCACAGCTCCAACCTGTTCGCTGATCGCCTCGATCGGTGTCGCCACTGCATCTGTCATCGCCTCAGCGTAGGCATCGAGCAGCACTCCGTCGTGCCAGTACAACAACTGTGGACTTGGCGTTAGCGTCTTCGGCGATGGATCTGAAGCTCGTCGACACCGAACTCGCCAGCTGTGTCGGCTGTGGGTTGTGTCTGCCGGCCTGCCCGACGTTCCGCGTGACCGGCGAGGAAGCGTTGTCGCCGAGGGGCCGCATCGCGGCGATGCGCGCCGTCCAGTGGGATGGCAACGAGGCGACGGACGAGTTCGTCGGCTTCATGGAGACCTGTGTGCAATGCCGAGGCTGTGAACCTGCGTGCCCGAGCGGCGTTCCGTTCGGTCATCTGATGGAGGGCACCCGTGCCTCGTTGGCCGATGCCCACCGCATCGCTCCGTGGTGGCAGCGCGTCGGTTTCAAGGCCCTCGGTCATCACCGTCTCGTGCTGATCGGTTCGACGTTTGGAGCAGTCGCGCAACGAGTCCGGCTCGTCCCGAAGCGGCTCGGTCTCGGGCGGCTTCCTCTGCGCAGGGGCCCGGCACTCGTGTCATCGGGGACGGACGTGTGGATGTTTACCGGCTGTGTGATGGATGCCTGGCTGCGGTCGACACATCGGGCGACCCAGCAGGTGATCGAAGCGACCGGGGCCACCGTGCGACTCGCCGGTCCAGGTGGCGACTGTTGCGGAGCGCTCCACGTACACGCGGGCCTCCACAGCGAAACCATCGTCCTGGCCGATCGGGTGATGGCCTCGATGCCAGGTGACGGGCCGATCCTCGTCAACTCCGCCGGCTGCGGCGCGGCGATGAAGGACTACGGCCATCTGCTCGGCACGCCCGCTGCCAACGCCTTCAGTGCTCGCGTCCTCGACGTCCACGAATGGCTCGCCGAGCGGATCGATCGTCTGCCTGAGGCGACTGCGGACCGGCTGACGTTCATCGTCCAGGACCCGTGCCATTTACGCCATGTTCAGCGGGTCCATCTTGCCGTGCGAACGGTCGTCGGACGGTACGCCGACATCGTCGAACTCGACGACGACGGACTGTGCTGCGGGGCCGGTGGCGCCTATAGCGCGCTCCAGCCGCAACTTGCCGGGGAGATCCGCCAACGCAAGCTCGACTCCATCGGCCGAGCAACGGCAGCGACCGGCGCACGTGTCGTACTGAGTGCAAACCCCGGTTGTGCAATGCATCTGGCCTCGCAGGGTGTCACGGTCCGTCACCCGATGGATGTTGTCGCCGAGGCGCTGACGATCGGATGAACTCCGACTTCGACGACCTCGCCGACCGCCTCGATCTGATCTCCGAAGAACTCGCCGATCGGGCGATCGAGCTGTTGAAGGACGCGGTCCGAGAGGGTCAGAGCAGCCGGCCCGCGGCCGAGAAGCAACTCACACAGGCTCGTCGGGCGATCGAAAAAGCCAGCCACCTGCTTCGTGGTGACGCAGACGGGGACTGAAGCTTCGGCCGAGTCAGGGGCTGCAGCATGGTGCTGAGGCGCCGACCCGATGACCGGTCACCAGGCGTTGAGTGCGTCGATCAGCCGGCGAAGGTCGCCGTACCCGTGCTTGGAGAAGGAGAAGGTGATTCGTTGCATGTCGACGGCATCGTTCTCGCGGAGCTCGATCGAAGAGATCGACGCCGGCTCGATGCGGCCTCTCGCACACAGCGTGGCGAAGTCGGCGTTGAGCCTGGCGAGCGCTTCGTCGTCGGGGGCGCGGCGCATCCTGACAACGAGCTTGTCGCCGACGTAGCGCATCGAGTCGTAGTTCGAATAGAAGCGGGCGATCTCCTCGACCGCCTCCTCGTACGAATCAGTGAGGCGGAACAGCGCGAAGTCCGAGGGGCTGACGAGGTTGCGGGTCACCAACTCGTCCTGGATCCATTGACGAAGTTGTTCCCAGTACGGATCACCTGGCACATCGAGGAGCACGATCGGCACCGGGACGCCCTTGCCCGTCTGCGTCAACGTCAGTAGTTCGAACATCTCGTCGAGCGTCCCGAAACCGCCGGGCAGGCAGATGAACCCCATCGATTCCTTGATCAGCATCAGTTTGCGGGTGAAGAAGTACTTCATGCTGACGTACTTCGAGTCGCCGGCGATGATCGGGTTGGCAGCCTGCTCGAACGGCAGACGGATACTGACACCGATCGACATGTCCCTGCCGGCACCTTCCATCGCCGCCTGCATGATCCCCGGCCCGGCACCGGTGACGACCATCCAACCCTTCTCGGCAAGATGGCGGGCGACATCGCACGCCTGCGCATACAGCGGGTCGTCCTGCTTCGTTCGTGCGGACCCGAAGATCGTCACCTTCGGGCGATCGATGTACGGCTGGAACATCTCGAAAGCGTCGCTCATCTCTTTGATCGCCGCTGCGGCGATCTTGACGTTGAGCGTCTCGGGCTGGTCCGACGCCATGTCGGCGACCGAGTGAAGCAGGTCGTCGAAGAGCTTGCGGTTGCGTTCGACGCCGATTGCGTCGAGGAGAGCGGCAATGTGGTGGTCGACCGCCGAACGGTCGCGCGGTAGATCGTCGGGATCGATGACGCCCGGGACGACAGCTGCGATGTCTGATTCTTTGGTCATGCGGACCGAACCATATCGCTGGGCTTTCGATGCAGGCGGCCCGCTCAGGCGACAGGTCGATCGGCGAGTTGCCCGAGACGCGCATCCCCGCCGATCAGGGTGTACAACCGCTCCCGAACCACAGCGAGGTCGACGGACCCGGCGACGATCATCGCCTCGATGTCCACCCAGTCTTTCGGGCGGTTGAAGAGCGCCTTGAACACGACGAGATCGTCGGCAGCGACAAACGGCAGCATCAGACCGGCGAAGGAATGAAGTTCGCTGCGCACCGCCACGCCGTTGTGAAAGACATCGGCTCGAAAGAAGATGTCGAGCGGCGTCCGACCCCACCACAGGCGGACCTGGTCGTCCACGGCGGCAGCGTCGACGTCGGCTCGGGACCATTCCAGCTCGGAGGGCAGCGCACCGAAGACCGCCTCTGCGTGGTCCGCATCGATCGTGACATTGACGTCGATGTCTGCGGTGGAACGTGGCTCATCGACGTAGTAGGCCAAGGCCAGAGCGCCGCCGAAGGCATGTTGGATCCCGGCGGCCGACAGTGCGGCATCGATGGCGACGATCTTCTGGGGCAGTGCGGGTTCGTTCACTGGCGCCGGATGACTGACTTGAATGGCGGAAATGCCAGCGGCTTACGCGGCCGGGGTGGCAAGGCATCGGAGAGCGCAAGCACGTCGGCTATCACGTCGTAGCGATCCGCTTCGGCGCCGCGGCGCGTCGCGTAGGTCGGCACGATGCCGAGGTCGTAGCCGAGCACCGCGCTGAGGCGGCAGAGCGTCGCCCAGCCCGGGTCCTTCTCTCCTCGTTCATACGCCGAGATCGCCGACTGACTGGTGCCGGCGGCGAGCGCGAGCTGCGATTGCGTCAAGCCGGCTCGACGGCGCAGATCAGCGAGCACGTCGCCTGGGACAGAGGACATATCTACGATCATAGCTCTCGGAAGCCCCGGGCCTCGGCAGCGCTCAGGCCAGGCAGCGGCGAGCGTCCGCAGTACGCTCGCCTCATCGACGAACAGCTGAACCTGTACGACTCTCTTGCCGCCGGTTTCGGCGGCCGTCTCGTATCGCCGGCGATCGTCACCCGCAGCGCAACGCTGACCTACGCCGATGTCGAACGACGAACGGCACAGGTCGTCGCCGGCCTCCGGCGTCTCGGCGTTTCGCCGGGGGACCGGGTTGCGGTCCATGTCGACAAATCGCCGGAGGCGTTGCTCGCATACCTCGGATGCCTGCGCATGGGGGCCGTGTTCCTACCGCTGAACCCGGCATATCGCAGCGACGAGGTCGCCTACTTCCTGGGTGACGCCGAGCCGTGCCTGGCGATCGGAAGGCCGCAGGACGCGACGTGGTTTCGATCCGTTGCCTCTGCAAGCGGGGTCAGATCGGTGTACGACCTGGATGCAAACGGGCGCGGATCGTGGTCCGACCTGCTCGACGTCGAGAGTGACGAACCATCCGGTCCGGCTGCGACGACGGGTGAGGATCTGGCTGCACTCGTGTACACATCCGGCACCACGGGCCGATCGAAAGGGGCGATGATCACCCATCGCAACTTGATGTCCAACGCCGTTGCGCTTCAGCGCGCCTGGGGTTTCGTCGGCACCGATGTCCTCATCCATGCACTGCCGATCTTTCACGTACACGGTCTGTTCGTCGCCACTCATACGGCGATGCTGACCGGCGTGCCGCTGCTGTTTCACGACACCTTCGACGCGACGAGAGTGATCGCCGATTTCAGTAGCGCAACGGTGTTCATGGGTGTGCCGACGATGTACACGCGTCTGCTGTCCCGCCCCGAACTCGATGTGGCCGCCTGCGCAGGCATGCGGCTCTTCGTTTCCGGATCGGCACCGCTGTTGGCGGAGACATTCCACGACTTCGGCGAGCGGACGGGCCACATCGTGCTGGAGCGCTACGGAATGACCGAGACGGGGATGAACACGTCGAACCCCTGCCTCGGCGAGCGCAAAGGTGGCACCGTCGGCCCGGCGTTGGAAGGCGTCGGTGTGCGCATCGTCGACGACCAGGATCGTGTCGTGCTGAGTGGCACCGTCGGCGGCGTGCAGATCAAAGGCCCGAACGTGCTGCTCGGCTACTGGCGGCGACCGGACAAAGATGCCGAGGAGTTCACCTCCGACGGCTGGTTCCGCACCGGTGACGTCGGCGTCTTCGACACAGACGGGTACCTCGAACTCGTCGGAAGATCAAAGGATCTGGTGATCTCCGGCGGCTACAACGTCTACCCGAAAGAGATCGAACTGCTGCTGGACGAGATGCCGGGAATCGTCGAGTCAGCGGTCGTCGGGGTACCGGACGACGACTTCGGTGAAGCGGTGACCGCAGTCGTCACGGTCCAACCCGGATTCGTCCTCGACGAAGCGCTGGTGATCACCGAACTGAAGACTCGACTGGCGTCGTACAAGGTGCCGAAGCGGATTCACGTCGTCGACGAACTGCCGCGAAACGCAATGGGCAAGGTGCAGAAGAGCGTGCTACGCGCCGACTTCGGTGCGTGACGCAGTTGTACCGCCGATCAGTCGCTGATTCGGTGGGTGGTGAAGCCCTTGTGGCCGATCGAGAACGCCGCTGCCTGGGTGCGATTGGTGACTCCCAATTTCGACAACAGCAGGCGCAGGCGCGTCTTCACCGTGTTCTCGCTGATGAACATTGCATGCGCGAGCTGGCGGTTCATCGCGCCGGTGGCGAGCATCGACAGCAGTTCGCTCTCCTTGTAGGTCAGGTGATCGGATCTCCCGGCCAGTCGGCGTCGGTCTTGAGTCTGCCCTCTGCGAGTTCGAAGACCCGCTCGCCCGTGGCCAGCCGCACCAGCGCCTCCGACAATTGCCGGCTGGTCAACGCCTTCGCAAGCACACCATTGGCACCGACATCGAGCGCAGCGCGAACGGCTTCGGACCGGAGGTGGAACGTGTAGGCCGCCGTTGCGCCGACCCGAGGATCGCCGATCAGTTGTTTGACCCTGTCCAATCCGAGTCCGTGGTGTGAATAGGTGTCGAACAGTGCGACATCCGCAACGCGGACCGGTGCGCGTCGCGCAACCATGTCGACAATCCGGATTTGCGGGAAACGGCTCGAGCATCGTGGCAATTCCGGCGAGGACGATCTCGTAGTCGTTGACCAGGGCGACGCGAACCGACTGCTTTGTTGTCACCTCGACGGTCTGGCGGATGCGGCCCCCATCACTTCACTCGAAGGGGTGAAAGATTCATACGCCGACGACCCGGACGGCTGCCTGCAGATACCTTGCTCGCGCCCAACCAGAGTAGAGAGCGCGATGAATGCCGAGCTGACAGAACTCGTGGACACCGGCAGCGGATCGGCGTGGCGGTCGATGTTGACGATCTCGGCATTGCTGATTGCCTGGGTCGTCGTCGGAGCCTGCTGGCTCGTCACCTTGGCGGCGCGACCGAGCCGGAGTGCAGCGCTCGGTGTGGGCGTCGTCATGATTCTTGGAACCGTGTGCGTGCTCGCGATCAACGCTCTTGCCGCCAGGAGCCGCGTCGTTCGGCCCTTGCAGAGTCTCGCCCGACAGATTGCCCACGATCGCGACGGAGAGCTGCGCCACAAGGAGGCGGTAGAACAATCGTCCGTGCCATCCAACTGCTGTCCGAGCTCAGCAGCGACGTCGGCCTGCAGGTCAGCGGGTGGGGAATGGCGTCGGCACTGCGAGCAGCGGAGGGGACACCTTCCACTCCAACCGCCGGCTCCGTGATGACGTCACGGTCCTCGCCGTGAACCGCCGACTCGAGCACGCCTGAGTCGAACCAGTTCGACGCTCGAACCGGCTCAGACTGGATCCCGGAAGAACTTGTCGGAATTGCATCATGAATCGGATGCTGCGCCGTCCCTATCACAACGGTGACCGGTAACCCCCGGCCGATCACCGCACAACCGAGCGGGAAACGCTGACGCGATGTCCTCCGTCAGTGCTCGTGGTGTGTCGCCATGGTGGCGGACACGCTTGTCGGGGTGGGAACACGGCGACGTTCCCACCCCGACAGACCTTCGTATGCCAGAGCAGGTCTGAAGAAACGACTATCGGCGGACGGCCGATTCGCCGAGACGCTGCTCAGGCCCGGAGTTCGGTGGCCTTGGTGCTGAGCGCGTCGATGAGTTCGTCGAAGCTCTTCTGGAAGCTGCTCACGCCCTCTCGTTCCAAGGTCTCAGCGACGTCGTCCATGCTCACGCCGACGTCGGCGAGACCGGCCCATGCCGCATCGACTTCGTCCATGCCGGCATCGATCGTCCGAGCAAGGGTGCCGTGGTCGGCAAACGCCTCGACCGTCGCGTCCGGCAGCGTGTTGACGGTTTGCGGCCCGATCAGTTGATCGACGTACAGCGTGTCCGGATAGGCAGGATTCTTGGTGGATGTCGATGCCCAGAGCGGCCGCTGGGGCCTGGCACCGAGCGCTTCGAGGGCGTCCCAACGCGGGCCACTGAACGTCTCGGTGAAATGGCGGTAAGCGAGCTTGCCCTGGGCGACTGCAGCCTTACCGCGGAGTGCGAGCGCCTCTGGCGAACCGATCGCATCGAGGCGGCGGTCGACTTCGGTGTCGACACGGCTGATGAAGAAGCTGGCGACACTGGCGACGTGAGACAGATCCTTGGCGCCAGTCGCAACGAGGCTCTCGAGGCCGGCGATGTAACCCTCGACGACATCTGCATAGCGATCGAGGCTGAAGATCAACGTGACGTTGATACTGCGTCCCTCTGCGATCATCTGCTGGATGGCTGGCACGCCCTCCGCTGTCGCCGGGATCTTGACGAGGACGTTCGGGCGGTTGATCCGTTGGTGCAGATCACGTGCTGCGTTCACGGTACCGATGCCGTTGTGGGCGAGACCTGGGGCGACCTCGACCGACACGTACCCATCGCCGCCATTGGAGGCTTCGTGGACCGGTGCGAGCACGTCCAGCGCGCCGTTGACGTCCTGCAAGACCATCTCCCAGTAGTCGTCGATGATCGGCTTGCCATCATCGGCGAGCACCTTGAACTGCTCGTCGTAGTCAGGCGAACCCTGGATTGCCTTTTGGAAGATCGTCGGGTTCGACGTCAGGCCACGGATGCCGGAATCGACCAGCTTGGCGAGTTGACCCGATGTCAGGTATCCCCGTTTGAGATTGTCGAGCCACGGACTCTGGTCGAATTCTTCGTGGAGTTGGACGAGTCTGTTCATGAGTTGCCTCCTGCGATGAGCGCTGTTGCTTGGGTAACGATGTTGTCGACGTTCATGCCGAGCTTGTCGAGTACGAGTCCGCCAGGGGCACTGGCGCCGAAGCGGTCGATGCCGATGCACACATCGGCATAGCGGTCCCATCCGAAGGTGGACGCCGCTTCGATCGAGATCGTAGGAACGTGCTTCGGCAGTATCGATTCCCGTGTGGCTGCGTCCTGGGCAGCGAAACGATCCCACGACGGCAGCGACACGACGTTGGTGGCGATGCCGGCATCAGCGAGCACCTTGGCTGCATCGACGGCGAGGCTGACCTCGCTGCCGGTTGCCACGAGGATCAGTTGCGGGGAATCGACGCCATGCACGATGCCGGCACCGAGGATCGGGGCGGAGCCGTCGGTGACGACGGTGATGTTCTGGCGTGACAACACAAGCGCTGTCGGCCCGTGATGGGCAACCGCAAGTTTCAGGGCGGTGACCGTCTCGTTGGCATCGGCCGGCCGAATGACCTGCAGTTCGGGGATCGCCCGCAGTGCTGCCAGATGCTCGATCGGCTGATGCGTCGGCCCGTCCTCGCCGACGCCGACGGAATCGTGGGTGAAGACGAACAGGACCTTCGCCTTGCTCAGCGCGGCGAGCCGTACGGACGGCTTCATGTAGTCGAAGAAGACGAAGAACGTTCCACCGGCCGGCAGCACACCGCCATGGCGGGCCATACCGACCATTGCAGAAGCCATGCCGTGCTCGCGGATGCCGTAGTGCACCTGGCGGCCGCCTGGGTTCTCCAACGATTGCGACGTTTCCCCGTTGAGCAGCGTTCCGGTGTTGCCGGTGAGGTCTGCTGCGCCGGAGATCAGCCCTGGTAGGCCGCCAAGGCCAGCCATGAAGGCCTTCTGGATGGCGACGCGGGTGGCGATCTTCTCGCCGAGTTCCCACGTCGGCATCGTCGCATCCCAGCCGTCCATCGCCCCGGAGCCCCACGCTGCGTCCCACGACGCATGGTCGATCGAAGATGCCGCCATCCGCTCGTCCCATGCAGCCGACGCTGCGGCGCCACGCTCCGCCGCAACGCCGCGGTAGGTGTCGACGAAGTCCTGGGGTGCCCAGAACGGCTCGTTCGGGATCCCCATCACGTCCTTCGTGCGGTTCACCTGGTCGATCGTGAACGGGTTGCCGTGCGCCTCATGGTTGTCGAGCAGATCGGGGGAGGGGTAGGCGATGTGGCTGCGGATGATCAGCAGGCTCGGTTTGTCCTCGACGGCCATCGCCCTACGGATCGCCGCTTCGAGGATGTCCAGCTCATTGGCCGTCTCACCGAGATGTTCGACATGCCACCCGTATGCCTCGAAGCGCTCACCGACCTTGTCGGTATACGTCAGTTCCGTCGCACCGTCGATGGTGATGTGGTTGTCGTCGTAGAAGGCGATGAGTCCGCCGAGTCCCTGATGGCCCGCCAGCGAACCTGCTTCGTGGCTGACGCCCTCCATGAAACAGCCGTCACCGGCGATGACGAACGTATGGTGGTGCTGCACGTCGGTGCCGTAGCGGGTGCGCAGTTCGCGTTCCGCCAGCGCCATGCCGACGGCGTTGGCGAATCCCTGACCGAGCGGACCGGTTGTGACCTCGACCCCGGCGGTCTGTTCCGCCTCAGGATGCCCGGGCGTGTTCGATTTCCACTGGCGGAACTGCTTGATGTCTTCGAGTTCCAGCCCGTAACCGTTGAGGTACAGCAGCGAATACTGCAGGATCGAGGCGTGCCCGTTGGACAGCACGAAGCGGTCGCGGTCCGGCCAGTCGGGACGCGCCGGATCGTGATTCATGATCCTGCTGTAGAGCAGGTGGCCGAGAGGAGCGAGCGCCATCGCCGTTCCCTGGTGCCCGCTCTTGGCGTAGAGCGGGGCATCCATAGCCAAACCGCGGATCAGATCGATGGCTTGCTGGTCTTGTTCAGGAGTAAAAGCCGTAGGCACATCGTGGATGGTACTGCGTTTCACGACACGGTTTCCCGGTGCGGTTTCCCGCACACCGCTGTACCCGCACACTCCCGCACACCGCCGTACCCAGGGCAGCAGGACTACAGCGGGGGGAGCAACGTGAACGGCACGAGATGCCAGGGCCCATGGTCGATCCGGCAGTGGGCGAAGATCTGTGTATAGGCGTCGAATTCGAGTTCGCCCTTGACGAGCCGGTACGTGAACTTGCCGGGGTCGACGGTGAAGGGGCTGACGTTGCGGGCCATCTGTTCTGCGTCTTCGTCGATTCCCTGACGGAACACGACCTCGAAGACGCCGTTGCCAGGCTCGCCCTCTGGGCAGAAGATCAGGGCAACGAGGTGCGGATCGATGCTGACCGGCACCGGCGACGGCGACGCCATCGAGAACATCGCCCCTTTGATGTCGATTCTGGTTGCACCACCGTCTGCTTTGCGGAGCTCGAAATTTTCCACGAAGAGCGCCGAGACAATCTGCATGAAGTTCACGGTATCGCCGCGTGGCGCTCTAGGGTCATGACAGTGCTGGAGACAAGCGAGCCGCTTTCGACCCGAGAGGCGATCATCGTCGAAGCACTGCACTGCTTTGCTGAAAACGGCTATGAAGGTACGTCGCTCAACGACATCGCCGCTGGTGTCGGTATCCGTCGTCCGAGCCTGCTGCATCACTTCCCTTCGAAGGAAGCGCTGTACGAGGAAGTGTTCGAGCGTTCGATCTCCGAGTGGTACATTCGCTTGCAGAGTGCGATGGTGCCGAGCGAAACCGGATGGGCGAAGGCTCAGCGGGTGATGACCACGGGCTTCGAATTCTTCGTCGATAATCCGGATTTCATCCGGCTGCTGCGGCGCGAGGCGATCGACGGCGGGACCCACCTCGGGCTGGACCTGGCGGCGGCGATGCGACCGGCGTTCGATCACGCTGTTGCCTATTTCGAGCGAGAGATGGATGCCGGCACGTTCCGGCGATACGACCCGCGCCAACTGGTGTTGACGGGGTACGGGGCGCTGCTCAGCTACTTCAGCGATGCGCCGTTCCTCGGCGGGCTGCTCGACGAGGATCCGCTGATGGCCGAGCATCTCGAACAACGGCTCGAGCACCTCCACGACCTCTTCAGAGCAGCACTCGAGCCACCCTCGGCGCACTGAGCCATCTGGCTATCATGCGGCCACGACCACCGTCCGTGTAGAACATCCGCAGGGAAGTGCTGAAGTCGGCTACGTCGTCGACGGTGACAGCGGGCCGCCGTTGCTGCTACTCCACGGAACAACGTCGAATCGCACCAGTTGGGATGCCTGGTGCCGGCGCTCGCCGAGGGACGTCGTCGTCCGTACGGAATTTCCAGGCTCCGGGGAATCGCCGCGCAGTGACGGACCAGTCGAGGTCGACGCCCTGGCATGGCAGTCGATCGGCGTGATGCAGCATCCCGGATTCGACACCTATCACGTCGGCGGTTGGTCGCTCGGTGCTGTCGTCGCCCTGGCGATCGGTTCGCTGGCTCCGCACCGGGTTGCGTCGATTACCTCGGTCGCCGGATGGTCGAAAACGGTTACGGTGTCAAGGCGATGGTGCCGATGATGGCCGCCAGCATCGCACCGGGTTCTGCTGCGCAGATCGACTTGGACACACGGGTCGACATCACCGAACTGGTCGGAGCGATCACTGCGCCGACGTCGATCCTCGCCGGTCTCGAGGATCGGTGGGTCGACATCAGCCATAGCCGGGGCGATACGCGAGGCAGTGATGCACGGCGAACTCGTCGAATTGCCCGTTGGTCACCTCATCCCGCAAGAACAGGCCGGCCCGTTGACGACGCTGATGGTGCAACAGATTCTTCGGGCGAGCTGAGGCGCTGCGGGTCACGCCACACGCGGATCGTCACTCGGCGCCGTGGCTGCCACTGCGGGCGATGAAGCCGACGCCTCCAGCGGCGCGTAGGCGATCGATGAAGTCAGGCTCGTAGGCATGTCCAGGAGACGCGCGAACCAGTTCATCGAGGAGCACGGCGTCGTCGCCGACGAGGATCCGCCACTCACCGGCGCGCACGCCATCGAGGATCACCGTCGCTGCCTCAGCGGCGCTCGTCGGGGCAGTGTCACGGAACGATTCTCCCTGTGACATCACCCGCTGGCGGATGTCTTCATCGCTGGCAGCCGAAACGTCGATTCCAGTCCGGCCGATCCGTTCGCGTATCTCGGCGAGTTGATCGTCAGTCAACTCCTTCGGATTCCTCCCGTGCATCAGCCCTGAGTTGATGACGATCGACGTACCGATATGGCCAGGCATGACGACCGAGGCGCTCAGATGCGGTGCGTTGACGCGGAAGTCGGTGATCAGCGCCTCGGTGAAGCCTTTCACGGCGAACTTGGCGGCGCTATAGGCCGTGTGCGGGACACCAGGCCCGATCGACGCCCAGAACCCATTGACGCTGCTGGTGTTGACGACGTGGCCGATCTCGCTCGCCAGCAACATCGGCATGAACGCCCGTGTCCCGCCGTACACGCCACCCCAACAGATTCCGAACGTCTTTTCCCACTCGAGGCGATCATCGCTGACGAAGCTGCCACCGCCGCCGATGCCTGCATTGTTGAACAGCAGGTTGATGTGATCGGTGCGCAGTTCGGAGGCGACGAAGTCGTGGAATGCTTCGAGCTGTCGCTCGTCGGAGACATCGGCCTGGAACGTGACGACGCGCACCCCAGCGGCTGCGTCGGTATCTGCGAGTGCTTTCGTCTCCTTCATGTTCTCCGGAGAGACGTCACACGTCGCGACGTCGCAACCGGCCGTTGCAAGTTGGCGTACGAGTTCACGGCCGATGCCACTGCCGCCACCGGTGACAACGGCGATTCTTCCTGCGAAATCCATCACACGACCCCCTGATCGTTCGACCACCGGATCGGCGGAAACCAGCCCGACGGTAGCCCACGCGTCTCGTCGATGTCGTCCCGCAGACCCCTATCGGTGGCAGGCGGTCCGCTAGCTTGGGCGGTCGTGTCTACTCCATCGATGGCCGAGCCATCACCCAACCGGACGCTGTCAGAGGCGGATTCCAAAGCGCTGCTGAGCGAGTTCTGTGTCCCGTTTCCGGACGAGCGCATCGTCGTCGACGCCGACGCAGCGGTCGCGGCGGCACAGGCTGTCGGATTTCCCGTTGTCCTCAAGCTCAACGGCGACCGCATCGCTCACAAGACAGAGCGCGGGCTCGTCCGACTGCGCCTGGGCGACGCTGCTGCCGTGGCGAGGGCTGCAGCCGAACTGCTCGGTGCCGCTACGGAAGATGACGGAGAGGTCTCGCTGCTCGTCGCTCCGATGATCTCCGGTATCCGTGAACTCATCGTCGGGCTCGTACGTGACCCGCAGTTCGGGATGAATGTGATGCTCGGGGTCGGGGGAATCCTCGCCGAAGCGGTCGCCGATGTCGTGTTCCGTCCAGCGCCGATCAGCGACCAGGATGCGATCGAGATGGTCAAAGGGCTGGCGACGCAGAAGCTGCTCGGTGGCTTACGGGGGGAAGCGCCGGTGGACCGGGACGGCCTCGTCGCCCTGCTCGTCGGGTTGTCGCATTTGCCGGCAACTCGGCCTGATGTCGCAAGCGTCGACCTCAACCCACTGATCGTGCGTACGGATGGCAGCGTCGTCGCCGTCGATGCACTCGTCGAATTGGCAGCGCCGGTCGCCCAAGCCTACAGACAGCGGCACCGACCGACCGACGCCCAGTTCAACGCACTGTTCAACCCCAAGGGCATCGTCGTCGCCGGGGCCAGCAGCCATCCCGGCAAGTTCGGTTTCGTCAGCCTGCACAACATCCTCGCCAGCGGCTATGCAGGGAATGTCTTCGCCACCAACCTCCAGGGCGAGGAGGTCCTCGGGATCAAATCGGTGGCAACGATCGAGGAGTTACCGGAGGGTCAGGCCGATCTCGTTTTCGTCTGCACACCGTCTGCCGCAAACCCCTCGCTGTTGGCTGCATGTGCCCAGAAGGGCATCACGGCCGCGTTCGTCACTTCTGCCGGCTACGGAGAAGCGGGCGGTCAGGGACGCGATTCGGAGGCCCAACTCGTCGCACTCGCCGATGACATCGGCATGCTGCTTGCCGGACCGAACGGCCAGGGCGTGGTCTCGACCCCCGCTGACCTGTGCGCTCAGATCGTCGCCCCGTTCCCGCCCAAGGGTGGCATCGGGGTCGCCAGCCAGAGCGGGAACTTCGTTTCGAGTTTCCTCAACCTCGCACGTCAGACCGGCGTCGGGGTGAGTAGGGCGGTGTCGGCCGGAAATGCTGCGGCCGTCGGCGTCGCTGATTATCTCGACTGGTATTCGACCGATCCGGCGACGACGGTCGGTCTCGCCTACCTCGAGGGCATCAATGACGGGGTCGGCCTGACGAAGCGTCTCGGTGAGGTTGCCGCCCGCAAGCCGCTTGTCGTGCTCAAGGGTGGTGCCACTGCCGGGGGAGCGAACGCCGCTGCAAGCCATACCGGTGCGCTCGCCGCTGACGACAAGGTCTTCGATGGGGCGATGCGCCAGGCCGGCGTGACAAGAGCGGCGACCGTCGAAGAAGCGTTCGAGGCTGCCGCCTCCTTTGCTACGCAACCGCTCCCCAAAGGGCCGAACGTTGTCGTGCTGACCACCGCAGGCGGCTGGGGGGTCGTCACCGCCGATGCCATCACCCGCGATCCGGACCTCAATCTGCTGACGCTTCCGGACGACCTCCGTGAGTCGATCGACAAACTGCTCCCGCCGCGTTGGAGCCGGAGCAATCCGGTCGACTGCGCCGGCGGCGAAACGCGTGAGACGATTCCTGCTGTTATGCGTCTGATTGCCGAACACCCCGACGTCGATGCCGTCATCTACCTCGGCTTGGGTATCCAGTCGAACCAGGCCCGTTTGATGAAGGAAGGCCGGTACTTCCCCGACTACGGGCTCGACCGGATCGTGTCGTACCACGAGCGCCAGGACATACGCTTCGCCGAGGCGGCGGACGAGATCAGCCGCGAGACGTCCAAGCCGATCCTGACGGCGACGGAACTTGCAGTCGCCGACCCCGACAACCCCGGTCCGGTGGCTGTACGGGCGTCAGGTCGACTGTGCTATGCCAGCGCCAACCGGGCGGTGACGGCTCTCGGCCATCTGTATCGCTACGCCGATTTCCGCACGTCCAGAGGAATGGTGTGAAGAAGGCATTTGCGCTCACCGGCTTCCTGATCGCCGGACTGATCCCGTTGATCATCTTCGGAGTCGTGTGGACACACGCCCGCAACGAACTTGCCAATGCCGACATCGGAGCGAAACCGACCACCGGTATCGCCCCGACCATCACGACGCCGCTTGCACCGCTGTTGTCAGCACGCCGCATGCCGGTTTTCCTGGCGACCGACGTACGCAGACGCGGGTATGCGGTTTCGTTGGCGCCGGTCGTCAAGGCACTCCCGAAGGACGGCACCTGTTTCGTCGTCAGCGTCGACGGCAGCGAGGTGCTCGACTCCGGCGGCCAGCAGCCGGTCGTCCCGGCGAGTAACCTCAAGTTGTTCACCGCTGCCGTGGCCCTCGACGTACTCGGACCCGATTTCACCTATTCGACGTCGCTCAACGGGACCGTTGCCGGCAGCATCGTCCAGGGAGACCTGTATCTCGTCGGGAGCGGCGATCCGCTGCTGTCGACTGCCGACTACATCAACAGCGGATTCAGTTCCCACACGCCGTTCAACGTCACGCCGTTCGAGCAGCTCGCATCGCAACTCAAAGCAGCGGGCGTCACCCACATCACCGGCGGGATCATCGGCGACGACAGTCGCTACGACCAGGAGCGCTACGACCCCAGCTGGACGCAGGACGTGCCGAATACCGCCAGCGGCGTGGGGCCGACAAGTGCGCTGCTGCTCAACGATGGCTGGACGCCCAAGCAGGGTGGTTTCGGTGCCGGTATCCGCAAAGGGGTCAATCCGCCACTCGTCGCAGCCCAGCGCCTCAAGGCGTTGCTCGTACAGAACGGCATCGCCGTGGACGGCAACGCCAGCGCCGACACGATGCCACCGGGCCAGGTGGCGATCACCGCTGTCCAGTCGGCGAAGTTGACCGACATCGTCAAGGAGATGTTGACGAACAGCGACAACAACACGGCAGAGATGATGTTGCGCGAGATCGGTGTCAAGGTGGCCGGGAAAGGCACGCGCGCCGACGGTGCCGCCGCCGTCATGACGCACCTCACGGGATGGGGTATCCCTGGGGTGTCGATGGTCGATGGCAGCGGACTGGACCACGCCAACAGGGTGACATGCGACGCCATGGTCGCCGTGCTCGCCAGGGAGGGCGGTACCGGTGTGTTTCACGACGCGATGTCGGTCGCCGGCCAGTCGGGCACGCTTGCCAAGGAATTCGTCGGGACGAAGTTCGCTGGGCAGTTTTTCGGCAAGACCGGCACGCTGAGCGTGTCCAAAGCGCTTTCCGGGTATTTCCCGACAGCGACGGGAACCGTCGAATTCGCCCTGATCGTCAACGTGCCGGAGGGCAGTTTGCAACAGGCCAACGAACTCGCCAAGCCGATCTGGGCATTGCTCCCGGGCACGATGAGCGCTTCACCGCCAGGTCCGTCGGTGGATGCGTTGGCACCGGGAGGTTCGTGATGACCGAGCGATACGAAACGTGATGCCGTTGACCCCGCTCACGCAACGGATGGCGATGTTCCCGCTCGGCTCCGTGCTGCTGCCGACCGGTGTACTCCCATTGCACGTCTTCGAACCCCGATACCGGCAGCTCGTCGAGGACTGCCTCGCCGCCGACGTGCCGGAGTTCGGTGTCGTGATGATCGAACGCGGCAGCGAGGTCGGCGGCGGCGATCATCGCAGCCG
>JAYTOR010000073.1:0-31602 GCA_043747685.1 Actinomycetota bacterium
TCGACCGCATCATCCTCGACCGCGTCATCGTCGACAGCATCATCCTCGACCGCATCATCCTCCGACGCTCCGGCCACGACACAGTTGCCACAGCTGACCGTGGCGTTGAGCACCACCACGACGGTCGCCGCTCTTCCCGAGCGCGACGGGGCGACGAAAATGCATTTCGAGGTCGGTCCGCTGACGATCAACCCAGGGCAGAACAACATCGACTACACCAGGGGCATCCCGCAGCCGACGGTAGATGGATGGATCGTCGGGATGAACCCGAACCTTCGTTTCGCTGACGGTTCGGTTCCGCCGGTCGACGTCGTCCATCTACACCACGGTGTCTGGCTCAACCTCAGCAACAAGGACTCGACGTCCGGCGTGCCGGAGCGTCTGTTCGCCGCCGGCGAGGAAAAGACGATCCTCAAACTGCCGGCTCCCTTCGGCTATCGGTACAAGTCGACGGACAAGTGGGTCCTCAACTACATGCTGCACAACCTCACCGCCAAACCGATGCAGGTCTGGGTGACCTACGACATCGACTTCATTCCTGACACCGCCGCTCAGGCGAAAGGAATGATCGCCGCTCGACCGATCTGGATGGATGTGCAGAACGGTAAGGGCTACCCGGTTTTCGATGTCCTCAAAGGAACGGGCACCGGCGGCACCTACGTCTATCCCGAGCAGGCCGACAATCCCTACGCCGGCGGCCCGCAGCTGAATCAGTGGACCGTCGATCGCGATGGCGTGCTGATCGACACGGCGGTCCATCTGCACCCTGGCGGATTGCACGGCGATCTCGATCTGACCCGCGGCGCCAAGACCGCCCACCTGTTCCGCTCCGACGCCAAGTACTTCGAACCGGCGGGTGCCGTCTCGTGGGACGTGGCGATGACCGCAACGCCACAGGGTTGGCGCGTCGCCGTGAAAGCCGGTGACGTCATGTCGATCCAGGCGACGTACGACTCCGGCCTGGCATCGTGGTACGAGTCAATGGGAATCATGGTCGTCTGGATGGCCGATACGGCACCGACCAGTGTCGATCCGTTCACCACCACTGTCGACGTTCCCGGGATGCTGACGCACGGCCACCTCGCCGAGAACGACAACCACGGCGGGCAGCCGGATTCGAAGAACTACGAGGACCTGACAAAATTGCCGTCTGCTCCTGTCGCCGGCAACGGGAAGATCGACATCCAGAACTTCATTTACGGCGAAGGCGACATGACGATCGCCCAGACCGTCCCGACGATCAAGCAGGGCGGCACGATCACCTTCGACAACCTCGACGCTCCGCAGTTCAAGGGCATCTGGCACACGATCACCGCCTGCAAGTCACCGTGCAACCAATCGACCGGCATCGCTTATCCGCTGGCAGACGGTGACGTCAACTTCGACTCCGGCCAACTCGGCACCGGTGGACCTCCGACGGCTGGCCGTGACACCTGGACCGTTCCGGCAACGTTGGCCCCCGGCACGTACACCTACTTCTGCCGCATTCACCCGCTGATGCGTGGCGCCTTCCGGGTCGAAGGCACGTAGCAGCACGGTCCCGAGTGTCGTCACACTTGGCCGCCGTCGTCAGGACACTCGGCTGCGGCGACGCCCAGCGCATGCGGATTCGGCGACGATGCTACGGCGCAGATTCATGTAGATGATCCAACCGACACCGAGCACGAATCAGCAATTTATTCCACGGTACAGCAGCGCAGCGGGCAACGCTCCTTCTGACTTCATTCCCACAGCGACCAGTGAAGCGGCGATGGCCGTCTCGACGACCCCGATCCCTACCGGAGTGATACCGATCGCCGCCCTGGAATGCTCGCGGTGCAGCATCACGAACAGCACGCCGATCGGAACGACCCCGACAATGGCGACCGCAGCACCGATCAGCGCCGTGTATCCACCTCCGCCGACCTTGCCGGTGACGCCGACGGCGAGAGCGAACGCAGCGGTCGAGATGATGCCGGACATGCCGAGCGCCCGGGTGATCAACGCCGGACTGGCACCGTGATGGGAGAACTGCTTCACCGTGAAGGCGGTGGAAGCAGTGCCGCCGGCGACGGGCACCGTCACTGACACCGCGTTGCTCGCATAGGTGATGGCGATCGCGCTCCGGACAGGAATCTTCACCCCGCCCTGGATCGGCGTCTGTCGCTGCATACCCATGAATGCCGCCACCGACGCCGTCTCGGCAACGATCGCCACCGGCAGCCAGCCCCAGTGCGGGTGGCGGAGCGACTGCATCGCCGGGACGAAGACACGGCGGGCGAAGGCCGCAAAAATGATCAGGCCGACGATCAGGACGACGCGCAGCATCAACACCCGACGACGTCCCCCGCGCTGGGGGCACTCGACCGCTCGGCCGAGGGCGCAGTGACGAGAAGATTTCCAGGCAATCGACTACTCGTCGATCGCCACGACGTTGCCGCTGTCGAGGGTTGGTGGCAGCGAGATGCTGTCCTCGGTCGAGACGCTCACGCTTCGATCCCCACGATCATCGCTTCAGGGTAACAATACTTGATCTCGGTCACGCTTCTTCGAGGTGCGGTCATTGTCACCTCGGAGACGGGGATAAACACCTGCAAACGAAGCCGATGACGATGACCGGCACGGACTGCGCCGGGATTCGCGGCTCACGCCCCGATGCGCTCGACCCGGTAGGTCTCTGTCGAACGTCGGCGTGCGAGCAGCACTGCGCCGGTGACCTCTGCCTCGTCGCCGAGAGCAGAGGCAACGATCGGCACCTCACGGAGCGCAGTTCCGCTGGCAGCCTCCCGGAGCGGTGCGAGCAGTGCTTCGCCTGCGCCTGCGAGCCCGCCCCCGATCACCACCAGCGCAGGGTCGACGACGTTGACCAACGTCGCCACCCCGACCGCGAGCCAGCCGGCGATGTCGTGAACTGCGCGGCCCGCTCGACGATTTCCGGCTGCCGCTTCGGCGAACGCGTCTGCACCGTCGCTCGTTCCAGCGGCAATCGCCAATGCCCGACCGGATGCCAACGATTCGAGGCATCCCCGACGTCCGCAACTGCACATCGGCCCGTTGGCGCTGACACGGCAATGACCGATCTCACCGCTGAGGCCTGCACTTCCGGTCAGCAGACGCCCGCCGTTGATGATGCCGGCGCCGATTCCGGTGCCGACGTACAGCCAGACGAGATTGTCCACCGACTGTGCAACGCCGACTGCGTGCTCGGCAGCGGCGGCTGCGTGGGCGATGTTCCTGGCGACGGCGGGCACGTGGAATACGTCGACCAACATCGCCTCGATCGGTACATCCCTCCAGCCAAGATTGGGTGCGACTGTGCACACCCCCGTCGACGAATCGACTGCGCCGGGGACCGCTGCGCCGATCGCCCGCATCCGCTCGGGGGGGATGCATGCTTGCTCCAACGCAGATGCAACGAGACGCGTAGCGGTCGTGACGCTCCGCTTCGGGGATCGGAGCGGAGACGCTGCAACAACCGTCGCCCGAAGGCGACCGACAGCATCGGTGACCGCGACCCTGGTGGTGTGGACGCCGAAATGGATGCCGACGTGTGCTGCGGCATCCGGATCGATCTCGATCATCACCGGCCGTCGCCCACCTCGACTCGCAGCCCGTCCGAAGCCGAGTTCGCGCACCAGCCGATCGGTGACGAGGTCGTCGATGATCATCCCAACCGTCGGTTTCGCCAGTCCGACCTCGGTCGCCAGTTCAGCCCTGCTCCACTGCCTCCCATCGCCGAGCGCATCGAGCACGCGCGTCCGGTTGATTCGCCGCAGCAATTGGGGGTTGCCGACCTGATCCACCTGAAGTAGGTTAGCAAACATTCCTTACCAACTTCGTTCCACCACTCCGGAGGCAAGTCAGATGACGATGCAACCCACACCCGCTGACAAGTTCACCTTCGGACTCTGGACAGTCGGCTGGCAGGCCCGCGATCCGTTCGGCGATGCAACTCGCCCTCCGCTCGATCCGGTCGAGTCCGTTCACCGCCTCGCTGAACTCGGGGCCTACGGTGTGACGTTCCACGACGACGACCTCGTCCCGTTCGGTAGTGACACGGACAGTCGGGACAAGCACATCACACGCTTCAGGGACGCGCTCGCCGAGACCGGGATGGCCGTGCCGATGATGACCACGAACCTCTTCACCCACCCGGTTTTCAAGGAAGGTGCATTCACCGCAAACGACCGTGACATCCGTCGCTATGCGCTCCGCAAGACGATGCGCAATCTCGATCTCGCAGCCGAGCTCGGCGCCAAGACGTACGTGTTCTGGGGGGGCCGTGAGGGATCGGAGGTCGACGTCGCCAAGGATGTCAGGGCGGCGCTCGACCGGTTCCGCGAAGGTATCGACACACTCGCTCAGTACTGCGTCGACAGTGGCTACGAGATCCGTTTTGCACTGGAACCGAAGCCGAACGAACCGCGTGGCGACATCCTGCTGCCGACCGTCGGGCACGCTCTGGCGTTCATCAACAGCCTCGAGCACAGGGACATGGTCGGCCTCAATCCCGAAGTCGGGCATGAGCAGATGTCGAACCTCAACTTCGTACACGCGATCTCACAGGTGCTGTGGCATGGCAAGTTGTTCCACATCGACCTCAACGGCCAGCACGGCCCGAAGTTCGACCAGGACCTCGTCTTCGGACACGGTGACCTGCTCAGCGCCTTCGGACTCGTCGACCTGCTGGAGAACGGTGGGCCAGACGGTGGACCGTCCTACGACGGCCCGCGGCACTTCGACTACAAACCACTGCGCACCGAGAACATCGACGGTGTGTGGGTATCGGCTGCTGCCAACATGCGCACCTATCTATTGTTGAAGGAGCGCGCCGCTGCGTTCCGCGCCGATCCCGACGTGCAGGAAGCCCTCGCTGCAGCGAGAGTGCCGGACCTGCGCATCCGGACATTGGCAGCGGGCGAGACCTACACCGATCTGCTGGCGGACCGCACGGCGTTCGAGGACTTCGACGCCGAAGCCGCCGCCGAACGTGGCCATGGCGCCAGCCGCGTCGACCAACTGTTCATCGAGCATCTGCTCGGCGCCCGCTGACGTCAGCCTCTTCCTCGGCGGCGCCGTTCCTGGCAGCCGCTTCGCTGGCCACCTCGGCTGCCCATTCCCCGTGTTGTTTGCGAGCCCACGCGGCAGAGACCGAGCCGGTTTTCATACCGACACGCGACTCCGGATCACGTATCGCAAAGCGGATGTGGCCGATGATCAGCAGTCCGATCGCCAGTGCGAACCAGTCGTGTACGAAGGTCGATCCGGTCCGCCACGACAGGCGGGTGATGTTCGGGAAATACATCACTGTCCCGGTCCCGAGCAGTACCACAATCGCGCCGGTGCTCAGGGCCGAATTCAGCTTCTGGCCGGCATTGAACTTGCCGACGCGTATCGATCCGTCACGTCGTTTGCCCGATCGCAGCCACGTCCAGTCCGATCGTCTGAAGCGGTTGAGCCGGCGCAGATCCGCACGATAGGTAGCGAACACGGCCCCGAGAAGGATCGGGACCGGGAGGGCGAACCCGCAGGTGATATGGATCAGCTTGACGATGCGACGGTGCCCGATCGACACCGCAATCGGTGCGTTGTAAAGCACCGCTGCCGTTGCCATGCATGTCAGCATCAACACGGCGATACTGCGATGAATCATGCGCTCTGCTGTGCTGAATCGCACGAGCCGATCGGCGGAACTACCGTCCTCAACCGACTGGGTCATCGTCCCGTCCGTTTGAAGCGCCGATGAATCCATCGACGGAATAGTCGCCTGTCGTCTCCCAGTAGCCAGGCACGACTTCGGCGGTCAGTTGGATCGCCGAGAGCCATTTCGTGCTCTTGTAGCCGTACATCGGAGCGACATACATCCGCACCGGCCCACCATGATCGTGAGACACCGGTTTTCCGAGCATCTGCAGGGCGATCAACACGTCGGACCGTCGGGCCTGATCGAGCGTCAAGCTCTCGGTGTACGTGCCGTCGAACGACAGGAATCGCACAGCCGTCGCTGCCGAGGTCGCCTGAGCAGCATCGAGGATGTCGACGAGGCGGACCCCACTCCAGTGGACCTGTGGCACGCGCCAACCAGTCACACACTGGAAGTCGCGGACGAGCGTCGTCTGCGGCAACGCCTGCAGGTCGGCGAGCGTGTACGACTTCGTGTTGGCGACGAGCCCTCCGATGGTGAGCCGATAGTTCTCGGCCGTCGGGCGCGACACGGAGCCGGTCACCGAGTAGTAGCGGAATGTATTGCCGAGGGGAATCAGCGACGTCAGGCCGGTCGGGTCGGCGTTCTGGATGGGTGCCATGACTGACGCCAGCCGATCCTGCAGCGTGCGGCCCGTGAGAATTCCGGCGACGCCAAGCGCAGCGACGCCGAGCACGATGCGCCGCCCCACGGCGGTACCGCCCGGTTCGACGACCTCGTCCGTATCGGTACCTCCGTCAGCATCCATGTCGGCGTCAGCGGTTGGCTTCGTCGTCATCCTTGTGACCTCGCAGCATGCTGCCGCCACGCACGCCGAGTATCACGACGTAGATGCCGGCGAGGACGATCAGCGGTCCGACGATCGCCCAGAAGTTCGAGTTGGTCATCGAACTGCCCTTGACGTAGCCGAGGCCCTGCAGGGTGAACAGCAGGCCGAGCAGTGCCGCACCGACACCGAGGCCGACAAACTTCGGATTCTTCATGATCGAGTCCAATCTGGCGAGACGACTGCCACGACAGCCGGTGGGAATGCCCGACGTTCTGATGCGGCGTCAGCTGTGAGATGCCATCATCGTACCGACGTCGAAGTGCCGTTGCCGGCGCGGGATACAGGGCACCCACGTCCGGCTGACTCCACCAGCGGCGATCCCGGGATCAACCCGGCGTACGGCACAGCACGACGACACCGTCCGGCAGCAGTTCGACGCTGTCGCCGGCGAGTACGACGCCATCCGGGTCGTTGCTCAAGACGATCTCTCGAGACGCCCGACTCAGCGGCACGACGACGGGCATCGCTGCGAGGCTGAAGATCATCTCGAACGATCCCCGAACGACCACCATCCAACGCTCTTCCTCGTCGAACTGTGTGCACGTCGCCTCCGGCGAGGCGTCACGCAGATCCGGTTCGGTGCGGCGAAGCCGCAGCAGCGAACGGTACCAGTCGAGCATTTCGGCATACCCTGAACCATCCAGTTCATCCCATGCCAATCGTGAGCGATCGAACGTGGCGACATCCTGCGGGTCCGGGAGTTCGCTCGGATCCCAGCCCAACGTCGCGAACTCCTTCGCCCGTCCACTACGGATTGCTTCTGCAAGGTCTGCATCGGAGTGATCCGTCATGTACTGGAACGGACTGGAGCTGGCCCACTCCTCGCCTTGGAAGAGTAGTGGCACGTACGGCGCTGTCAGGAGTAGTGCTGCAGCGATCTGTGCCCGGCGGAAACCGATCAGGTGGGCAAGCCGTTCGCCAACCGCTCGATTGCCGATCTGGTCGTGATTCTGGGTGAAACCGATGAAGTGGTGGCGCGGTAGATCGCCGACTGGACGCCCGTGGTCGCGGTTGCGGAGCGGCGAGAAGATCCCGTCGAACACGAAGACGCGCTCGAGTGCCTTGGCGAGATCGGCCAGCGAGCCGAAGTCGCTGTAGTACCCCGACCGATCTTCCGCCAGCACTGCGTGTACCGCATGGTGGAAGTCATCCGACCAGGCGGCATCCAGGCCGAGACCGCCGACAGCGACGTCGTCGACGAGGCGCGGATCGTTGAGGTCGCTCTCGGCGATCACCCAGACGTCACGATCTGCGAGTGTGCCGACGGCGTGGACGGCAGCTGCGAGTTGCTCGAGGAACGGAATCGCCGACTCGTCGTGCAAGGCATGGACGGCATCGAGCCGCAGACCGTCGATGTGGTAGTCCCGGATCCACTGCAAGGCATTGGCGATGAAGTAGCTACGGACCTCGTTACTGGCGCTGTCGTCGAGGTTGACCGCCTCGCCCCACGGGGTGCTGTACTTGTCCGTGAAGTACGGACCGAATTGGCCGAGATGATTGCCGGACGGGCCGAAATGGTTGTAGACGACATCGAGGACGACGGCGAGGCCGCGCCGATGGGCAGCGTCGACGAAGCGCTTGAGACCGTCTGGTCCGCCGAAGGCGTGATGCGGGGCAAAGATCAGGACACCGTCGTACCCCCAGCCGCGGGTACCGGGGAACGTGGCTACAGGCATGACTTCGACTGCGGTGACGCCGAGATCGACGAGGTGGTCGAGGTGGTCGATTGCGCCGTCGAATGTGCCGGCATCGCTGAACGTGGGGACGTGGATTTCGTAGATCACGGCGTCTTCGAGTGGGCAACCGCGCCATGCTTGGTCGCTCCAGACGAACGCGCCGTGGTCGATGGTCGCAGAAGGTCCTGGGACGCCCGCCGGCTGATGCGCCGAACGAGGGTCCGGTAGCGCCGCGCCGTCGACGACAAGCAGGTACTCACCACGGTAGTGCGACGAATCGTGCCACCAACCGGCGTCGGAACGCATCGCCAGGCGTTCGCCACTGGCGGTCTGCAATTGCACACATGTCGCCAGCGGGGCCCAGACGGCGATATCGCTCATCGATCGGCGACCAGGAGGGCGGCAGGGAAACCAGCGAAGAGCGTCTCGATCGACTGCATGCCGCCAACGACGATCTCACCCGTCAGGACGTTCGTGAAGCACCGGCCAGCCGGCAACTCGATCTCTGTGTCGAGCCATCCACCGTGCTGTTCGAGTCGCAGCGGCAGACGTGGTGCCACGGTGATTACTGCATCGCCGCGGTAGAAGGCGACGACGTGGTCCGCTGCGTGTCCCGTCGCCGTCAGCGGCGTGTACGACGCCCGTTCACCGACGAAGCAGTCTGCATTGCGGCGGCGGGTATCGAGCGCAGCCATCACCGTCCACAGTTTGGCGGCACCGGTGTCGGCCGGGTCGTCGAGTCCCCACTGGTGGAGCGCGTCCGGCCGTTCGTGACGCAACCGCCTGGCGAGTGACGTCCGCAGCTCGTAGTCGACGGGTCGCCGGTTGTCCGGGTCGACGAGGTCGTCCGTCCACAATTCACTGCCCTGGTAGAGATCGGGGACACCGGGCACCGTCAGCGTGATCAGTTTCTGCGAAAGAGCCGAGATACGGCCTGGACGAACCAGCGGGAGCGCGAATGCCCGCAGGTCTGCCCGGTAACCGACTTCACCGAGAAGGTGATCGACGAGGTCGTGCATGTGCTGTTCGAAGGCCTCGTCCGGCGACAGCCATGATGTGCGGTTCTTGGCCTCACGCATTGCTTTGGTGAGGTACTCGTGGACTCGCTCTGCAGTGAGAGGATACGCGCCGACGAGTGTCTGGTGCAGCAGGTACTCGACGCCGCGATCACGCTCGCCGCCCATCCAATTGTCGCAGAGCACTCCCCAGGCGTGCACGGCGCTGTCCCAACGTTCCGGAATCTCGGCGAGCAGATCGATTCGCAGTCGGACGTCTTCGGATCGCTTGGTGTCGTGCGTCGACGTCGTGATCATCCGATCCGGGTGCGTCAACTGCGCAGCGGCATTCGAAGCGTGGAAGTCCTCGACCGACAACCCGAAATGGTCAGGGCTCCCGCCCACCTCGTTGAGCGAGATCAGGCGCGTATACCGGTAGAACGCCGTGTCCTCCACGGCCTTGGCCATCACGGGACTCGTCACCTGCTGGAACCGGTAGGCGAATTCGCGGGTGTCAGCATCGGCGTTGTCGCCTCGAAGCACACCCGCCACATACTCCAGTAGGTCGGTTCCCAACTCCGGATGAGTCTTCAATGCAGCTGCGCAGGCACCGTCGATGATCGCCCGGTCGACGGCGTCGGTGGTCGTGCCACGTCGCACGTACGTGCGGTACACCGGGAAGGCGATGATCAGCGCTCGGACGGCGTCTCGCAGGTCACTGCGGATGTGGTCGCGCCGCGCGCGATCTCGTTCGCACAGTCTGCTCAGCAGATTGGTCAGACGCTCGAGATCGGTCGTCAACATCGAGTCGAGCACGACCGCCTTGGCTGTCTCGATGACCTGCCCGACGTCGTCGGTGGTTCCCGTGTACTGCTGGAACGTGAGCGTCAGCGACGCTTCGCCTGCCGGGTCGACGAACAACCCATTGACGATGTTGAGATACTCGTAGCCGGTCGTTCCGGCGACGGGCCAATCGCTGCGAAGGGACTCACCGGGTTCGAGGATCTTCTCAGCGACGATCCACGCCAGCGGCGCTGCGGCTGCCAGACGTTGAAAGTATTCGGTCGGATCGAGGAGCCCGTCGGGGTGGTCGACACGCAGCCCCTGGACCGATCCCTCACGAACCCATTGGAGCGGCAGTCGATGGACCTCGTCGAACACAAGCGGGTTCTCGACACGGATGCCCGCCAGCGCATCGATGTCGAAGAATCGGCGATAGTCGAGTTCTGACGAAGCAGTTTTCCAGAATGCGAGCCGGTAGTTCTGTCGCTCGAGCAACTCGTGGAGTGCATCGTGGTCGGCGTTGGTCACATCGACGAGCGAGTCGAGCGCATCAGCGACTGCGGTGGAATGTTCGAGGATGTCGCCGAGCAACGTCAGCAGCACGCCGGTATCACGGCGACGGCGGATCGCCTCGTCGTCGTCGTCGGTCGAAGCGATCGGCAGGCGGCCGAGTTGTTCAGCGACAAAGGCGAGGCGTTCGTCGCCGGTCCGTGCGGCGGCAACGGCGATGAGTTGGTCGAGCGAGCGCGGCGAGACCGGGTATCGATGGTCGTGGTAGCGGACGGAGAAGTCGGCACCATCTCGATGCAGGACGAGTTCGTCGTCGTCGAGCACGTTGCCGTAGTGGTCACCGAGTACAGGAAGCAGCACCCGGTTGAGCAACTTCGATTCCGTCGGGGTCCAGTCGACGTCGAACCATTCGGCGAAACGGCTCGCCGGGCCGTGCGTCAGAACATCCCACCACCATCGGTTCCGGTGGTCACCGACGGCCATGTGGTTGGGAACGATGTCGACGACCTGTCCGAGCCCACGCTCGGCGAGGGCGGCGACAAACCGGTCGTGCGCCGCAGCGCCGCCGAGTTCCTCGTTGATGCGCGAGTGATCGACGATGTCATAGCCGTGCGTCGACCCAGGGGCAGCTTGCAGATACGGAGAGCAGTAAGCGTGGGAGATACCGATCACCTCGAGGTGCTCGAGCACGTCCGTGGCCGCATCGAAGCCGAAGTCAGGCGTCAGTTGCAGCCGGTAGGTCGCAAGCGGCACACGCTCCGGTACCAGCGGCGACGTCACCCGGTCGCTGCTGTCGAATATCTCGGTCACCACTCCTCTTTCGCCCACTCAACATCGGCCAAGCTCAACAGATACCCGGCGTGGACCTATTCATACCTCGCTCCAGGTCCGTCAGTGAGGGCACAGCAGATCGTCCGGCGGACCGATCCCCGACGGACACAGGAACGAGTTGAAGACCGTCGCGGTTCTTGTACCTGTCCACCACCCAGGCATGCAGCATCCACAGATCACCTCCCTGGAACAGCGTCCCTGCGCAGTCCTCATGGCCGACCCTCCTCACGATCGAGCCACCCGTTGACAACGCACAGTCCCGTGTGCTGATGCCAGACATCGTTGTCGCCGGCGAACCCAACGGGTTTCGTCGCCGACTGCAAACAGTAGGCGAACCCGACGAGCACTGCAGGTGACTTGCGTTCGTCGAACAGCAGCATCGCCTGCCGCGAGCGGCTGCTCCATGTTCGGCGAGTGCGGCGGTGCTTCGACGTTCGCTCCAACGGGCTGCGGAGCGGAATCGATCGAGGCTTCATCGCTCCGGGAAGCGCAGCCACTGTCTGCGACGAGCAGCGCCGAGCAGAGGATCCCGGAGATCAGGTGCCGTGCTCGTACCGACCCAGTTTCCCACAGTGGACCGTCGCCGGTCGGCGACCCGCAGCGTTAGCTTGACCGATCATGGACAACCGCGCGTACGAACTCTGGACGGCACCGCCGGCGGCGACGGCGCTCATCTTCGATTGCGACGGCACGCTCGCCGACACGATGCCGACGCACTACGTCGCCTGGACATCGATGCTGACCAATCACGGCATTGCCTTCAGTGAGCAGCGGTTCTACGAACTCGCCGGAATGCCGAGCGACCGCATCGTCGCCTTACTCAGCGAGGAAGGTGGTGTCCCCGTGACCGACATCGCTGCAATGGTCGCCACCAAGGAGGCGATCTACCTGGATTCGATCGCCGCGATGAAGCGCATCGACGTCGTCTGCGACATTGCTCTCCGCTACCGCGACCTGCTGCCGCTGGCGGTCGCCAGCGGAGGCGAACGGGCGATCGTCGGCGCGACCATCGCCGCCATCGGTCTGACCGACATCTTCGACGCAGTCGTCGGTGCAGAGGACACGGAGTTGCACAAGCCGCATCCCGACGTGTTCCTCGAGGCGGCACGACGGCTCGACGTCATGGCATCCGGATGCGTCGTCTTCGAAGACAGCGATCTGGGCCTCGAAGCAGCCCACCGAGCCGGTATGACCGGCATCGACATCAGGCCGTGGCTCCTCGCGGCCTGATAACACCGCGCCACTCACGGCACCGTTCCTTCTCTGTCCCCACGTTGTACTGTTGCCATCCGAATCCGATGTGGAAGGGTCACTGCTGCCGTATCGCCTCGCCGTCGATCTCGGGACGACCTATTCAGCCGCAGCGATCTACCGCAATGGTCAGGTCGAGCTCTGCATGCTCGGCGTCTCGTCCCCGACGCTGCCATCTGTCGTACTGCTCCGCGCAGACGGAGCGGTACTCGTCGGGGAGGCCGCAGAGCGTCGTGGTGTGGCAGAGCCTGGCCGCGTCGCCAGGGAATTCAAACGTCGCCTCGGCGATCCGGCACCGCTGATTCTCGGAGGCACGCCCTACGGTGCCGATGCGCTGACGGGACACCTGCTGAGGGCGATCGTGGCGATCGTCGCCGAACGTGAAGGCGAACAGCCTGCGAAGGTCGTCCTGACCCACCCCGTCAACTACGGGCCGTACAAGTTGGACATGCTGCGCGAAGCCGCACGCCTTGCGGGTATCACCGTCGCGCAGCTGCAATTGCTGCCGGAGCCCGTCGCTGCCGCTGTCAGCTACGCCAGCCGCCAGCGTGTCGAGATCGGCTCGATCTTCGCGGTGTACGACTTCGGAGGTGGGACGTTCGATGCCGCTCTGTTGCGTCGATCCGATCGTGGTTTCGAGGTGATCGGTCAGCCGGAGGGCATGGAGCGTTTCGGCGGCATCGATATCGATGCGGCGATGCTGGCATTCGTCGACGGACGCCTCGACGGCGCCATCAGCGCGCTCGACGAGACCAACCTCGACATCCTCAAGGACATCTCGGCGCTGCGCGAAGCGTGCCGCCGGGCGAAGGAGACGCTCTCACTGGACACCGATGCCGAGATCCGGGTGCAGATGCCGAATCTTCCACGATCGGTCACCATCAGCCGCGCCGATCTCGAGGGCATGATCCGGCCTCGGGTACTCGAGACGATCGAGTCGCTACGACGCACCGTCGCCTCGGCGAACATCGGGTTCGAGCGGGTCAGTACGATCCTCCTCGTCGGCGGATCGTCTCGAATCCCGCTGGTCGGCCAACTCGTCGCCAGGACCACCGGGCGGCCGGTTTCTCTCGACGCCCACCCGAAGTTCGCCATCGTCAGCGGTGCGGCCGTGATCGGCGGCATCGGCCTGCCGGCGGCCGCATCGACCGCCGGACCGTCGACGATTCCGCTGCCAACGATCTCTGCCTTCCCGGCGACAGCACAGCCGAACCCGAACCTGTCTCCGTCGCTGCGGTCGATCCCGCCGCCATCGATCCAGTCACCGTCCTCGACGCCGGATCGTTCGCCACATCGAACTCGAAATATGTTGGCAGCGGTCGTTGCAGCGGTGGTCGTGATCGGCGGGATCATCGTGCTGGCAACCCGTGACAACGGCTCGAACGTTGCCGCGATCACCACCGAACCATCGACAACCACGAGCAGGGCGAACGGGCGGTCGACGACGCCGGTCGACGACCGACACTCCAACGACGACCGCAGCTCCGACGACGGCTGCAGCTCCGACGATCACGCTTCCGGTCGCCGCCACCGACCCCGCAGCTGCCACGGTTGCGGTCTCGGCGACGGCGGCACCGGCAGTGGACCGCATCGCCAGCGCCGCTGCGGTCAGCGCAGCACTCTTGAATCCGGCCGCCATCCAGGCCGGTCCCTGGCAGCCCGGTGACGTGACGTTCGAACTGTCGCAGGACACCTGTGCGAATCGACGTTTCCTCACGGGCCTCGTCGTCAGAAAGCAGCAGGCCTTCTCGTCGCCTGCTGAGGGCGGCCAAACCGAGTTCCTCAATCAAGAGATCGACGTCTTCGCCACAGTCGCCGAGGCCGAAGCAGTCGTCAACGCCGCCATCGTGTCGACGACGAACTGCACGACCACGCACTCCAACGACGGCCAGAATCTGGCCATCACCTATGCAACGCTGCCACCACAGACCGGCCTGACAGGCTGCGACCAGAGTTTCGCCTTCGAAGAAATCGAGTCGAACGCAACGCAGACGCTGAACTTCGACTACGTCATCGTCCGGTGTGGCAACAACCTCTCCTGGCTGCGTTACAGCATCGGCGGCGCCAGCCAGCAGCAGGCACGCGTCAGTCTCCTCGCAACAATTCTCACGACCGGCCTGCCGGCGATCGAAGCGATGCCGAGGAACTGAGACGTCAGTCGAGGCCGGCGACGAATTCGTAGACCTTCGGATCGTGCTCGGTCGTGTCGCTCGGTTTGGCGTAACGACGGCGCATGAAGCGCCGATCCCATTCCCGAGGCGTGATCGGCTCGTAGTGCGGATCGGAGTCTCCGCCCCAGTTCGCCAGCGGGGCGATGATCGTGTCGAGCGGCGGCATGTGGAATGTCGTCAGCGTGGTCCTGGTCGCTGAGGGATCTGAGGAGGCGACGACCCGATGGCGGGTGGAAGGCCAGTGGTCGTTCGTCCACAAGGTCATCAATTCGCCGAAGTTGACCACGAGGGCGTCATCGCGTCCCGGGACCGTCATCCATTCGCCATCACCGTCGAGGCGCATCACTTGCAGACCTGGATAGTCGCCGTGCTGGTGCAGCAGGGTCACCGTGTTGCCATCGGCGTGCTCGTCGAAGATCACCGTCGGATCGACCTCCAACGGACCGTTGCGCGGTGGGTAGTGGTTGATCGCGAACGTCGAGGAGTTCGGCTCGATCGCCGAGTCGAAACCGTCAACGCCGATACCGAGAGCGAGGGCGAACAACTGCATCACCTTCCCGGCCAGCACCTGAGTGTGCGCGAAACACGCCGAAACGGCCTGCTGGAATCCGGCGACCTCGGGCCACCAGTTGGGATGGAAGTAGTCGGCGAGCTCGGGATCGACGCCGTTGGCGACGGCGTCATCGACGTCCTCGAAACGCCCGGCCATGAAACGCTCGTGGCGGATCGCCCCACGCTTGTCCCGATTGAGGTGGACCCCGCGGAACGGATGCTTGGTGTGGGCGAGCAACGATTCCTTGTCAGCGGCGGGCAAGGCGCTGAGGGTGTGCATCGCTGCGTACGCGTTGTCGAGCAGATCCTTCGGGACGCCGTGGCCGATGATCTGGAAGAAGCCGACCTCGACAGCCGCCCGCTCGATCGCTGCGGCGGCCACCGTGCCGTCGCCCGTCGCCAGGAAGCTGCTGATGTCGACAACAGGGATGGAGCTCGATGTCGTGTCTATGCCACAACCCTATTCCTCGCGACGGTTCGAAAACATTCCCCCGGCGATGCTCAACACAACGTTCACAAACCGTCTGTATCGACGGCACGACCGACAGTGGCAGCACGCTCGGCGGAGAGCAGCCGTCAGCACTAGAGTCGTGGCTGTCCGCTGACGTGACGCTCGACCCGGTGCACGGTTCGACCGAGAGGTGTGCCGGGAAGTCTGGTCGGCGACCTGACAGGAGTCCCTCTTGAAGCGCCCGTTCCGCCATCGCCGCTCGCCACTCGTGCGGATGCTGTCGCCATTGCGCGACTTCCTGGCGACGGAGGCGTCCGGGGCGATCCTCATCGGTATCGCCGCCGTCGCTGCCCTGATCTGGGCGAATTCACCGTTGCGTCACTCCTACGACACGCTGTGGTCGAGTCACGTCTCGTTCACGGCAGGTGGCCGCTCGCTGAGTCTCGATCTGCGCCACTGGATCAACGACGGTCTGATGACGATCTTCTTCTTCGTCGTCGGGCTCGAGATCAAACGCGAAATGACCGACGGTCACCTCGCCAGTCGCCGCTCCGCCGCGCTGCCGATCATCGCTGCGCTCGGAGGCATGCTGATGCCTGCGCTGATCTATCTCGCTGTCGCCGGGCGGTCGGATCCACGAGGTTGGGCGATCCCGATGGCGACCGACATCGCCCTGGCCATCGGTGTGCTCGCCGTCGCCGGCGATCGGGTCCCGGCGCAGCTCCGTGCTTTCCTGCTCGGACTGGCGATCGTCGACGACATCGGGGCGATCATCATCATCGCTGCCGTCTACACGACGAACACGCGTTGGTGGTGGCTCGTCGCAGCTGAGGCGGTGATCGCCGTCGCCTATGTCGTGCGGCGGTTGAAGATCATCTCGGTGGCGATCTATGTCGTCCTCGGGGTCGTCGCCTGGTACTGCCTGTTGCGTGCAGGGATACATCCCACGCTGGCGGGCGTGGCGATGGGCCTGATTGCACCTGCCACGCCACGTATCCACCCCGAATTTGTCGACATCGAACAGTTGACGGACCTGTCCGATGTCGAAGCGGCGCGTTCGACCACACAGATCGCCAAGGGTTCCGTCTCCGTCGTCGAATGGTTGCAGCATGCGCTGCATCCGTGGACGAGCTACGTGATCGTGCCGACCTTTGCGCTCGCCAACAGTGGCATCGCCATCTCCGGCAGCGGCCTGAATGCTGCGCTGCGATCGCCTATCACGTGGGGCGTGCTCGCCGGCCTGGTGCTCGGCAAACCCATCGGTGTGCTGCTCGCAGCTCGCCTCTCTGTCGGCTCAGGGCTTGCCGAGCGACCAGCCGAATCGTCATCGAGACAGATGCTCGGCATCGGCACCGCGGCCGGCATCGGCTTCACCGTCGCCCTGTTCATCACCGATCTGGCGTTCGACGATCCGCTCAAGCGTTCCGACGCAAAGCTCGCCATTCTCGTCGCCTCGCTGTTGGCGGCGGCACTCTCGTCACTACTGTTGAGGACTCGTCGACGCCTCCCTGAGATCTCTGCAGCCGGGTAACGCAGCGAGAGTTTCGTACTTGTTTCTCAGAAGTTGCCGAAGCCACACTTGCCGCCTTCGTACCGTCAGCGGCTATGTGGCCCGCGCTTGCTCGATCGTTCGATGCCCTGCCGAGTGGACACCCGCCTCAACTGCAGGAGCTCATCGAATCGCACGGCGGATTCACCGTCAGGCTCGGTTCCGGCACGGCCGTCTCGTCCGGGATCTCTGTCGCCACGCGCCCCTCGCGAACCTTGCGGTTCGATCTCGGACGTCAGCAGATGCTGGTACTGCGGTGACCGCTCTGCCGATCCCCCGGCCGATCGCATCGCTGCTCGACCAGGTACAGGCATGGCGGGACGAACGGCTGGCTGACCTGCGCCACACCGATCGCCTCGCCGCTGTCCTCGGTGCGTCGCTCGGCATCTGCTTGCTGGTGTGCTCCGTCACCGGCATCCTCGGCCACCTGATCCAGCATCCAGCGTCGTGGTTCTTCTGGCCGACGCATCCGGCCAGCCTGTTCCACATCACCCAGGGACTGCATATTGCGACCGGCATCGCCGCTGTTCCACTGCGGTTCGCCAAACTCTGGGCTGTCTTCCCACGGCTGTTCCAGGTGGCCGGTGACGACGAGCGTGCTGCACGCCGTCGAGCGTCTGAGCCTGCTGCCACTCGTCGGCGGTTCGCTGTTCATGGCTGGTGACGGTCGTGGCGAACATCGAATTGTCGTACCCGTGGCCGTTCTTCTTCCCGGCGGGTCACTATGCCGTGTCGTTCGTCGTGATGGGGGCGCTGTTGATCCACCTCACCGCCAAGTGGGGAACCGCCAGTCGGGTGCTGCGTCGCCCCGGCACCGTCGACCCTCAGCTCGTCGGTGCTGGATCGCAAAGCCCCTCGGCTGGCATCTCTCCCGTCGCCAGGCGGCGTTTCCTGACGGCCGTCGGTGCAGCCTCCGCCGGGCTGGTGGCGGTGACGATCGGACAGACGATCGCCCCACTCAAGCGATTCGCGCTCGGCGAGCGGCTTGCCAACGGGTTCTCCGTCCTCGGACCGGGCATCATCGTGGGGATGGAGACCCCCCACGCGATGCATGCGCTCGTGGACGGTGTCGCAGCGCTTGCACGTGGACTCGACGTGCTCGGACCGGCGCTCGACGCTGGCTACTGGTCGATCGAACTGGCACGCAGCGAGCCCGGAGTTTTCAGCGGCATCGAGATGAGCACCGACCACACCGGGGCCGACCAACTCGAGCGAATGCAAGAACCCGGCCGCAATGTCCACCTGCTGCCGATGGCACGCGACATCGACACCTTCGACGACGTTCGGGCGCTGGCGGAGACCCATCTCGGCGGCCACGCGATGAACAGTACGGTCGCGCACCGCTTCATGAACCGGACCCATTGGCTGCGATCGACGAGCGACAGTACGACGATGACGGTTGCCGGTACGACGAAGTGGGTGAAGTAGACGATCGAGGCGGCGACGTCGTAGCTGCGGACGTGGGCGGCGTCGTAGAAGTGCTGTTGGATCCAGACGTTCGGGTCCGTGCCGAGAAACAGCACGCGGTCGATGTTGCGGACCGCTTCGACCTGGCGAGGTCGTCCGAGTCCGGCGGCGAGCCCGTACGAGGCGCCGTAGGCGAAAATCATCGCTGCGTAGATGCCTGCTTCGAGGACAACTCTCGCCCAACTCCGCCGCGGCCGACCGACATGGGCGAACGTCAACAGCATCCCGACCGACACGAGTGAGGAGATCGGGTCGACGACGATGCCGTGGCGGACCGACCAGCGGACGTAGACGACGACGTATGCAGCCATCAGTAGAAGGCCGACGATTCCCCAACGGATGTGGATGCGGAAGCGGCTGGCGCCGCCGCTCGACAAGATCGCAGGATCGGCGAATGGGTGAACGGCGCCGTGCGCGCTGTCCACCTTCACAGCGTCGGCTCGGAAAGTCTGGGCCTCGAACGCCTCGCCCTCGAACGCCTCGGCTTCGAAATCGACTACCACCGTGCTGCGGTTCGGTTCATCCGGGCAGAGTACGGACGACGTCGCAACACCGAGGGAACGACTTCGAAAGAAGTCCGAAACTCTGCGGAGCCGGTCATCTGGAGCGACGGATCGATCGTGATGTCGACCGACAACGGCGTGATCGCTGGCGTCGATCCGGACCGCTACGGACCGCTACGGACCGCTACGGACCGTTCTTTGGGTCGAGTGGATTCGCTGGAACTAGTTTTGACGAATCGAGGACGACGGGCGCCCAGTGATCGTTGCATGGCGTGGCCGCCATCGCAACACGTTGGCGCACGCTGCGCTGCTGACGGTACTCGTCGTCGTGCTCGTCAACCCGTGGGCGGTACTGCGCGGCGGCGTCAACTCCGGCGCTGACCTCGCTCAACGCAGCCTCCTCTACCGCATCGATGCGCAGGCGCCAAGGGCCAACCCACTGCTCAGCGACACGGAGCGGGCGCTCAGTCCGTGGCTCGAAGAGTCGCGCAGGGAACTCCTCGATCTGCGGTTCCCGGTGTGGAACCGCTACGAGGGCAACGGTGCTCCGCAACTCGGCAATGCGCAGACCGCTGTCCTGTCACCGTTCAGCGTTCCGATCGACGTGCTCGGCTTCCGCTGGGGTTCGCTGATCGCCGATATCGCCAAGATCGTCGTCGGCTATCTCGGAGTACTCGCACTGGTCCGCGCCCTCGGCGGGCGGTTCGTCGCCCAGGCGATCGCCGCCAGCACATTCGTCCTGAGTGGGTACTTCATCGTCTGGTTGTACTGGCCGCTGCCGTCGGAGATGAGTCTGCTGCCCGTTGCGATGCTGGCGTTCCTCGCCACGTACTCGTCGGCGCGTCGACAACTCCTCACCCAGGCCGGTGTGATCTGTGCGATCGCCCTCGCCGGGCACCCGGAGACCGCCGCCTTCTCGGGCGTGCTGGTCGCCGCCTTCGTGCTCGTCGTCCATGGCGAAACCGGCATCCGTGCCGTCGTGTGCTGCCTTCGTAACATGCTCATCGGCCTATCGCTCGCAGCCGTACAGATCGTTCCATTCCTCAACTATCTCCGTCAGAGCGAGGTGTTCAACGTCCCGACGTCGGCGGGCCGCTCGATCGTCCTCCAGCCGAGTTTCATCCTCAGCGCACTGACCGCCAACGGCCTTGGCCGCCCTCCTGGCACGCTCGCCAGCAGCATCGAATTCACGACGCAGCCGAACTTCAACGAACTGCTCGGGTCCTACGTCTCGCCCGTAGCGGTACTGCTGGCGGTCATCGGCATCGTCGGATTGTTCGCCTCCCGCCGGCGAGTCGAGCGAGACGGCGACGTCGTACCAGCGGACGTGGGCGGCGATCGACGGGCGATGCGCATCCGCATGTTGATGTCGGCGGTGATCGTGCTGTGGCTTCCGATCTGGTTCAACCCGTGGGGCATCGGGACGTTCGTGATCAGGCACATGCCGGCGAACGTAGCCCTGAACCGGGCGCACCCCGTGTTCATCGTCGCCGTATGCGTCTTGGCGGCATACGGCGTCGAGGATGTCGTCCGGCACGCCGACACGATCGGCCGCTGGTGGCGAGCGGGTGCTGGCGCCTTGGTGGCCGTCGTTCTCGGCGCAGCACTGGTCGCCTACCCGTGGTACGTGCACACACACAACCACGGCGTATGGATCGCCGGATCGTGGACGGCGATGATCGTCCCGGTGTGCTGCTGCGCAACGGCCGCAGCAACACTGCTCGTGCTGTTGCGAGGAACGAGTCGCGTCAAACAACGAGCTCTGGCCTGGGCGATAGTCACGGCGTGTGTCGTGGTGGCTCCGGTCTACGGCTTCTGGCGCGTGAATTCGGTGATCGACACATCGTTCTATTTCCCGCACACACCGGCACTCGCCACAGTCCGCGCCGTCGCCGGACCTCGGGGCATCGTGCTCGCCAACTCCAACGCTGCGACCGAGGCGAACGTCCTTTCGATCGACAAGGTGACGACGCCGTTCCTGTACGACGCGATCAACCTGTACGGCCACTTCGAACTCGTCCAGGCACTCGGCGGCCGCCGCGAAGCGAGTTCCACCTTCAACATCACCGACGTCGACTCCCTCAGCCTGTTCGGCATCAACGAAGTCGTCCGCGGCATCACCGACAAATGGGACACCCCGTTCGACACGGCGTTCACCACTGTCGAGATCCGCCGCGGCATCGCCTGTGCCACCGGCGACCGAACATGCGTGGCAAGTGTCGACGGCCGATCCTCGATGATCGTCGACGCACAGACGGGCGTGCGGACCAACGAGCCGGACGTCAACGAGGCCGCAGCAACGAACGCGATCCGTCCGACCGTGTTGACATACCCTCGCGGCCTGACGCTGGCGACCTTCGACGACCGGCTGGCCTACTTCCGGGTCGACGCGACATCGCCGGCAACACTCAGCACAGGCTGCGAATCGCAACCGCGCGTCCCTGACGCTGTGGCGTATGTGCGCGACGACCCGTCGCGAGCGATGATCACGCCGTCCATCGACGGCACCTGTGCTGCCGACTCGTTCCCGGCCGCCGCCGTGCCGTTGTCGCGCAGCGACACGGCAAATCGTTGGGGCGGCAACGACTATGCGATCGCCGGCGGAGACGGGCGGGCCGGCGTCGTCTGGGTGGCGGAGAGTGACTACTCGTCGTGGCGGGCGCAGGTCGACGGGCACGACGCCCCCGTCGTGCGCGTCAACGGTGCGTTCATCGGCGTGCAGGTGCCCCCGGGCTGGCACGACGTCCAGTTCCATTTCGTCCCGAGAGACGTCGAAGTCGCCATGTTGGTGACGTTGGTGACGATCATCGGGATTGGCCTCTACTGGATGATCGACCGACGCAGAACGGCGCCGCCGCCGCCCGGGTGAGGCAGGCGAACGCCGACCGATTCAATCGAGTATTTCCTTCGCGCCGTGGGGCGGGTTCCTACTCGATGAACGCACTTCCGCGATGACCGTCTCCTTAGTTCAAACGACGGCGAGAAACCTGGCGAGGCAGCGGCGAAGCTCGATCGTCAGACGATCTGCCTTGGTATGAACTTCGGCGGTCAGTTCGAGCGGCATCGTCGTTGACATCCGCCGCTGGATCGCCAGGTCTTCTTCCAGCACGCGCTGCTCGAAGACCAATGCTTCCGGCATCGCCGCTGCGGGAACGTCGTTGCGCTGTAGCGACGTGTACACCCGGCTCGATCCGCCGCCCTCCGGTTGCATCGCGAAGACGATGAGGTTCGAACCGTTGGCATCGACGTAGTCGAGGCGGAGCGTCGCAATATAGGGCGGCACGTACTCGTATTTCATCCTCCGCCGTTGCCGCAGCGATCGGATCCCGGCCTTCACACCGGGATCCTCGTGGTTGGCGAACTCGTGCTCGGTGACACCGACGAAACCGAATTCGGTATGCGAGATCTCGTAGTCGTCGACTGCGTCTGAGCCTTCGAGGCCAAACGTCGCCGCATGGACGAACGGGAAATGGGCGACGTCGAGGAAGTTGTCGATCATCTCGCCAGGGTCGACCGGTGCCCGCGACGGAACGAGTGTGCCGATATGCCCGCCCGTCGGTGCTGTCATATCGGGCAGCGAGACGACCGGCGATTCCAGGGCGAGCCAGACAATGCCGGCGGAGTCGACAACCGCCGCTGCCGACGTCAGTCGGGCTCGCGACGGCACCGTCGCGCCGACGCCCAATGCCGGGATGAAGGTGCACGATCCCGTCGCGTCGAACTGCCAACCGTGGTAGCCGCACTGGATCGAACCGTCGTCGCAGAGCCGTCCGGCTGTCAGCGGAGCGAGCCGATGTGGACACCTGTCGACGAACGCCCGCAACCCGAAGTCGTCACGGACCAGCGCCCATGCCTCCCCCAGTAGCGTCGGCGACGCACCGATCTCCGTGCTGAGCGCGACAGGATGCCATGCGTGGCGCATCGCTTCTGAGGTCGTCGGGTGTTGCTGCGGTCCAGTGGGGTGCACAGACGCAGAATACGGCCCAGACGTTTCGACGATGTTGCCAGTCCTCGCGGTAACGCCCACAACGCGATGACGGTGAGCACGGACCGTCGTGCCTTCAGGTCGTATCGGCGGCGATCGCATCGGCGGGTGACGCCTCGAGGCCCGCCAATTCGCCCATCACGACCGTCCCGATGACGACGACGCCGGCAATCGTCCACAGCCAGAAGCCGATGGCGATGGCCACGCCGAAGGCGCCGAACGGGACCGCATAGCTGTTCAGCAGGCCGGGAACGTACAGCCCGGAGAGGATGATGACGACGCCACTCGACAGGCCTCCGATGACCGCCCCCGGGACGAGCTTGCGATACGGAATCCGCCGCTCGATGAGGATGCGCGGTGACATCAGCCAGATGAACGTCGCCCCGAGAATCCGCACGACATCCTTCGACGGATGATGAATGGCCGTTCCAGAGAGGACTTTAGTGCCGGCGGCCGCGAACTGGATGACGATGATGACGGCCGACGTGAACAGCAGCCAGACGAATCCTCGAAGGCTCGCTCTGATCCCCGGCAGGCGGCTGCGGTCCAGAGACGCATTGAAAACGCGCCAGATCGAGCCGCAGAAGCCGATGAGCGTTGTTGCTCCACCGAGCACGGCGACGATCGTGATCGCTCGCGCCTGTCCGCTCGATGAACTGAAGGCTCCGTGGATCGACTTGACGACCGGCCCGGTGAGATCGAGCTTGTTGATCAACGTGTCATCGACACGGATCGACCGGATCCCGGCCTTGCGAATCAGAGCGACGGACATGAGGATAATCGGCACCAGTCCGAGCAGGGCGTTGAGGGCGATGAAGCCGCCCTGTTGTGCCCCGTTGATCCGGTCGTACCGAGCGAGGCAACGCCCGATGAAGCAGCGGTGGAACCACGCCTTGAGCCTGGAGTACCGGGACGGCGCAGCCACAGGAACCGTATTCGGGAGCGTGGAGGGAGGCGAAGTGCCGCCGCTGCGGCGTTCCGTCTCCAGCGTCGTCATCCGCACAAGTTTAGTCGTGATCGTCGGGCCGGATCGCTGGATTGATCGGCGTGACGAATGACTGCAGGGCTCAATCAGAGCCGATCCGGTCGCGGATGTTAGAAACGGTTAACTACTGCTGCTCCGAAGGGACTTTCTATGCCCGCTGCTGGAATGCATTCCGGTAATCCGACCGATGATGCGCTCAACCTGTCGATGTCCGAACACGCCGTGCCGCTGTTCGAAGCCGTCAAGGCATTCATCGCCAACGAAGTCGATCCGATCACCGAAGAGTTCTACCGTCTCGGCGAGGGTCGAGCCGATCACTGGGGCTTCGGCGTCGGGCAACTCGAATTGCTCGACGCAGTCAAGGCCAAGGCGAAGGCCAATGGCTTGTGGAACTTCTTCCTGCCGAACGCCGAGACCGGCCAAGGGCTCTCGAACCTCGACTACGCCTATATCGCCGTCGAACTGGGCAAGAACCCGCTCGCATCCGAGTGCCTCAACTGCAGCGCCCCGGATACCGGGAACATGGAAGTACTCGAACGCGTCGGGACGCCTGAACAGAAGAAGCAGTGGCTCGAACCGTTGCTCGCCGGCGAGATCCGTTCGGCATACGCCATGACAGAGCCGGACGTTGCCTCGTCGGACGCCAAGAACATCGCCTGCAAGGCCGTTCGTGACGGTGACGAGTGGGTCATCAACGGCGAGAAGTACTACATCTCCGGCGCTGGCGACCCCCGCTGCAAGATCATGATCTGTATGGTGCAGACGAGCCCCGACGGACCGCCGCACAAGCGTCAGTCGCAAATCCTCGTGCCGGTCGACACACCCGGCGTGCAGATCCTCGGCCCGATGCACGTCTTCGGCGACGACGACGCGCCGCACGGCCACATGCACATCCGCTTCACCGATGTCCGCGTGCCGTCGACGAACATGCTGCTCGGCGAGGGCCGCGGCTTCGAGATCTCCCAGGTCCGCCTCGGGCCCGGCCGCATCCACCATTGCATGCGCTCGATCGGTGTGGGTGAAAAGGCACTCGAGTTGATGGTCCGTCGTGGCCTCAATCGTGAGGCCTTCGGCAAGCCGCTCGCCCGCCTCGGCAAGAACACCGAAGTCATTGCCAAGGCCCGCATCGAGATCGAAGCGATGCGCCTGATGGTGCTGCGTGCCGCCAAGGCAATGGACGTGATGGGCAATGCAGAGGCCCGCATCTGGGTCAGCGCCGTCAAGGCGATGGTCCCCGTCCGTGTCTGCGAGATCATCGACGAAGCAATCCAGATCCACGGCGCGACCGGTATCTCCCAGTGGACACCGCTCGCCGGCATGTACACCAGTCAGCGGACGTTGCGCCTCGCCGACGGTCCGGACGAAGTGCACTGGCACGTCGTCGGCCGTGCCGAGCTGACCCGCTACGAGGACGACCACGATCCTGCCGCCGGACCGACGATGTCGACAGACCGGGCGATCTTCTCCGGCCCATCCTGAGTCGACCGCTCCGGCGTGCACCCCGCCGGCCGAGCGTTTGACGGGTTCGGGGTCGGGTGCAGACCTGTTTGGCGCACGCTGAACGTCGACGTCCCGGCCCATCGGAATTCCGTTGCCATACTGTATGCTCCAATACAGTATGACATCGATCGCCGGGGCGCAGAGCACAGGCAGCGAAGGCGGGGAGTTCGTCGAGACCACGCACGAACTCGATGCTCCACCGTGGCTGCGCGTCGAAACGACGCTGATGTGCACTGCCAGAACGATGCGCGAGGCCTATGACCTGCGCCTCGCCCCGCTCGGTATCAACCTCACGCAAGCCAGCATCGTCGCCTATCTCCACGATTTCGGTCCGAGCACGCAGACGGCGATCGCCGATCACCTGCGGCTCGGTCGCGCCGGCATCGGCGCGACGATCGACCGATTGCAGGAGCGCGATCTCGTTGAGCGACGACCGGATCTCAAGGACCGGCGCGTGTGGAACGTCGCCGTCAGTCCGTCCGGATCGGAACTTGCCGCCCAGGTGCTGACCGTCGACACCGCCTTCAGGGCCGAACTCCGCACCGGCATCAGTCGCAGCGAACGTCAGGCGCTCGCATCGCTGATGACCCGCCTGCAGCGCAACCTCGTCTCGGCAATCGCCTCGAGCCCCAGCCAGACCAACCCGATTCCCACCACCGCGAATCTCACTACAAGGAGCACACCATGACAGACGCAGTCATCGTCGACGCCATCCGCACACCGGGCGGAAAGCGCAACGGAAAGTTGAAGGATTGGCACCCGGCGTCGTTGGCCGCCGAAGTGTTGAAGGCGCTGCAGGAGCGCAACCATCTCGATCCGGAGACGGTCGACGATGTGATCATGGGCTGCGTCATGCAGGTTGGTCAGCAGTCACTGAACATCGGCCGTAGTGCCGTCCTCGCTGCCGGATGGCCGGAGTCGGTACCGGCGACCACGATCGACCGCCAGTGCGGTTCGAGCCAGCAGGCGATGCACTTCGCTGCCCAGGGTGTCATCGCCGGTGCCTACGACATCGTCGTCGCCGCCGGGGTCGAGGTCATGAGCACCACACCGATGGGCGCTTCGGTCGTCGGGGGAACGATGGGCAACCCGTTCCCGCCGGAGATGATGCAGCGCTACTCCGAGTCCGGCCTCCCGCCGCAGGGCATCGGCGCCGACATGATCGCCGTCGAGTACGGCATCACGCGCGAAGACCTCGACGCCTTCGGTGCCTCGAGCCAGCAGCGCGCAGCGCAGGCAACAGCAGAGGGCCGTTTCCAGAACGAGATCATCCCGATCACGGTCGAACTCGGCGATCACAAGGAGCAGATGACCCGCGACGAGGGCATCCGCGAAGGCACGACCGCCGAGACGCTCGCCAAGCTCAAGCCGGCGTTCAAGGAAGACGGCATCATCACCGCCGGCAACTCCTCCCAGATCTCCGACGGCGCCTCGGCGGTACTGATCATGAGCGCCGAGAAGGCCAAGGAACTCGGCCTCAAGGCGCGCGCCCGCTTCCACGCTTTCGCCGTGATCGGCGCCGATCCGGTGACGATGCTCAAGGGACCGATCCCCGTGACCAGGAAGATCCTCGAGAAGACCGGCCTGTCGATCGATGACATCGATGCGTTCGAAGTCAACGAGGCGTTTGCCTCGGTCGTGCTCGCGTGGCAGAAAGAGACCGGCGCCGACATGTCGAAGGTCAACGTCAACGGCGGCGCCATCGCACTCGGCCATCCGCTCGGATCGTCCGGAACGAAATTGATGGCGACGCTGCTCAACGAGCTCGAGCGAGTCGGCGGACGCTACGGTCTGCAGGTCATGTGTGAAGGCGGGGGGATGGCCAACGCCACCATCATCGAAAGGATCGTGGACTGAGATGCCGCGTATGAATCTCACAGGTGCTTCGGCGATCGTCACCGGTGGTGCCTCCGGCATCGGCGAAGCCTGCGCCCACCAGCTTGCAGCGCTCGGCGCACACGTTGTCATCGCCGACCTCAACGAAGACCTCGGCAAGTCCGTTGCTTCCGAGGTTGGTGGGATCTTCGTCAAATGCGACGTGTCGAGCGAAGACGACGGCAAGGCTGCCGTCGCCGCCGCGACGGAGATGGGCCCGCTGCGCGTACTCGTCAACTCCGCGGGCCTCGGGTTCGCCGGCCGCACCGTCGACCGTAACAACGAACCGATGGAGCAGAAGCGCTTCGACTTCGTCGTCAAGGTGAACCTCCTCGGATCGTTCAACATGCTGCGGCTCTCCGCAGCAGCGATGGCCAAGACCGAGCCGCTCGACTCCGACGGCAATCGCGGCGTCGTCATCAACTTGACGTCGGTTGCGGCGTTCGACGGCCAGATCGGCCAGGCGGCCTACTCGGCGTCGAAGGGTGGCATCGTCGGGATGACATTGCCGATCGCCCGTGATCTTTCGGCCCTCGGCATTCGCGTCAACACGGTTGCTCCCGGCCTCATCGATACGCCGATCTACGGCACCGGCGAGGCGTCAGAGGCGTTCAAGGCCAAGCTCGGTGAGTCCGTGCTGTTCCCCAAGCGCCTCGGTCATGCAGAAGAATTGGCGTTCATGGTCCTCGATCTGATCACCAACCCGTACATGAACGCCGAGGTCGTCCGGGTCGACGGCGGCATTCGTATGCCCCCGAAGTAAGCAGCCACGACGATTGCGCCCGCAGCGGCGTCACAGCGGCGTCACAGCGGCGGTCCGTCCTTGACGGGCCGCCGCTGCCGTTCTCGCTCCAACGCCGACAAGAATGGAACGTCGATATGGATGAAGCCATGAGTGCAGAAGAGCTGGCAACCACCCCTCTCCCTGCCGACACCGTTGGATTGCTGGATGCACTGACATCGACGCGGGCCATCCGCCGGTACCGCGACGAGCCAGTGCCGGCGGATGCGCTACGGACGATCATGTTCGCCGCCACCCGGGCGCCGAGCGGGTCGAATCGCCAACCATTCCGGTTCATCGTGCTGACCGACGGTCCGAACGCGGCAGCCGCCAAGTCGCTGATCAGCGAGGGAGCCCAGCAAATGTGGGGCTTCAAGCGCCAGAACGATGGATATGACGGCGGGTCAGGGGCACAGGCCGACTCGCCGAAGGCACGAATGGCGGCGACGATGCAGCGGTATGTCGAGGCCATCGCCAGCGTGCCAGTCCTCATCCTGCCCTGCCTGGTCCGGTACCGGGCGGCCAACGAACTCGAGGGTGCCTCGATCTACCCGGCATGCCAGAACCTGCTGCTGGCGGCTAGGGCCATCGGATACGGCGGCGTGCTGACCGGTTGGCACAGCGTGGTCGAAGCCGAACTGCGCGCGCTGCTCGCCATACCGGCCGAAGTGCTCATTGCTGCGGCGATCACCCTCGGCAAACCGCAGGGTCATCACGGCCCGGTCAGACGACGACCGATGGACGAACTGATCTACGAGGAGTCGTGGGCCAGACCGGCATCATTCGCCGTCGATCCGCCCGGTACCCGGTTCACCAGCGCCGGACCGCCCAAGCGGTAGCTGCCGTTCATCAGAGCGCTGCGCTGTACCCGGCGGATGCTGCGCGCTGGACGAAACCTTCGACCGCATCTTCGTAGGCGCGGTTGATACTGGTCCGTTTGCCGCTGGCGATGAGGTCGAACTGCATCCCGCGCCACAGGGCGACGATCTGGCGAGCCAGCAAACGAGCCTGCGGCTTGGCCGTGCCACCGCGCGTCAGTGAAAGCGCGACCCGCTCGGTCCATTCGTTACCGACCGTCTCCATGAACGAACCGAAGCGGTCGGGATACTGCGAAGCAAGGCCGAAAACCTCGAAGAACAGACGCAGGTACGGCAGATTCGTCGGCGCCGAGATCGCCTTCCACGCGTCGCTGAGCCGAGCGGTGAGACCACGGGACTCGTTTTCGATCGCTGCGAACACCCCCTCGAACTGAGAGAACCGGCTCATCGCTTCGCCGAGCGCTTCGACGATCAACGATTCCTTTGTGCCGAAGTAGTAGAGCAGCATCCTGTTGTTCGAACCGACTCCCTCGGCGACACTGCGCAGCGTCAAGTCGGCAACACCACGCTCGACGCAGTAGTCCGCGACGAGCGACCGCAATCGTTCTCGTTCCGTCATCGCCTCAGCCATCTGCAAGACGGTAGCGCCCGACGCGCGGACCGTGCGTGTTAGCACCCACGAAACAAGGACGTCAACTGCCCAAAACCCGCCTGGCCATCGAATCAGCTACTGTTGAACCGTCCGGTTCACTCAAAGGCAGGAGCAATGCACATGCACACTTCGTCAGTCCATCCACGGCGCACATCAGACCCGGTGGAGGCACGCCGGATCGTCGATGCTGACGGATGCGTCATCCTCACCGGGCTCGGCACCTCCCCTGAAGACGCCGTGGCTGTTGCCCACTCGGTCTTTGGCGCCGACGTGCTGCAGATTCCGGAACCGTCGGAGGTGCGCGCCGGGGGCGACAAGGATCGTCGGCCCGCTGACCTCGACAACACCAAGCCTCTGCCGTCGCACACCGACGGGTTCGCCTACGGTGACCGCTACCCGGACTACTTCCTGTTGCTCTGCGGCCAGTCGTCGCCCATCGGTGGCGAATCGTTCCTGGTCGACGGCTACGACGTGATCGATCGACTCCGTCGTTCCGGAGCGGCCGGCGTTGTCGAACGGATGGAGGCGGTAGCCGTCGACCAGACGGAGCCGGACATGCGCCGGTCTGTCAGTCCGATACTCGGCCATACGGCTGCAGGACGAATGATGTTGCGCCTGTTCCCGTATCAACGGCCGTCGGACGAGAGCTCGGACCCGCCGGGCGATCAAGCGATGATCGACGCCTGGAAGGACGCCGTCGTGTCGACCGCCTCCGCTGCACCGCGGTTTCTGCCTGCAGCAGGTGAAGCGGCGATCATCGACAACTACCGGATGACGCACGGTCGCGAGGCCTATACCGATCCGGACCGGCTGATGTGGCGCGTCTGGGTGTGGACGTCCAGCGCCCTCGGCGTCCCTGAAGGTCTGTTGCATTCCGACAGTCGCTTTGCGATCACGAACTGAACCCGGGCGTCGCGGAGATCCGAGGGTTCTGGAGGCGAGTATCGCAGGGGCTGCGATATTCGCCACCAGAAGTGTCCGGTGTCTGCTGAGCGTCAGCCGGGCAGCACCTCTCGAACGCAGCGGTTGCGCAGTTCGCCGAGACCGCTGATCGTGCTGACGACGAGATTGCCGTGTTGGAGGAAGCGCTGCGGGCTCCGGCCGGCGCCGACACCGCTGGGAGTACCTGTTGCGATGACGTCGCCAGGCAACAGCGTCATGATCGTCGAGATGTAGGAGACGATCGTCCTGCAGTCGAAGAGCAGATCGTCCGTCGTCGAATCCTGCATCGTCTCGCCGTCGACCTCGCACACGATCCGCTGCAGCGGCCCCGGTGCTGCGTCCAGTTCGTCAGCAGTGACGAGCCATGGACCGAGCGGTGTCGACGACTCGAACGTCTTGCCCTGCAGGAACTGACTCGTCCGGTTCTGCCAGTCTCGGGCCGATACGTCGTTGAGGATCGAGTAGCCGGCGATCGCTGCAGCCGCTGACTGCTCATCGGCGTGTCGAACCGCCGATCCGATGATGATTGCCAACTCGCACTCCCAGTCGACCTTGGTCGAAACGGCCGGTAGGACGATGTCGTCGTTCGCGCCGATCAGCGAGCTGCGATATTTGGCGAACAACGTCGGGTACGACGGCGTGTCGTGGCCCATTTCGAGAATATGCGTTCGGTAGTTGAGCCCGACGCAGACGATCTTGTCGGGACGCGGGATCAGCGGCGCGTAGTCGATGCTGTCGAGCGACACGACGATGCCGTCAGCATCAGCCGCCTTCGACCTCCACAACGGGTCTGCGAGCAACGCTCCGACATCG